>DISR01000012.1 GCA_002421825.1 Thiobacillus sp. UBA6205 | reverse complement strand
AGAGCTTGTCCTTGGGTAGCTTGAAGACCTCGGTGAGCAGCTCCCAGGCGTACGAAATCGCGTCGCGCTTGAAGTAGTCGCCGAAGCTGAAGTTGCCCAGCATCGCGAAGAAGGTGTGGTGGCGCGCGGTGTAACCGACGTTCTCCAGGTCGTTGTGCTTGCCGCCGGCGCGCACGCAACGCTGGGAAGACACGGCGCGAGCGTAGGGGCGCTTGTCCAGGCCAAGGAACACGTCCTTGAACTGCACCATGCCGGCGTTGGTGAACAGCAGCGTGGGGTCGTTGCCCGGCACCAGCGGGCTGGACGGAACCACGGCATGGCCCTTGGAGGCGAAGAAGTCGAGGAAACTCTGGCGGATGGCGCTGCTTTTCATGGCGTCGGTAGGAGGCGCGTGCGTGGGCGTCGGATAAAACAACAATTGTATCCGCTAAAAGCCGTTGATTGCTGGCGGCGGAGGGAGGGGAACCGGGGGCCGCAGGCAGGGTCGCGGCGATCCGGAAACGGGCCGGGCACGCGGCCGATTGTGGGGCCGGCCCGCACGAAGCGCCGTGCGCGCTTCGCGGTGGCTGACAGGACAGGATGGCGCCGGAATTGCGCCGTGCGAGCGGGGAGGCTTAGCCGCCGCAGCCGCCGCAGCAGTTGCCGGGCGCGTGCGGATGCCGCGCCTCTTCGATCGTGACGCCGGCCTTGGCGAGCGCCGCCACCAGTTCAGCGCGGGTCGGCGCGTCGTCGACGCGGACATGCAGGCTCATCGGGGTGTCGACAAGCATGACGTTGTGCACGCCTGGCATCGCCTTCAGGCTGGCGCTGGCTTGTTCGAGCGCTTCGGCATTGAAGGGGCTGGCGATATTGAGGATTTCGATTTTCATGCGTGCTCCTGGGTGTTGAGAAAGGGTCAGCTGTTTTCGGTGAGCCGGGCGTAGAGGTCCGGCAGGGTGCGCGGCAGCGCCGCGGCGTCATGCACGACGACAAAACCGGTGGCGCCGAAGAGGTGGGGCAGGTAGTCGCCTGCCTTCGCGTCGATGGTCACGCAGAACGGGATGAGCCCCTGGCGGCGCGCTTCGACGATGGCCATGCGGGTGTCCTCGATGCCATAGCGACCCTCGTACTTGTCGAGGTCGTTGGGCTTGCCGTCGGTGAGGATGAGCAGCAAACGCCGCGCCGACGGGCGCGAGGAGAGAATCGCCGAGGCGTGGCGGATGGCCGCGCCCATGCGGGTGTAGTAGCCGGGTTTGACCGCCGCGAGGCGGCCGCGAATGAGGTCGCCGTAGCGTTCGTCGAAGCCTTTCAGCAGATGGAAGCGCACGTTGTGGCGGCGTACCGAGGAAAAGCCGTACAGCGCGAAGCGGTCGCCGGTCGCGGCGAGCGCCTCGGAAAACAGCAGCAGGCTGTCGCGGATGACGTCGATCACCCGCCCCGATTCGCCGATCCAGGCGTCGGTCGACAGCGACAGGTCGGCGAGCAGCAGGCAGGAGAGGTCGCGCTCCTGGCGCCGGCTGTCGACGTACAGACCCGGTTCCGGCGCCACCGCGCCGCTTGCGCGGTCGGCGGCGAAGCGCACGCAGGCGTCGATGTCGAGGTCGCTGCCGGAGAGCTGACCACGCAGCCGTGCAGGCTGCGTGGTCAGCGCCTGGAACTGCTGCCTGAGGCGTCGCGCCGGTGCGCGCAGCGGCGGCGGCAGGGCGCAGGGTTCGGCGTCGCGCGCGACCAGCATCTGCAGGCTGCAATGCTCGGGCTGCAGGCGTTGCTTGCGGCAATCCCACTCGGGCAGCAGGATGCCGTCGACGAGCTTGATGTCGTCGTCGGCTTCCGCCGGCAGGTCGAGGTCGAAGCGGATGCGGCTGGCGCTGGTGGTCTCGCCTTCGGTGATGCTGAGGAAGTCGAGGTCGTCGGCGGCCTTTTCCGCGTCTTCGTTTTCGTCCTCATCGAGCGCGCGGTCCATCTTGATGAACTCCGCCCAGGAGAACAGGCTTTCGGCGCGGAACATCAGCATGAAGGGCGCCTTGCCTTCCGGCATGTCGACGCGTTCGGCACGCCGTTTGCGGCCTTCACGGTCGGTGCGCGCGCGCTTTTCGCCGGATTGCGGCGTGGTGTCACCCGCCAGGCGCGCGCGCGCCGTGCTGGCCGGGGGCTCGGGATGCAGCCACAGCGGGACGGGGTCCGGCGCTCGCTTGCCGGCGACGAAGCGCTCCACCGAGCCTGGCGCGTCGAGTGCGGCGCGGATGGCTTCCTCCGCCGCGCGTTCGGTGCCTTCGAGTTTCGCCGGTGCCGGGCGCAGCGCGATCAGCGCCTCGACCAGCCTGCGGTAGCGCGGCGCCAGGCCGGGCAGCGCGGCCAGCGTGGCAGCGGCCGCCGCCTGGTTGCGCACGATCCAGGGCGCTTCCGCGGCGACGTCGTGCGCAGCCAGCGCGATCAGCCACAGATACAACTCGCGGTTCAATGCGCGCTCCGGGAACACATCGAGCGTGGATGGCAGATAAAGCGTGGCCTCGTCGCGCCAGGCGAGCTCGGTCTTCTCGCCGATGCCGGCGACGCGCTCCATGAAGCTGCGCCGCGCGCCGTGCGCGGTGGCGGTGCCGGCGCGCAGGGAAAGGCCGCCATCGCCACCGAGGGCGCGGAAGAACACCGGCGCCATGCGCTCGATCTCCTTGAGCTCGACGCGCGCCTTGGGGTGGCCGCGGTACGCCGTGCGAGTAATGAAACGGTCCCACAGGCCGCCGACGTATTCTTCCATCTCAGGCTTCCTGGCGCCGGCAGGACGGTTGCGCCGCGCGGGCCGCGCGGGCGTTGAAGGCAGCCTCGGATTCGGCGTGCAGGTCGTGCACCCAGTTGAGCAGCGCGCCGTCCGGGTTGGCGGCCTGGGTGTGGTCGCAGGCGTCCACGCACTGGCCGCACTGCACGCAGGCGAACATCATGCGCTTGACGTTGCGCGGGTTGAGGCGCATCGGGCAGACCTGGTCGCAGGCGGAGTTGCAGCTGGCGCAGTCGCGCGCCCGCTCGCGGCTGAAGCCGATCACCATGGCCTTGTCGTTGCCCATCCAGGCGAGGCTCTGGAACAGCCCGACGGCGCAGCCGTAGCGGCAGAACAGGTGGCGCGCGAACATGAATTCGACGAAGAAGGCGATCGTCGCGGCGGTGAGGAAGATGGTCTGGTTGCGTGTCAGCGTGCCGTTCACGAGGTTGCCGTAGATTTCGGCAGGCGACAGCAGGTAGGTGAGCAACACCACCGCCCACAGCATGGCGAAGCCGATGGTGAGCGGCAGCACGGCAAGCCACCAGATCGCATCCCGTTTCGTGACGCTGCCGTCTGGGTTCCTTTCCGGCTGCGGCTTCCTGTCCCACAGGCTCTGCTTGCCGATGGCGCGGCGCAGCGTCTGGTTGATGGTCTCGACCACCGAGAAATGCGGGCACAGCCAGCCGCAGTAGAGGCGACCCCATTTCCAGCCGGCGAAGAGGATCGTGCCCGCCACGGCCACCAGCGGCAGGAAGCCGCGCAGCAGCAGATTCATCGTCGCCTCGACGGTCGAAATGCGCCCCTCGGCATAGCCTTCAAGGCCGAGTGTCCAGTCGAAACCGAACAGGATGAGATGGCCGAGGTTGAGGTCGAGGCGGAAGATGTCGAAGATGGGCGCGACGATGAACAGGATGAAGAAACCCGCCTGGGTGATGCGGCGCCAGCGCTGCACGGGCAGGCCGAGCCAGCCGCGCGGGCGGCGCGCGAGTTCGGCGCGAATCGCCTCGGTGGCCTGGGTGCCGATCACTGGAAGCCTCCGAGCAGCGGGTAGGCGTAGGGTTTGCCGGCGAGCGCGCGAGCGAGGGCGAGCACGCCCAGCAGCACCAGCGCCGCATGTGCGCATACGAAATAGAGCAGAAGCACGGTCCACGTATTGGCCTGGCCGAGGTCGCCGGCGAGCGCGATCAGCCCGGGCACGCCAACCAGCAGGAAGCCGGCGGCGAGGCTGGCGGCGAAGGCCTGGCGCACGTGGCCGCGCGTCAGCGCGTCGGCGCTGCTGCGGTGGCGGCGGAACAGCAGCAGCAGAAGCATGAAGGCGAGCCCCGGCGCGAGCAGCAGGTTGACGAGATAGAGCGCCTCGGCAAGCACGGCGGGAGAGATGCGCCCAGTGGATTCGTTCATGCGCCGAAGCTCGCGCGTACCACTTCGATGAGCGCCTCGGCGGTGTCGGCATCGTCGGTGAGCGGCTCCACCAGCGCGGCGTCGCAGGCGACGACCGGATCGCAGCCGGCGGCGATGAGGCCGGCCGCATACACCAGCAGGCGGGTCGAGGCGGCTTCTTCGAGATCGTGGTCCTTGAGTTCGCGCAGGTGCCCGGCGAGCGTCACCAGGCGCGCCGCCATCGCCGGGGCGACGCCGGTTTCGGCGACGAGGATCTTCTCCTCGATTTCGCGCGGAGGAAAGCCGAGCGTGATGGCGACGAAGCGCTGTCGGGTTGAGGGCTTGAGGCTTTTCAGCAGGTTCTGGTAGCCGGGGTTGTACGACACCACCAGCATGAAGTCGTCGGGCGCGTGCAGTTCCTCGCCGGTGCGCTCGAGCGGCAGGATGCGGCGGTCGTCGGTGAGCGGGTGCAGGACCACGGTGGTGTCCTTGCGCGCCTCGACCACCTCGTCCAGATAGCAGATGCCGCCCTGGCGCACCGCGCGGGTGAGCGGGCCGTCTGACCAGAGGGTCTGGCCGTCGCCGATGAGATGGCGACCGACCAGGTCGGCGGCGGTGAGGTCGTCGTGGCAGGCCACGGTGATGAGCGGCCGCTTTAGGCGCGCGGCCATGTGCGCGACGAAGCGCGTCTTGCCGCAGCCGGTCGGGCCCTTGACGAGGAGCGGCAGGCGGTTGCGGAAGGCGTATTCGAACAGTTCGCACTCGCGGCCGACGGGGTGATACCAGGGCACCCCGGCCTTTGCGGCGACGGCGGCTTCGGTGAGATCGTTCATGCGGGTCTCCGCTCAGTTCGGGTTCAGGGTGAATGCGTAGGCGATGAGGCCGAGCAACAGCATGAGCCAGGCCGGCACCAGCCAGCGCAAGATGCCGGCGACGTGTCGGAGCGCCATGAAGTGGTCGATGACGACCTGGCCCTTGATGAAGGTCGCGGCCAGCGCCAGCGGCACAATCATGCCCGCGGCAAGGGTGGAGGCCTGCGTGGTCAGTGCGGTCAATGCCAGCAGGAGCAGCCAGAGGGCGGTCGCCTGTTTCATGGTCTCAGTGCATCACGTAGATGAGCGGAAAGAGCACGATCCATACCAGGTCGACCATGTGCCAGTAGGAGGCGCCGGTTTCCACGCCGGTGTGATCGGCCGCGCTGTAGCCGCCTTGCCAGGCCTTCACCGCGACATAGCCGAGAATGACCATGCCGAGCACGACGTGCATGAAATGGAAGAACCCCAGGCCGATGTAGAACATGAAGAAGGTGTTGGTCGACATCGTGATGCCGGCGGCGAACTTGCCGCCGAACTCGACGAGCTTCAGCGCCAGGAAGGCGGCGCCCAGGGCCATGGCTGCTGCCAGCCAGGCGGCGCAGGCGCGCGATGCGCCGTGGCGGATGCGGTCGACGGCGCGGACCACGAAGTAGCTGCTGGTGATGAGCAGTGCCGTGTTGATGGCGCCGCTCAGCCGGTCGAGATTGTGCTGCGAGGCGTCGAACAGTTCGACATTGCGTGCGCGCGCGAACGCGTACGCGAGAAAGAGGACGCCGAACACGAGCAGTTCGGCGAAGATGAAGAACCACATCGCCAGGTCGCCCGGCAATGTGCCAGGGCGATCCTGCGGCGTGGGTAGTGCAATGGCAATATTCATGGCGGTTCAGCAGCCGCCCGGCGAACCGGGCGGGAAGCGGGTTCAGGAAGCCTGGGTCTTGTCGCCCTTCACGAAGAAGCTGCCGATGTACAGCATGAGGCCGGTGAAGAACACCAGGCCGGTGTATTCGCGCATCCAGTAGAACAGCGCGACCTGGTCCTGCGTGGCCATGAAGCCCAGCGGCGTTTCGCCCATGCGCTGCAGCCAGATCTGCAGGATGCCGGCGGCGGTGAGGAACAGCGTGATGAACACCATGGAGACGGTCATCAGCCAGAACGCCCACATTTCCAATACCTGTGCCTTGGGGCTGTTGGCCTCGCGGCCGCGCAGCAGCGGCATGGTGTAGCTGATCATGGTGAGCACCACCATCACATAGGCGCCGTAGAAGGCCATGTGGCCGTGCGCCGCAGTGATCTGGCTGCCGTGGGTGTAGTAGTTCACCGGGGCCAGGGTGTGCAGGAAGCCCCACACGCCCGCGCCGAGGAAGGCCATCACGCCGGTGCCCAGTGCCCACAGCACGGCGGCCTTGTTCGGGTGCTCGCGGCGGCGGCGGTTGACCATGTTGAAGGCGAACAGCGTCATCATGAAGAAGGGAATAGGCTCCAGGGCGGAGAACACGCTGCCCCACCACTGCCAGTATTCGGGTGTGCCGATCCAGTAGTAATGGTGGCCCATGCCGACCAGGCCGGTGATGAGCGCCATGGCGATGATCACATACAGCCACTTCTCGATCACCTCGCGGTCGACGCCGGTCACCTTGACCAGCACGAAGGCCAGCATCGCGCCCATGATCAGCTCCCACACGCCTTCCACCCACAGGTGCACGACCCACCACCAGTAGAACTTGTCCTTCACCAGGTTGGCCGGGTTGTAGAAGGAGAACAGGAAGAAGATCGCCAGGCCCCACAGGCCGAGCAGCATGACCAGGTTGATCGCGGTCTTGCGGCCCTTGAGCACGGTCATCGACAGGTTGAACAGCATGGCCAGCGCCACGATCACGATGCCGATCTTGGTGGGCAGAGGCTGCTCGAGGAATTCGCGGCCCATGGTCGCCAGCAGATCGTTGCCGGTCATTTCGGCGAGCTTGGCGTAGGGTACGAACAGGTAGCCGACGATGGTCAGGGCGCCGGCCACGAGGAATATCCAGAACATGGCGAGCGCGAGCTTCGGACTGTAAAGCTCGCGTTCGGATTCCTCCGGAATCAGGTAATACGCCGCGCCCATGAAGCCGAACAGCAGCCACACGATCAGCAGGTTGGTGTGCACCATGCGGGCGACGTTGAAGGGGATGGCCGGGAACAGGAAGTCGCCGACCACGTATTGCAGGCCCATGATGAGGCCGAACAGGATCTGGCCGACGAACAGCCCGATTGCCGCGATGAAATAAGGCTTCGCGACCGCCTGGGATTGGTATTTCATGAATAGCTCCCTTTCTGTGCGTAATTGGGTCGAATCAAATCAACCTTCGATGTTCGGCGGCCACTTGGCCGTGTTGATCTCGGACGCGTATTTGAGGAAGGCAACCAGATCGTCGAGCTGCTCCTCGCTCAGGTTGAAATTGGGCATCTGGCGGCGTCCGGGCGCGCCGGTGGGCTGGGCCTTGATCCACGCCTTGATGAACTCCGGACCGCGGCGGGTATAGACGTTGCCGAGCTCGGGAGCGAAATAGGCACCTTCTCCCAGCAGCGTGTGGCAACCGATGCAGTTGCGCGTTTCCCAGATATGCTTGCCGCGCTCGACCGAGTCGGTCAGGTTGGCGCGGTTGTCGCGTTTGGGAAGCGTCTGCATGGTGTCGAAAGTGAGTCCGAGTAACAACAGGAAAAAGAACACCGCGCCGCCGTAGAAGATGTTACGGGCTGCGGATTTGGTGAACGCCGAGCTCATGATGGTTGGTATCCTCGCTGTCTAGGGTGGGAAGCGCGGTTCGGATCGCTATCCTGCCCAAATCCGAATCGCGGACCTTATTATGCATTTCAAATACATGTTTGCAAACCCCCGCGTCATTCGGGCGCGGGAAGTTGCGCCCGGATGTTGCAAATCGGCCGCAAAAAACGGGGCCGTAGCCCCGTTGTGGCGTTGCTGGCTGGCTGGAATCAGCCCATGCCGGGATTGCCGCGCATGCCCACCACCTTGGGCAGGTTGAGCCGGACCGGCTTCACCACCTTGATGTCGCGCAGGTATTCGGCGACCACGTCCCAGATCGGGGTGCCGGTCACGCCCTCGCCCACCGGCGCCCAGCCGGCGACCTTGTAGGTCCGGGTGGGGGAAACTGGCTTGCCGTCCAGCATCATGCCGGAAATGCGGCGGCCCATCCTGGCATGCGGGTTCACGGTGTACTGGATGCCGCCGACGCGCACCATGTCGCCGCCCTGCTGGTAGTAGGGATCGGCGTTGAACAGGTTGTCGCAGACGTCTTCCATGATTGTCTTGATCATCTCGCCCGTCATGTTGGTGAGCGTGGTCTGCGGGTAGGTGACGGCGGTCTGGTCCATGACGCGCTCCAGGGTGATGGCGTCGCCCGGCAGAAGCGAGGTGCCCCAGCGGAATCCGGGCGAGAACGCTGCGTCCGCGCCTTTCACCTTCATCAGCGCGTCGAGGATGACCTGGTCGAAGGTGCCGTTGAAATTGCCCCGGCGGAAGAGGAAATCGTCGGTCACCGCGAGCTTCTCGCCGAGCTTGGCTTCGTAGGGTGCGCGCACTTTCCTGATCAGCGCGTCCATCTGCGGGTCGGCCGGCAGCAGGTTGGCGAAAATCGGCAGCAGGCGGTAGTTCCAGCCGGAGATCTTGCCGTTCTGGACGTCGAAATCCAGGACGCCGAGGAACTTGCCGTTGGAGCCGGCGTTGGTGACCAGGGTGATCCCCCTGGCGTTCTTCACCGGAACCGGCTGCGGCACGCCGTCGTGGGTGTGGCCGCCGAGGATGGCGTCGATGCCGGTAACGCGGGAAGCCATCTTGATGTCTGTGTCCATGCCGTTGTGCGACAGCACCACCACCACCTGCGCACCCTTGGCGCGCACCTCGTCGACCCACTTCTGCATGGAATCGTCGCGGATGCCGAAGCTCCAGTCCGGCACCAGGTGCCTGGGGTGGGCGATGGGGGTGTAGGGGAAGGCCTGGCCGATGATGGCGACGTTCACGCCATTCATCTGCTTGATGACGTAGGGTTTGAACACCTGATCGCCGAAATCTGCGGTGACGATGTTCTGCGCGATGAAGTCGATGCCGGCCTTCTTGAAGTCGTTGTTGACGACTTCCATCACGCGCGTGGCGCCATAGGTCATTTCCCAGTGCGGGGTCATCACGTTCACGCCCAGCTGGATGCAGGCATCCACCATGTCCTGTGCGTTGGTCCACAGCGAGGTGGCCGAGCCCTGCCAGGTATCGCCGCCGTCCAGCAGCAGAGCGCCGGGGCGCTGCGCGCGCACGCGGTCGACCAGGGTTTTCAGGTGCGCGAAACCGCCCACCTTGCCGTAGGTGCGCGCTGCCTGCACGAAGTCGAGATAGGTGAAGGCATGCGCCTCGCGGGTGCCAGGCCTGATTTTGAAATGCCTGAGCAGATGCTCGCCGACCAGGTGCGGCGGTCGGCCGCTCGCGCTGCCGACGCCGAGGTTGACGCTCGGCTCGCGGAAATGGATGGGCAGAAGCTGCGCGTGGCAGTCGGTCATGT
>DISR01000067.1 GCA_002421825.1 Thiobacillus sp. UBA6205 | reverse complement strand
GGCGACGTGGGCAAGGGCTCGGCGCAGGCGCTGCGCGCGCTGTCGGCCCAGGTGTGGATCACCGAGATCGACCCGATCTGTGCGCTGCAGGCGGCGATGGAAGGCTACCGCGTGGTGACCATGGACTACGCCGCGGACAAGGCCGACATCTTCGTCACCGCCACCGGCAACTACCATGTCATCAACCATGAGCACATGGCCAGGATGAAGGACCAGGCCATCGTCTGCAACATCGGGCATTTTGATAATGAAATCGACGTCGCCTCGCTGGAAAAATACCAGTGGGAAGAAATCAAGCCGCAGGTCGACCACGTGATCTTCCCTGACGGCAAGCGCATCATCCTGCTCGCCAAGGGACGCCTGGTGAACCTGGGCTGCGCCACGGGGCATCCCAGCTACGTGATGAGTTCATCTTTTGCCAACCAGACGCTGGCGCAGATCGAGTTGTACTCGCAACACCACAAGTACCCGGTCGGCGTGTACACCCTGCCCAAGCATCTGGACGAGCACGTGGCGCGGCTGCAGCTGAAGAAGCTCAACGCCCAATTGACCGAACTGACCGACCAGCAGGCCGCCTACATCGGCGTGCCCAAGGAAGGCCCGTACAAGACGGACCATTACCGTTATTGATCGACGCCAAAGGAGCGTGCCATGCGCCTGCTGCTGCTGTGGATATTGAACGCCGTCGCCCTGCTGCTGGTGACTTATCTGTTGCCCACCATCCAGGTGGCGGGTTTCGGCACGGCGCTTGTCGCCGCGCTGGTGCTGGGCTTCATCAACACGCTGGTGCGGCCGGTGCTGGCGCTGCTGACCTTGCCGATCACGCTGCTGACCCTGGGCATTTTTTATCTGGTGCTCAATGGCCTGCTGTTCTGGCTGGCCAGCGCGCTGCTGCCGGGATTCCAGGTGCAGGGTTTCGTGTCGGCCATGGTCGGCGCGATTCTGTACGGCATGATCGCCTGGGCGCTGTCCGCGCTCATTCCCGACAAAAAAGACTGAAGCATGGCCACACGTAATTTCAGTATCGAATTTTTCCCGCCCAAGACGCCCGAGGGCATGGACAAGCTGCGCGCCGCGCGCGCGCAGCTGGCAGAGACCATCAAGCCTGAGTTCTTTTCCGTGACCTTCGGCGCCGGCGGTTCCACCCGCGACCGCACGCTCGAGACCGTGCTGGAGATCCAGCACGAAGGGCACGAGGCCGCCCCCCACCTGTCCTGCATCGGCACCACCCGTGCGGACATTCGCGCCATCCTCGACACCTACAGGCAGCGCGGCATCCGTCGCATCGTCGCGCTCAGAGGCGACCTGCCCTCGGGCATGGCCGAGCCGGGCGAGTTGCGCTATGCCAGCGAACTGGTGGAATTCATTCGTGCCGAGACCGGCGACGCGTTCCATCTCGAAGTCGCGGCCTATCCGGAAATCCACCCGCAGGCGAGAAGCGCCCAGGACGATCTCAGGCGGTTTGCGCACAAGGTGATGGCGGGCGCGAATTCCGCGATCACGCAGTATTTCTTCAATGCCGATGCCTACTTCCGTTTCGTCGACGAGGCGCATGCCTTGGGGGTGGACGTGCCCATCGTGCCCGGCATCATGCCGATCGGCAATTTCTCCCAGCTGGCGCGTTTTTCCGACGCCTGCGGCGCCGACATTCCGCGCTGGATCAGGAAGCGCATGGAAGGTTACGGCGACGACAGCGCTTCCATCCGCGCCTTCGGCCTCGATGTGGTGACGGGGATGTGCGAGCGCCTGCTGGCCGGCGGCGCGCCGGGCCTGCATTTCTACACGTTGAATCAGGCGGGGCTCACGCTGGAAATCTGGAAGCGGTTGAAAGCGAAAACCTGATGCAGAAATGCTGAAAAAATAAAAACCCTGAACAGGGAGGTAAAGGAGGCAAGGGAGTAAAGCAAAATATTGCTTGGGTTTTCCTCCCGTTCCTCCCTTGCCTCCCTGTGAATGGGTTCTACTTGTGCAGCACGCTGCGCACTGCCTTCAGGCAGAAATCGACATTCTCCTGTTTGGCGGAATGGCCCATCAAGCCTATGCGCCAGACCTTGCCTGCAAGCACGCCGAGGCCGGCGCCGATTTCCAGGCTGAATTCGCCCAGCAACCTGGCGCGGCTTGCAGCGTCGTCCACGCCTTTTGGCACCCACACCGAATTCAACTGCGGCAGGCGCGCGCTTTCCTCCACGACAAAATCCAGCCCCATGACTTCCAGGCCGTCGCGCAGTTTTTCGTGCATGGCGCGGTGGCGCGCCCAGGCGTTTTCGATACCCTCTTCGGCCAGGATCACCAGCGCCTCGTGCAGGCCATAGAGGGGGTTGATGGGGGCGGTGTGGTGGTAGGTGCGCTTGCCTTCGGCCTGCCAGTAGCCCAGCACCAGATTCAAATCCAGGAACCAGCTTTGCACCGGCGTCCTGCGCGCCTTGACCTTGTTGATCGCGCGCTCGGAGAAGGTCACCGGCGACAGGCCGGGCGTGCAGGACAGGCATTTCTGGCTGCCGGAATAGGCGGCGTCGATGCCCCATTCGTCGATCAGCACCGGGGTGCCGCCGAGCGAAGTCACGCAGTCCATGATGGTGAGCGCGCCGTGCTGGTGCGCTTGCAACGCCAGCGATTCGGCATCGCTTTGCGCGCCGGTCGAGGTCTCCGCGTGCACGAAGGCCAGCACTTTCGCATCGGCATGGTCGCGGAAGGCCTGCTCGACCTTGGCTACGGTGACCGGCTTGCCCCATTCGTCCTCGATCACAACGGGAATGCCGCCGCAGCGCTTGACGTTTTCCAGCATGCGTCCGCCGAATACGCCGTTCACGCAGACGATGACCTTGTCGCCCGGCTCCACCAGGTTGACGAAGCACATCTCCATGCCGGCCGAGCCGGGCGCCGACACCGGGAAGGTCAGCGGATTCTCGGTCTGGTAGGCGTAGCGCAACAGCACCTTGATTTCTTCCATCATTTCCTGGAAGGCAGGGTCGAGGTGGCCGATGGTGGGGCGGGCCATGGCGTCGAGGATGCGCTGCGGCACGTCGGAAGGACCGGGGCCCATGAGGGTGCGCCGGGGAGGATGGAAAGCCTGGATGCCGGGGTTGGAAACGAGCATGGTGATCAAAGAAATGAAAATAAATAGCCCGAGCATTTTACTCGGGCTATTTGATCCGGTCGATTGGTTGTACGCCAAGCCTATGGCCTGGCCTGAGGTCAGGCTGCCTTGGGGTCGGGCCCGTATTGGTTGTCGCCCTGCCTGCCTTCAAGAGCCATCAGCACCAGCACGATGATCGGGCCAACGAACGGGATTAGGACGATCAAAAGCCACCAGCCGCTGCGTCCGGTGTCGTGCAGCCTGCGCACGCCTACCGCGATATGCTGGATCAGGATCGCGAGCGCAAATAGGCCGCTCAACAAGCCAATTTCTGCTTTCGGCGAGTAGATGCCGAGCAGGCTGTCAAAAAAGCCGAGCACGAATCCGATGATCACGACAAACAGCACGAACATCCAGTACTCCTTGCGGCGCGCGCGACCTTCGAAGGAAAAGCTCTTGACGACTTTTAGAAACCACTCCATTTTTCACCTCCCTTGGTTGAACATTTCTTGTGTCGTTGTCATTACGCCGCCGCAGGCTGCATTCCCATGAGCGGCTTCATCGCCGTCAGCAGGCTGGCAAACAA
>DISR01000027.1 GCA_002421825.1 Thiobacillus sp. UBA6205 | reverse complement strand
AGGTTGGTGCGCAGGCAGCGAATGCCGCAGGAAATGTCGAAGCCGACCCCGCCGGCGGAGATGATGCCGCCTGCATCGGCATCGAAGGCCGCCACGCCGCCGATGGGAAAGCCGTAGCCCCAGTGCGCGTCGGGCATGGTCATGGCCGGGCCGACGATGCCCGGCAGCCTCGCCACATTCAAAATCTGCTCGGCCACCTTGTCGTCCATGCCCGCGAGCAGTTCGCGATCGGCGTAAAGCTGCACTTCCGCGCGCGTCTCGCCTGCGCTCTTGGGCAGGGTCCAGCAGGTTTCGTTCAGGGCTTTGAAACGACTGATATCCATGACTCGTCCTGAAAAACATTTGAACCACGGGGGACACGGGGCGCACGGGGGGAATTAACTCAAAAGTCAAAAACAAGATGAAAACCTTAGCGCTTGGCTGCCTTGCTTTTTAACTTCTCGGTTTCTCCCCGTGTTCCCCGTGCTCCCCGTGGTTAACGGTTTTTCCAAAATTCACACATCCACGATGCAGCGTGCTTCCCAGCCGCTCTCATCCTGCTTCACCGACAGCGCGGTCAGCGTCGCGCCCTTGACCTCGGTGCCGCGTTCGATGGCCGGACTCCATTTGCTGCCGAACGCGTGGCCTCGGTAATGCGCGCCGTCGCGAGCCAGTTCGAAGCGGCTGAACACCGCACCCTGGAGGCGCGCCTCGGCCAGCAGGCGGTTGAGCCAGGTGACGAGGGCGAATTCCGCATCCGGCTCGTCGAAATCGATCTCGACGCCCAGCGATTCCACCACCTCGTCCGGCCTGGCCATGATCGCGAACATGGCGCGCGCAGCGTCAACGAATGCCGCTGCCAGCGTGGCGCCGCGGCCGACCACGCCGATGTCGGCACCGTGCTCGAAATAGGCCGATTCATCAATCATTGCTGGATTCCGTCTACATCTAAATGTAGTCCGCCGCGAATCGGCTTGCCGGAAATGATTCGGGCGCCTAATTTGAAAGCAACGGAACAAGGGGCAAACATGCTATTTGCAGACCGCCAGGATGCAGGGCGCCAGCTGGCCAAGGCCCTGGATACTTATCGCGGCCAGCATCCGCTGATACTCGCCATTCCACGCGGCGCGGTGCCCATGGGCAAAACCATCGCCGAACTGCTGGAGGGCGAACTCGATGTGGTGCTGGTGCGCAAGCTCACTTCGCCCTACAGCAGCGAGTTTGCACTGGGGGCGATCGACGAGTCGGGCTGGGCCTATATCGCCGACCATGCGGCCTCCGCCGGCGGCACGCCGGAATACATGGAACGCGAAAAAGCGCGCCAGATGGCGACGCTGAATGCGCGCCGTGCGCAATACACGCCACTGCGCCCGCCCATCGATCCTGCCGGACGCATCGTCGTCATCATCGACGACGGCCTTGCCACCGGCAGCACCATGATCGCGGCGCTGCACGCCACGCGTGCCAAGAACCCCGCCAAGCTCATCTGCGCCGTGCCGGTTTCCCCGCCCGATACCCTGGAGAAAATCCGCCCGCTTTGCGACGAATTGGTGTGCCTGTTCGCGCCGCCCGACTTCCGCGCCGTGGGGCAGTTCTACCAGGATTTCAACCAGGTGTCGGATGACGAGGTCATCGCCATCCTCAGGCAGCAGCAGCCTTCCTGAAATTTCTCTCGAACCACTTCGCGGCCTGGGCAGCCACTTCTTCCAGCGTGCCGGGCTCCTCGAACAAATGGGTGGCGCCGGGCACGATGACGAACTGCTTCTCGCATTGCAGGTGGGAGAAGGCCGATTCGTTCAACTCGATGACGCCGAAGTCCTGCCCGCCCACCAGGAACAGCGTGGGCGCCTTGACCTCCTGCAGTTCGTCCGCGCTGGCAAGGTCCGGCCTGCCGCCGCGCGAAACCACGGCGGCAATGGATGCTTCGTGCGCCGCCGCCCGGAGCGCCGCGGCAGCGCCGGTGCTGGCGCCGAAATAACCCACCGGCAAGGCGGCAGTGTCGGGGTTTTGTTTGACCCAGTGCGCCACCGCGCGCAGGCGCTCGACCAGCAGATCGATGTCGAAGCGCCGCGAGTAATCGCGGTCTTCTTCCGGCGTCAGCAGGTCCATGAGCAGGGTGCCGATGCCATGCTCGCGCAGCACGCGCGCCACATAATTGTTGCGCGGGCTGTGGCGGCTGGAACCACTGCCGTGCGCGAACAGCACCAGGCCGATGGGCTGCTCGGGCAGTTCCAGCGCGCCTTCGATCTGCGCGCCGTTGACGGGGATGCGAACGATTTCGTTTTTCATGCCAAATTCCCCAAAACCTCACCACGACAAAGAAGATTGATTGGCGTATCGCGGCGAGGGCGCCGCTCCCACAGAGGGGCGGTTGTGGGAGGCCTGCCTCGGGCCGATTGCCCGGCCGATCGCGGCGAGGGCGCCGCTCCTACAAACCTTGTGCCCCTGAGGTTCTCAAGCTCCCATGCTCAAGCGGATGGGAATGCGCCGCTGGCCGAAAGCGCCCTCGAACTTCTCGAAGCGTCCGGCGATCGCAGTCTGGCAATGCGGGCAACGGCCGTCCTCGGTGACTTCGTATTTGAGGATGCGGTGCCAGTCGCGCACGATGAGCGGCTTCTTGCATCCCGGGCAATGCGTGGTGCCGCCGTCGGGGTCGCGCACATTTCCAGTGTAGACATAATTCAGACCCTCGCTTTGCGCGATGTGGCGGGCCTCGAACAGCGTCTCGGGCGGGGTGGCAGCCGCGTCGATCAGCTTGAAATCGGGATGGAAGGCGGTGAAATGCAGCGGCACGTCGCGCCCGAGTTCCTTCACCAGCCATTTGCACATGGCTTCGATCTCCTGGCTGGAATCGTTGTAGCCGGGAATCAGCAGGGTGGTGATTTCCGTCCATACCTCGGTTTCATTAACCAGGTACACCAGCGAATCCAAAACAGGCTGAAGATGCGAACCGGTGAGCTTGAAGTAGAACTCGTCGGTGAAAGCCTTGAGGTCGACGTTGGCGGCGTCCATGTGCATGAAGAACTCGCGCCGCGGCTCGGCATGGATGTAGGCCGCCGTCACCGCCACGGTCTGGATGCCGCGCGCATGGCAGGCACGGGCCGCGTCGAGCGCGTATTCGGTGAAGATCACCGGGTCGTTGTAGGTGAAGGCGACGCTCTTGCAGCCAGAAGTCTCGGCAGCGATGGCGATCTGCTCGGGACTGGCCTGGTCCATGAGGCGGTCCATGGTCTTGGATTTGCTGATGTCCCAGTTCTGGCAGAACTTGCAGGCGAGGTTGCAGCCGGCGGTGCCGAAGGACAGCACCGCGGAGCCGGGATAAAAGTGGTTGAGCGGCTTCTTCTCGATGGGGTCGATGCAGAAGCCCGACGAGCGCCCGTAGGTGGTCAGCACCATCCTGTCGCCTTCGCGCATGCGCACGAAGCAGGCGCCGCGCTGGCCGTCGTTGAGCCTGCAGTCGCGCGGGCAAAGGTCGCACTGGATGCGACCGTCGGGCAGCTTGTGCCACCACCTGGCAGGGTAGAGTTCATCCATCAGAAAACCTCACATCAGCCATCCCAACCCCATCGGCCCGAGGGCGGGCCTCCCACAACTGCCCCTCTGTGGGAGCGGCGCCCTCGCCGCGATCGACGGCTCTGCGGCAAATCAGCCAGCGATTATTCCCCGCCATGACCGCCCTCCTTCCACTTGCTGACCGTGTAGCGCGACAGGCGCAGCTCGTCGTGCCAGAAATCCGCCGGCAGCCCGGCCTTGCGCTTCAGCTGCGCGAGAAACTGCTCGGGCGCGGGGAGGCTTTCCCACACCTGCGGCAGGAAGGTGCTGCGGTGGCGGCCGTATTCCAGGATCAGGCCGTCATGGCGCGGGCGCAACTGGCTGAGCGCATGCGATTCATTTTCGAACAGCAACGGTTCGGCCGCGCTGAGCTCGGACACCTCGACGCGCACCTTTGCGAACTCATGATTATTCAGCGGCGCAAAGCGCGGGTCGCGAAAAGCCGCGGCGATGGCATTGCCCTGCACGTCTTCCAGCAGCGGACGATGCGCTTCCAGGCTGCCGATGCAGCCGCGCAGGTCGCCCTCCAGGGTCAGGGTGACGAAACTGGCGCCCGGTTCCTGCATCCAGGGCCGGCTTTCCAATGCGAACGGCGCCGATCCGAAGCGTTCGCCGATGGCGCCGCGCGCCGCTGCCAAAAGCGTCTCGCCGCGCGCGTCCTTTTTCGGCTGCGGCAATGGCCCCTCGTAAAAGGCGAGCGAGGCATAGCCCACGACGCGCGATTTGTCGCCGGCGGTATCGCCGGAATTGCGCAGATCCAGCAGTTCGGCGGCGAGGCCGCGGCGGCGGGCCAGGGCCAGCAGGCCGTTGACCGGCGTGGCGCCGCAGGCCTGCTCGTGGTCGAGCCCGATTTCCAGCCGCAGCATGCGCGCCACCGAGTCCGCATCCTTTTCTCGCGCATCGTCATAGGGCAGATAGTGGGAAAGGTCGGAGCTGATCACGATCAGGGTTTCCGGCCCGCCCCACAGGCGTTCCAGCACCTGCGCCACGTCTTCCGGGGTGGCGTGCCCCACCACCAGCGGCACCAGGCTGAATTCGCCCAGCACCGTCTGCAAGAATGGCAGGTGCACCTCGAGGGAATGCTCGAGCGCGTGCGCGGCCTCGCTGGCGAGGATTTGCGGCAGGTCGGCAATCGCCTCGACCGCTGCAAGGTCCAGCATCACCTCGCCCAAGGGCGTGGCGAATTTCGCCGCCTCGGGCAGGGCCAGGCCGCGTATTGCCACCCGATGCGCCGGCCCCAGCAGCACCACGCGCCGGATCTTGCCGGCGGCTGGCGCCAGGCGCGCGTAGCCGCTGGCGGCAATGGGGCCGGAATAGACGTAGCCGGCATGCGGCACGATCAGCGCCTTGGGCGCGGGCGCATCCACGGCTTGGGGAACGGCGGCCAGCAGTCGGCCAAGCTCGCTGCGCAGCTGGATGGGGTCGTCAGGATAGAAGTAGCCTGCCACGGCAGGCGCACGTACTGCACTCATTACCCCATCTTAGATGAGGCTGGAAGAAGAAATATCCAGGGATGAAACGAATGGGGACACTGCCCCGCTTCCGTTGAATTTGACGGAAGTTGGCCCCTCCCCCGGAGAGCGCGGGAGAAGGGGCCTGAAGCCCGATCAGCGGGTGAGCTGCCGCTTAATCGGCCTGCTTGCGCAGGAAAGCCGGGATGTCCAGCGAATCCACGCCGGATTCTTCCCAGGCCTTGACGGTGCGCTGGTTGCGGCCGCGCATGACATTGGGCATGTCTTCGCCTTCCGCCGCCACCGGCATGTCGTAGGTGCCGGTGCGGATCACCTGCATGGGCTTGGGCTGGGAGCGCGCCACGGGGTTGCCCAGCCCGGTCGCCACCATGGTGACGCGCAGGCTGTCTTCCATGGCGTCGTCCACCACGCTGCCGACGATGACGGTCGCTTCCTCGGCGGTGAAGGCCTTGATGGTCTCCATCACCTCGTGGATTTCCCGCATCTTGATGGAAGTCGACGCGGTGATGTTGACCAGAATGCCGCGCGCGCCGGCGAGGTTCACATCTTCCAGCAAGGGCGAGGCCACGGCCTGCTCGGCGGCGATGCGGGCGCGGCCCTCGCCATTGGCCATGGCGGAACCCATCATGGCCATGCCCATCTCCGACATCACGGTGCGCACGTCGGCAAAGTCGACGTTGACGAGGCCGGGACAGTTGATGACTTCGGCAATGCCGCCGACGGCACCGTGCAGCACGTTGTTGGCGGCCTTGAATGCCTCCAGCATCGACACGTCCTCGCCCAGCACCTGCATCAGCTTGTCGTTGGGGATGATGATGAGGGAGTCGACGTGGCGGGCCAGCGCCTCGATGCCGGCGTTGGCGGCGCGCACGCGCTTGCCTTCGAACATGAAGGGCTTGGTCACCACGGCCACGGTCAGGATGCCGAGTTCCTTGGCGACTTCCGCCACCACCGGTGCCGCGCCGGTGCCGGTGCCGCCGCCCATGCCGGCGGTGATGAACAGCATGTCCGCGCCGTCGATGAGCTCGGCGATGCGCTCGCGGTCCTCCAGCGCAGCCTCGCGGCCCACGTCCGGATTGGCGCCCGCGCCCAGGCCCTTGGTCACTGCAGTGCCCAGCTGCAGCTGCAATTTGGCCTGGTTGCGTTTCAGTGCCTGGGCGTCGGTGTTGATGGCGATGAATTCCACCCCCGACAGGCCCGAAGTGATCATATGGTCCACGGCGTTGCCGCCGCAGCCCCCCACGCCGATCACCTTGATGACGGCGTCCTGCGTATCAGTATCCAAAAGTTCAAACATCATTCGCTCTCCTCAAAACAAAATAAAACTGACTCACTACATTTGTTCGCGGCTCACCCGCGGGACAAATTCCTTGTGTAGGAGCGGCGCCCTCGCCGCGGCCTGCCAGCCAATCGGCCCGAGGGCGGGCCTCCTACAACAACCTTTTCCTGCCAGCGCATCAGAAATTCCCCTTGAACCAGGACTTCATGCGATCGAGCAAATCCTTGAAACTGCCCGCGCCCAGCTTGTTCGGCGCATCGCGGCCGCGCGACTCCAGCCCCGCCAGCAACAGGCCCACGCCGGTGGCATAGCGCGGGTTGCGCATCACTTCCGACAGCCCGCCCTCGTAGCGCGGATACCCCAGGCGCACCGGCATGTGGAACACCTCCTCGCCCAGCTCGACCATGCCGGTCATGGCCGAGGTGCCGCCGGTGATGACGATGCCGGACGACAACAACTCCTCGAAGCCGGAACGGCGCAGTTCCGCCTGCACCAGCGAATACAGCTCCTCCATGCGCGGCTCGATGAATTCGGCCAGGGTCTGGCGCGACAGGGTCTTGGGCGGACGGTCGCCCACGCCCGGCACTTCGATCATGTCGCGCGCGTCGGCCAGCTGGCGCAAGGCGCAGCCGTGGCGGATCTTGAGATCCTCGGCTTCCTTGGGCGGCGTGCGCAGGGCGACGGCGATGTCGTTGTTGACCTGGTCGCCCGCCACCGGAATCACGGCGGTATGGCGGATGGCGCCGTCGGTGAACACGGCGATGTCGGTGGTGCCGCCGCCGATGTCGACCAGGCACACGCCCAGTTCCCTCTCGTCCTCGGTCAGCACCGCCATGGCGGAAGCCAGCGGCTGCAAGACCAGGTCGGCCACTTCGATGCCGCAGCGGCGCACGCACTTGACGATGTTCTGCGCCGCCGACACCGCGCCGGTCACCATGTGCACGCGCACCTCCAGCCTCACCGCGCTCATGCCGAGCGGATCCTTGACGTCTTCCTGGCCGTCGACCACGAACTCCTGCGGGATGGTGTGCAGGATCTGCTGGTCCATCGGGATGTTGACCGCGCGCGCGGTGTCGATGACGCGCTCGACGTCGATCTGGCTGATTTCCTTGTCCTTGATCGCCACCATGCCGTGCGAGTTGAAGCTGCGGATGTGGTTGCCGGCGATGCCGGTGTAGACCTCGCGGATCTTGCAGTCGGCCATCAGCTCGGCTTCTTCCAGCGCTCGCTGGATGGCATTGACGGTGTGCTCGATGTTGACCACCACGCCGCGGCGCAGGCCTTTGGACGGGTGCGAACCCATGCCGATGATTTCCAGCGTGCCTTCAGGCTGCACCTCGGCGACGATGCAGACGATTTTCGAGGTGCCGATGTCGAGGCCGACGATCAGGTTCTTGGGGTCTCTTGGCTTGCTCATGATTGCCTGTCCACGTTTTTTGCCGCGCGCGGCAGCCTCACTGCAAAACCGTCCGCATAGCGCAGGTCCACGTAGGCGGGAACGGCACCGAGACGCTCGCTGATTTTTTGGTACTGGGCGGCAAAACGCTTGAGGCGCGCTTCGACATCCTTGCGGCCAAGCGCGATTTCCAGGCCGCTGTCGGTCTTCAAGCGCCAGGCGCGGCGCGGCGACAGGTTCAGTTCCTGTATGTGAAGACCCAATGGCGCCAGCGCCTTGCCATAGGCCCTGTAGGCTTCAGCCACTTCGCGGCCGGAGCCTTCAAAGCCGCTTAGCGCTGGCAATTCCGCATCGACCGTTGCCTTGAATACTTCGCCCTTTGCGCTGACCAGTTCGCTGCCGTTCCAGCGTGCCAGCGGCTCGTGCTCGACCAGTTCAACGATCAAGGTATCCGGCCAGCGCCTGGAAACTCGCGCCTCGCGCACCCAAGGCAGTTTCTCGAAAGCCTCGCGCACCTTGCCCAGTTCCACGGTAAAGAAATTGCCGCGCACGCCGCGATTCGCCACCAGCTTGACGCTTTCACCGCTGACATGATTCAGGTCGCCACGCACATCGACACGATGCAATGCGAACACCGGCAGCGACACCAGCCATGCCAGCAGCGCATAGGCCAGCAGCGCACCCGCGCCCGCATAGAGGACGTTTGCGAACTGGTCGGTTGTCATGCGCGTTACGATCACAGGGTTTGCTCCAGGATGGAGAGGCACAGCGCGTCAAAGTCCATGCCGGCGGCGCGCGCCGCCATCGGCACCAGGCTGTGGTCGGTCATGCCGGGCGAGGTGTTGATTTCGAGCAGGGAGGGATTGCCCTGGCTGTCGAGCATCACGTCCACGCGCCCCCAGCCGCGGCAACCCACGATCTGGAAGGCTTTCAGGCACAGCGCCCGGATGGCTCCCTCCTGCTCGGGCGCGAGGCCGCAGGGGCACAAGTACTCGGTGTCATCGCGCAGGTACTTGGCTTCATAGTCGTAGTACTCGTTCTTCGGGATCAGCCGGATCATGGGCAGGGTTTCGCTGCCCAGCACCGCGCAGGTGTATTCGCCGCCGCCGATGAATTCTTCCGCCAGCACCAGACTGTCGTACTCGGCCGCCTTTTCCCAGGCCGCGCGCAAGGCGCCGGACTCCTTGACCTTGCTCATGCCGATGCTGGAGCCCTCGCGCGCCGGCTTCACGAAAATGGGCAGGCCCAGTTGCCTTTCGACTGCAGCGAAATCCGTGCTCGCATCGAGCAGCGCAAACGAAGGGGTGGGCAGGCCGGCGGCCTGCCACAGTAGCTTGGTGCGCCATTTGTCCATGCCGATGGCGGAAGCCATCACGCCACTGCCGGTATAGGGGATGTCGAGCAGTTCGAGCGCGCCCTGCATGCAGCCATCCTCGCCGAAACGCCCGTGCAGCGCGATGAACACCCGGTCGAACTCGGCCATGGCGAGATCGCCCAGACTGCGCCGCGCGGGATCGAATGCATGTGCATCCACGCCCTGACGCTGCAAGGCAGCCAGCACGGCAGCCCCGCTTTTCAGCGACACCTCGCGCTCGGCGGACTGGCCTCCCATGAGCACACCGACTTTTCCAAATTTCTTCACGCCTTACCCCTCACGCCTCACGCCTCACTTCCTGCCTCCGATGATTCGCACTTCGCGGATCAAGCGCACATTGGTCTTCGCTTCCACGACTTCTTCCACTTTCTCGATCACCGCCTCGATGTCGGCCGCACTCGCGCCGCCCAGGTTGACGATGAAATTGGCATGCTTTTCAGACACCTGGGCGTTGCCGATGCGCAGACCCTTCAAGCCGCAGTTCTCGATCAGGCGCGCGGCAAAATCCCCGGGAGGGTTGCGGAAAACGGAACCGGCATTGGGCTGGCTGAGCGGCTGGCTGTCGATGCGCTTTTGCAGCAGTTCCTTGATGCGAACGCGTGCGGCCTCGCCGTCTCCGTGGGGGAAACGCAGCCAGCCGGCCATGAACCATTCCTCGCCTCCCTCCTTCAGCGCGACATGGCGGTAGCCAAGCACGTAGTCGCTCGCCGGACGTTCGTTCAGCTCGCCCTGGCGGTTGACGGTAAGCACTTGCGCCACATGGTTCCAGGTTTCGTCCCCGTAGCAGCCGGCGTTCATGGCAAGCGCACCGCCCACCGTGCCGGGAATGCCGGCGAGAAACTCGGCGCCGACCAGATTGTGGTTGGCGGCAAAACGCGCCACCTTGGGCGAGGCCACGCCGGCCTCGGCGTAGATCAGCCCCGTGTCGCCCATTTCTGCGGGCGCCGGCGGAATGCCGAAGCTGCGCGATTCGAATGCAAGCTTGTTCATGGTGCCGTGCAGTAGCACCACGACGCCGCGCATGCCGCCGTCGCGCACGAGCAGGTTGCTGCCCAGGCCGGTCATGTGCACCGGCTCTTCCTGCGGGATGGCCTGCAGCAACAAGCAGAGATCCTCGAGATCGGCTGGAACGTAGGCCCGCTGCGCCGGCCCGCCGGCGCGCCAGGACACATGCCTGGACATCGGCTCGTTGTGCAGGAAGCGTCCACGCAGCGCAGGGCCTTCTGGCCAGCCTTGCCCTGCCCCGCCATCGCGCATGTCTTCCGGCGCCAGAAACCTAGCCTGCATGGTTGGCCCCCGTCAGCTTGCCTGCGACCTGGCCGATGGAGCCCGCGCCCATGACCAGCACCACGTCGCCATCCTGCACGTGGCTGCGCACGGCTTCCGGCAAATCCTCGACCGATTCCACGAACAGCGGCTCGATCTTGCCGGCCACACGCACGCCGCGCGCCAGCGCGCGGCCATCGGCCGCCACGATGGGTTGTTCGCCCGCGGCATAGACTTCGGTCAGCACCAGCGCGTCGGCTTCCGACAGCACGCGCACGAAGTCCTCGAAGCAATCGCGCGTGCGGGTATAGCGGTGCGGCTGGAACACCAGCACCAGACGCCGATCAGGGTAGGCGCCGCGCGCAGCCGCCAGCGTGGCGGCCATTTCCACCGGGTGGTGACCGTAGTCGTCGACGACGATGGCCTTGCCGCCGCCGGGCGTGGCCATTTCGCCGTAATGCTGGAAACGGCGGCCGACGCCGCTGAATTCGGCCAGCGCCTTGACGATGGCATCGTTGTCCGCGCCCACCTCGCTCGCCACGCCGACCGCGGCCAGCGCATTCAGCACGTTATGGCGCCCGGGCAGGTTGAGCGTGATCGGCAGCCGCGTCACGCCGCCGTTGCGGATGACCGCATCGAAGCGCATGGCCGCGCCTTCCGCGCGCACGTTCTCGGCGCGGATGTCGGCATCCTCCGAGAAGCCGTAAGTCGTCACCGGCTTGGTCACGCGCGGCAGGATCGCGCGCACGTTGGCATCGTCGATGCACACCACGGCGCGTCCATAGAACGGCAGGTGCTGCAGGAAATCGACGAAGGCCTGCTTCAGCCGGGAAAAGTCGTGGCCATAGGTTTCCATGTGGTCGGCGTCGATGTTGGTCACCACCGCCACCACCGGCGTGAGATAGAGGAAGGACGCGTCCGACTCGTCGGCCTCGGCCACCAGGAAGTCGCCCTTGCCCAGGCGCGCATGCGCGCCGGCCGCGGTGAGCTTGCCGCCGATGACGAAAGTCGGATCCATGCCGGCCTCCGACAGGCAGGACGCCACCAGCGAGGTGGTGGTGGTCTTGCCGTGGGTGCCGGCAATGGCGATGCCCTGTTTCAGGCGCATGAGCTCGGCCAGCATCATGGCACGCGGCACGATGGGAATCTTGTGCTCGCGCGCGGTGATCACTTCGGGATTGGTTTCCGGCACTGCGGTGGAAACAACCACCGCTTCCGCACCCGCGATGTTTTCCCCGCGATGGCCCTTGAACACCTGCACGCCAAAACCCTGCAGGCGACGAGTGGCGGCGTTGTCCGAAAGATCGGAGCCCGACACCGTGAAGCCGAGGTTGGCCAGCACCTCGGCGATGCCGCTCATGCCAGCGCCGCCGATGCCGACGAAGTGGATGTGTTTGACGGCATGCTTCATCTGCCAGTCACTCCTTTATCAAGGCTACCCGTCGGCATCCGGCACCCTTCGCGGACGGTCGCATCCCGCAAGCGGGAACCCTGCTCCCTGCTCAGAGATGCCACGCCTCCAAAGTGGATGTGTTTGACGGCATGCTTCATCGCACCCTCCGGGTAGTGAAGGGGGAAGGGGGAAGGGGGAAGGGTTGCATTTGTTTCACTTTGCGAGCGCCTCGCAGATATCCGCCACGGTTTTGGTTGCCTCGGGCTTGGCCAGGGCATGCGCTTTCTTCGACATCTCGGCCAGTTGTTCGCGCGTGAGCGATGCGATGCGCGCGGCCAGTTTTTCTGCTGTCAAATCCTTCTGCTGCATGCACCAGGCGGCGCCCGTGTCGCTCAGGAAAGCGGCATTGGTGGTCTGGTGGTCGTCCACCGCATAAGGGAAGGGCACCAGCACCGCAGGCACGCCGGCACAGGCAAGCTCGGCCACGGTCATGGCCCCGGCGCGGCACACTGCCACGTCGCACCATTCGTATAGTGTTGCCATGTCCTCGATGTAATCGCGTGCGTCGGCTTCGACGCCGGCCGCGGCGTAGTTGGCGCGCAGCTTGTCCACATGCTGGCGTCCCGACTGGTGCACCACTTCCGGCCGCTTTTCCGGCGGCAGCATGGCCAGAGCCTTGGGCAGCAGTTCATTGAGCGCAGTCGCACCCAGGCTGCCGCCGACCACCAGCAGGCGCAGCGGGCCTGCGCGGCCGCCGTATTTGTGGTGGTCGCCCGCCAGCCCCGCGATCGGCCCGCGCACCGGGTTGCCGACCCAGATCGTGGCGGCCTTGCCACAGGGAACGGGCCTGTCGGTCTTGTGGGTAAAGGCCGAGGGGAAGGCCACCAGCACACGCTCGGCCAGGCAGGCCAACACGCGGTTGGTCAGCCCGGCGATGCTGTTCTGCTCGTGAATGATGAGCGGCTTGTTCAGCAGCGCCGCCATCATGCCGCCAGGAAAGGCGGTATAGCCGCCCATGCCCAGCACCGCATCGGGACGGCGCGCGAGAATGGCACGCAGGGCCTGCCAGAAGGCGACGAGCAGCATGAAAGGAGTCAGCAGCTTGCGCAGCAGCCCATGCCCGCGCAGGCCCGACATCGAGACCCACACCATGTCGACGCCGGCCGCCGGCACCACGCGCGCTTCCAGGCCTGCGCGCGTACCCAGCCAGAACACCTCCCAGCCGCGCGCGCGCATCTCCTCCGCCACCGCCAGCGCCGGATAGACGTGGCCGCCGGTGCCGCCGGCCATGACCATGAGGGTGCGGTTCGCTGTCGCCATCAGAACGTCTTCCCCCGCATCGTCAAGTCGGTTTGGGCCCAGCGTTTGCCCCCTCTCCCTCTGGGAGAGGGTTGGGGTGAGGGAATGATGCGGGGACATTGCGTGCTCTCCATCAGAACGTCTTCCCCCGCATCATTAAATCGGTTTGGGCCCAGCGTTTGCCCCCTCTCCCCTCGCGGGAGAGGGTTGGGGTGAGGGGAAATGATGCGCGTCGCATAATCTTTTTCATCAGAATGTCTTCCCCCGCATCATCTGCCGGTGCTCCCAGTCGATCCGGAGCAGCACGGCTACCGCCATGCAATTGGCGACGATGCCGCTGCCGCCGAAGGAGAGGAAAGGCAGGGTCAGGCCCTTGGTGGGCAACAGCCCCATGTTCACGCCGATGTTGATGCCCGCCTGGACGCCGAACCAGATGCCGATGCCCATGGCGGTGAGCGCCGCAAAGTTGCGCTCGAGACGCGCGGCATGACGCCCGATGAGGAAGGCCTTGGCCACCAGCATGACAAACATGGCCAGCACCACGGCCACGCCGGCGAAGCCAAGTTCCTCGGCAATCACCGCAAGCAGAAAGTCGGTGTGCGCCTCAGGCAGATAGAACAGTTTTTCCACGCTGCCACCCAGCCCCAGGCCGAACCATTCGCCGCGCCCGAAGGCAATGAGCGAATGCGAGAGCTGATAGCCCTTGCCATAGGGATCTGCCCACGGATCGAGAAAACCGAGTATGCGCTGCAGGCGATAGGGCGAGGTCAGGATCAGGGCCACGAAGCCTGCCAGCAGCACCGCGATCAGTGCGGCGAATACCTTCCAGTTGAGCCCGCCGATGAACAAAATGCCGACGGCGATACCGGTGATGACAACGAATGCGCCGAAGTCCGGCTCGTGCAGCAGCAGGGCGCCGGTGATCAGCATCACCGCGGCCATGGGCAGGAAGCCCTTCTTGAAGTCGTGCATGACGGCAGCCTTGCGCGTGGTGTAGTCGGCGGCGTACAGCACGGCGAAGAGCTTCATCAGTTCGGACGGCTGCAGGTTGGCGAAGCCCAGCGAGATCCAGCGGCGGCTGCCGTTGACCTCCCTGCCCAGACCCGGGACCAGCACCACCACCAGCAGTGCGATGCCGGCCATGAAGAGGTAGGGGGCTGCCTGCTGCCAGGTGCGCGTGGGCACCTGGAAGGCCATCGCCGCCGCCGCCAGCGCGACAAGGATGAATATTCCTTGGCGCAGCAGAAAATAATGGCCCTGGTGGCCCGTCATGCGCGAGCCTTCTGCGATGGCGATGGACGCGGAATAGACCATGACCAGGCCGAAGCCGAGCAGCGCGAGTATGAGCCAGGCCAGCGCGAAGTCGAGCTCGCCGGTGGGCTTGGGGGCGCGTGCCGTGTACAGCATCAGGCCGCCCCTCCGCGTCCGAGCGCACGCACGGCCTCGATGAACACTTCCGCGCGATGGGCGTAGTTGCGGAACATGTCCCAGCTCGCGCAAGCCGGCGACAGCAGCACGGCATCGCCTTCCCGGGCCAGCTCGAACGCCAGCCCCACGGCGGCCGGCATGGTCGACGCCTTTTCCGTAGGCACGCTGCAGCCGGCAATGGCCTTCTCGATCAGCGGCGCATCGCGTCCGATCAGCACCACGGCGCGCGCATTGGCGGCCACCGCCTGTTTCAGCGGCGAGAAATCCTGGCCCTTGCCGTCGCCGCCGAGAATCACCACCACCTTGCGGTCCATGCCGCGCAAGGCCGCCTCGGTGGCGCCGACGTTGGTGCCCTTGGAGTCATCGTAGAAGCGCACGCCGCCGACCTCGTCGACGAACTCGACGCGGTGCGGCAGGCCCTTGAATTGCCTGAGGCCTTGCAGCAGACCAGCCTCGGGCAAGCCGATGGAGGTGGTCAGCGCCAGCGCGGCCAGCGCATTGGCGGCATTGTGCAGGCCCGCCACCGGCAGCTCGGCCACGGCCATCAGCCGCTCGCTGCCGTGGTACAGGCTGCCATTGCCCAGGCCGAAATCGCCACCGCCAGGCGCGGCATCGAGGCCGAAACTGGCCTGACGTCGACCGGAAATCGCCATGGCCATCACACGCGCGTCGTCGCGGTTCAGCACCTGCACGCCGCGCCCGGAGAAGATGCGCGCCTTGGCGGCGGCATACTCGTCCATGCCGGCGTAACGGTCGAGGTGGTCCTCGCTCACGTTGAGCACGGTGGCGGCATCGGCATCGAGGCTGGCCGTGGTTTCCAGCTGGAAGCTGGACAGCTCCAGCGCCCACACTTCCGGCTCGTCCAACCGCCCGGCCTCGACGTCCAGGAGCGCGTCCAGCACCGGCAGGCCAATGTTGCCGGCGACACAGGTCTTTTTGCCGGCCGCTTCGCTCATGGCCCCGCACATGGCGGTCACCGTGCTCTTGCCGTTGCTGCCGGTAATGGCGATGATTCTTGCCTGCGAGGCCCTGACGGCGCGCGCGAACAGCTCCACGTCGCCCACGGCCTCGATGCCCTTTTGCCGCGCGCGCGCCACCGCCGGTTCGGCAAGCGGCACACCGGGACTGACGACCAGGAGATCGGCGGCCTGCAACACCTCATCCCGGAATGCCCCACAGTGCAGCGCGGCTTCCGGCAGCATGTCCTTCAAGGCCTGCGCGTTCGGCGGCGACTCGCGGCTGTCGGCCACCGACACGATGGCGCCGCGCGCCGCCAGCCAGCGGGCGGCAGACAGGCCGGTGTCGCCCAGCCCCAGGACCAGGGTCTTCATGCCGTTGTAGTCTGACGCCTCACGCCTCACGCCTCACTCCTCACCTTAATTTCAGCGTCGACAAGCCGATCAAAACCAGCATCATGGTGATGATCCAGAAGCGCACCACCACCTGCGTCTCTTTCCAGCCCTTGAGTTCATAGTGGTGATGCAGCGGCGCCATGCGGAACACGCGTTTGCCGGTGGTCTTGAACGAGGCGACCTGGATGATCACCGACAGGGTCTCGACCACGAACACGCCGCCCATGATGAAGAGCACGATTTCCTGGCGCACGATCACCGCCACCACGCCGAGCGCGGCGCCCAGCGCCAGCGCGCCGACGTCGCCCATGAACACTTCCGCCGGATAGGCGTTGAACCACAGGAAGGCGAGCCCCGCGCCCGCGATCGCGGCGCAGAACACCACGAGTTCGCCCGCGCCAGGAATGTGCGGCACGCCGAGGTACTTGGCGAATACGGCATGGCCGGCAACATAGGCGAAGATGCCCAGCGCCGAGGCCACCATCACGGTCGGCAGGATGGCCAAACCGTCGAGGCCGTCGGTAAGATTGACCGCGTTGCTGGAGCCGACGATGACGAAATAGGTCAGCACCACGAAGCCCACCACGCCGAGAGGAATCACCACATTCTTGAAAAAGGGCACGATGAGCTCGGTCTGCGCCGGCAGGTCGGTCGAGGTGGCGATATAGATCGCCGCGCCCAGGCCGAACACCGACTGCCAGAAGTATTTCCAGCGCGCGATCAGGCCCTTGGGGTTGCGGTGCACGATCTTCTTGTAGTCGTCGACCCAGCCGACGATGCCGAAGCCGAGGGTAGTGAGCAGCGCCACCCAGACATATTTATTGGTGAGGTCCATCCAAAGGAAGGTGGACACCGCCACCGCAGTGAGGATGAGCGCGCCGCCCATGGTCGGCGTACCGGCCTTGACCAGATGGCTTTGCGGGCCGTCGTCACGCACGGCCTGGCCGAATTTCATGATCTTCAGGCGATCGATCATCCACGGTCCGACCACGAAGGAGATCACCAGCGCGGTCAGCACCGCCATCACCGCGCGCAGCGTGATGTAACTGAACACATTGAAGACGGAAATGTCCTCGCCCAGCATTTGGAATAGCCACAGCAGCATCAGTGCGCCCCCTCTTTCAAACTGTTGACCACGCGCTCCATCTGCATGGCGCGCGAGCCTTTCACCAGCACCGTCACATCCGGCGCCAGGGCGTTTTCCACGTCGGCCAGCAGTTCCTCGATGCGCTCGTAGTGCGTGCCGCCGGCGCCGAATGCCTTGACCGCCTCGCGCGCCAGATCGCCCAGGCCGAACAGGCGCTCCACGCCCGCCTCGCGCGCGGCCAGGCCGATCTGCGCATGCATGGCCGGCCCCTCGTCGCCCAGTTCGCCCATGTTGCCGAGCACGAAATGCCTGTGCCCCGGCTGGCGTGAGAGCACGGCGAGCGCAGCGCGGGCGGAATCGGGATTGGCGTTGTAGGTGTCGTCGATGAACAGCCCGCCGTGCAATGCCCGGGTGCGCTGCAGCCGGCCCTTGATGCCGGTGAAGCGGGCCAGGACGGTGGCGGCGGTCTGCAAATCGACCCCGGCTGCCAGGGTGCAGGCCAGGGCGGCCAGCGCGTTGCGGGCGTTGTGTTCGCCCGGCACCTGCAGAGCGATGCTCGCGCTGCCTTGTGCGCAAATCACATGCAGCGCGCCGCCGAACTCGCCGGCCTCGTATTCGCCGCGCACATCCGCATCTGCCAAAAAGCCGAAGCTCAGCACGCGGCGACCGGAGTTGAGGCTGCGCCAGTAGTCCGCATGCGCATCGTCGGCATTGATGATGGCCGTGCCGTTCTCGCCCAGGCCCTCGAATATCTCGCCCTTGGCCTCGGCAATCGCGCGCACCGAGCCCATGAGGCCGATGTGCGCGGACTGCGCGTTGTTGACCAGCGCCACGTCCGGGCTGGCGAGATGGGTGAGATAGCGGATCTCGCCGGGATGGTTCATGCCCATCTCGAGCACGGCATAGGCATGCCGCTCGCGCAAACGCAGCATCATCTGCGGGCAGCCGATGTCGTTGTTGAGGTTGCCCTCGGTCGCCAGTACGCGATCAATCGGTTTGGGCTCAGCGTTTGCCCCCTCTCCCCTCGCGGGAGAGGGTTGGGGTGAGGGGGCATGTGATGCAACCTCGGCGCGCAGGACGGCCGCAATCATTTCCTTGACCGTGGTCTTGCCGTTGCTGCCGGTGACGGCAATGACGGGAATGCGAAAGCGCCTGCGCCAACAAGCCGCAAGCAGCCCTAGCGCGATACGGGTGTCTTCCGCATGAATGGCAGGCGCCGCATTCGATTGCGCGGCGCGGTTCACCATGACGCCGGCCGCACCAGCTTCCATGGCTTTGCCGGCAAAGCTGGCGCCGTCGAAGTGCTCGCCCTTCAGTGCGATGAACAGATCTCCCGCCTTGATGGTGCGGGTGTCGGTGGACACCGCGAAAAACTCGCGGTCCTGGCCGGCAAGTTCGCCGTTCACGGCGGCGGCGGCTTCGGACAACCGCATCATGGCTTCGCTCATGACCATGCCTCCAATGCCTTAAGCGCCACTTCCGCATCGGAAAAATGCAGCCTCTGCCCCTGCACTTCCTGGTAATCCTCATGCCCCTTGCCGGCGATCAGGACGATGTCGTCCGCCTTGGCCGAGCCCACCGCCTCGAAGATCGCGCGCGCGCGATCAGGCTCGGAGCGGGCCGTATTGGTTTTCACGCCATGCAGGATGTCGGCAATGATGTCGAGTGGAGCTTCATTGCGCGGATTGTCGCTGGTGACGTAGATCAGATCGGCGCCCCGCGATGCGGCACGCCCCATCAGCGGGCGCTTGCCCTTGTCGCGGTTGCCGCCGCAGCCGAACACGCAGATCACGCGCGCCTCGCCTGCGAGCGGGCGCAGGGTGGCCAGCACTTTTTCCAGCGCATCCGGAGTATGCGCATAGTCCACCACCACCAGCGGCAGGCTGCCGCCGCCCAGCGTCTGCATACGGCCGGCGGGCGGGCGGGCTTGCGCAAGCGCCGTGCAGGCCTGTTCGAGCGGAACATCGGATACCAGCAGCACGGCCAGGGCGGCAAGCAGGTTATGGGCATTGAAGCGGCCAAGCAGCCTGGATCCGAGTTCGGCGCGCCCCCAGGCGGTATTGAGCGCCAGCGTCATCCCTTCGCGTGCTTCGTGGACAGCCTCGGCCACCACCTCGCCGCGCTCGAAACCATAGCCGACGATATTTGCGGCGGACGGCTTCGCTGCGAGCGTCCGGCCGAAATCATCGTCCAGGTTGAGCACGGCATGCTCCAGCCCGGGCCAGGCGAACAGCCCGGCCTTGGCCGCGGCATAGGCTTCCATGCTGCCGTGGTAGTCAAGATGGTCGCGCGACAGATTGGTCAGTACCGCGACATTGAAACGGCAGCCGTTGACCCGCCCCTGGTGCAGCCCGTGCGAAGAGACCTCCATGGCGCAGGCACGCGCTCCATCCTGCACGTAGCGCGCAAGCATTTGCTGCAACTGCGCCGCATCGGGCGTGGTGTTGGCGGCGGGCGAAAGCCTTCCGGCAAAACCATTGCCCAGGGTGCCGACCACTACGCCGGGCGTGCCGATGGAATCCAGAGCCTGCGCGATCCAGTGCGTGACCGAAGTCTTGCCGTTGGTGCCGGTCACGCCGATCATGGAAAGGCGGCTGGAGGGGTCGCCATACACGCAGGCCGCGATTTCGCCGACGCGCTGCCTGAGTCCGGGCACGGCCAGATTGGGCACCTGCCAGGCGGGATCCCACAGAAAACGATCTTCTTCCCAGAGCACGGCGGGCGTGCCGTTGGCGATGGCCTGCGGAATGAAGCTGCGCCCGTCATGCGCGGCCCCCGGGTAAGCGGCAAAGGCCACGCCCGGACCGGCGAGACGGCTGTCCGCAGTCAGGGCTGTCAGCGTCGCGCCCAGCTTTTGCAGCAGGGCGGAGGCTTCGGGGAGGCGCTCGCAGTGCATTCTAGGCCTCCCCGGGTTTAACGCCGAGCTGCGGCTGGGTCATCCGGGTGGCAGGCTCTTCCGGCGCATCCGGCGACACGCCGAGCTGGCGCAGCGAAGCCGCCATCACCTGCGCGAACACCGGCCCCGCCACCTGCCCGCCGTAATGCCCCTTTTCGCGCGGCTCGTCGATCATCACCGCGATGATGAGGCGCGGGTCGGAAGCCGGCGCCAGGCCGACGAAGGAGGAAATGTAGCTGTCGGTGCTGTAGCGCCCGCCGATCAGCTTGTAAGCCGTGCCGGTCTTGCCCGCCACGCGGTAACCCGGCACTTGCGCGAGCGTGGCGGTGCCGCCCTCGTGCGTCACGGTCTCCATCATTTCGCGCACCTGGCGCGCAACATGCACGGACAGCACCCGCTCGCCGTCGAGTTCCTGCGGCTCGCGCTTGAGAAAGGTGAGCGGCATCACCACGCCGTCATTGGCGAATGCCATGTAGGCGCGCGCAAGCTGCAGCAGGCTCACCGACAGGCCGTGTCCGTAGGCATGGGTAGCCTGTTCCACCGGCTTCCAGGTCGACGGGTCGCGCAACCGGCCGCCGACCTCTCCGGGAAAACCGGAGCCGGGCTTCTCGCCAAAGCCTGCCCGGCGCAGGGTGTCCCAGAATTCCTCGGGCTTGAGTTGCATGGCCATTTTTACCACGCCGATGTTGCTCGATTTCTGCAGCACTTCGGTTACCGTCAGCTGCGGGTGGTAGTGCACGTCGGTGATGTGCTTGCGCCCGACCGCGTAGTCGTTGGGCAGATATATCATTGAGTCCGGCCGTACCAGTCCGCGTTCCAGTACGGCTGCCACGGTAAAGGGCTTGATGGTGGAACCGGGCTCGAAGGTGTCGGTCACCGCGCGATTGCGCATGAGGCCCGGTTTGTAATTCTTGCGGTTGTTGGGATTCACCACCGGCAGATTGGAAAGCGCGAGGATTTCCCCGGTCTTGGCGTCCAGCACCACGATGCCGCCGCCCTTCGCCTTGTGTTTGTCCACTGCCGCGGACAGTTCGCGGTGCGCCAGATACTGCAGTTTCAGATCCAGCGACAGCCCCAGATTGCCGCCCATTTTCGCACCGCGCGCCGGGCTCAGGTCCTGCACGATATGGCCGCGCCGGTCGCGCAGCACATGGCGGCTGCCGGCCTTGCCCGTGAGCCAGTCATGGTAGGCGAGTTCCACGCCTTCCTGTCCGACGTCGTCCACGTTGGTGAAACCCACCACGTGCGCGGCCACTTCCGCCGCCGGGTAGAAACGGCGGAATTCGCGCTGCAGCTTGAGGCCCGGCAGGCCCAAGGCGGCAATTTTCACCGCCTGTTCGGGACTGAGGTTGCGATTGATGGCGATCACGCCCTTATGCGGACTATTCAGTTTTTTTGCCAGTGCATTCGTCGGCATGCCGAGAATCGCAGCCAGGCGGACGATCTGCTGCGATGCAAGCGACTGGGTATCGGAGGGGCGCGCCCACAGGGTTTCCACCGGCGTGCTGATCGCCAGCGGCTGGCCAAAGCGGTCTAGCACCATGCCGCGGTTGGCGGGGATGGCGAGCTTGCGCGAGGACACGGCATCGCCCTTGCCCTGCAGGAAATCCGTGTTGAGACCCTGCAGGTAGGCGGCGCGCATGCCCAGCGCCACGAACCAGGCGCCGAGCAGGCCGGCCACTATGGCGACGCGCCAGGGCGTGATGTGGACTTGAAGCAGTTTCCTGCTCGAATAGTTCACGCTCATGGCTGCGCACCCGATTCGAGCAGCCAGATCTTGTCGAGCGGCGGGGTAACGAGATCCAGCTGTTTTTTCGCCAGCGCCTCCACGCGGGCATGGCTGGTCAATGTGCCCTGCTCCAGCTGCAACTTGCCCCACTCCACTTCCAGGTCTCTCGCTTCCCTTTTCAGGGCTTCCAGTTCAACAAACAAGGTGCGTGCGCGATGCTGCGCACTCACCACGGCCAGCGCGCACACCATCAACACCAGCGCGAGCAGGATGTCCGGCTGTCTCATCCTGCGGCCCGCACTCGTTCGGCCACGCGCAAGACAGCGCTGCGCGCACGCGGGTTCAATTTCGTTTCGGCCTCAGCGGCGCGTATCGCCTTGCCCACGCGTTTCAGGCGCCCAGGGGCAATATCGGCTGCGCGCACCGGCAGCCCGCGCGGCAACTCCTCTCCGCGCTCCTCGTCGCGCATGAAGCGCTTGACGATGCGGTCTTCCAGGGAATGGAAACTGATCACGGCCAGCCTGCCGCCGGGTTTGAGTCTTTGCACACACACCGGCAGCACCGCCTCTAGCTCCTCAAGCTCGCGATTGAGGTAAATCCGTATAGCCTGAAAGGTCCGCGTCGCCGGATGCTGGCCGGGCTCGCGCTTCCTGACGGCACCCGCCACGATTTGCGCAAGCTCGCCCGTCGTGCGGATCGGAGATACCTTTCGCGCCGCAGCAATCGCGTGCGCAATCTGTCGAGCAAACCGTTCCTCGCCATATCGCTTGATGACCTCCCTCATCTCGTCTTCGTCGGCTGCCGCGATCCAGTCGGCGGCGCTCATGCCGCTGTCCGGATCCATGCGCATGTCGAGCGGACCCTCCAGCCGGAAGCTGAAGCCGCGCGCAGCCTCATCGAGCTGCGGCGACGACACGCCGATGTCCAGCAAAATGCCATCGACCTTTTCCACGCCGCGCCCATCCAGCACCTCCGCCAGACGGGAGAACGGCGCCCGCACCAGCGCAAGCCGCGCATCCTTGATCTTTTCTCCTGCCGCGATTGCGGCGGGATCGCGGTCCAGCGCGATCAGGCGACCGCGGGCGGACAGCCTTTCCAGCACCAGCCGGCCATGCCCGCCGCGCCCGAAGGTGCCATCCACGTACACCCCGTCCGGATTGATCGCCAGGGCCTCGATGGCCTCGCTGGCCAATACCGGCAGGTGCTGCGTCACAAAGTGAAGCCCTCCAGCTCCGGCGGCATCTGGCCATTGTTGAAAGCCAGGGCCTGATCCACTTCGTCCTGCCAGCGCTCCTCGTTCCACATCTCCAGCTTGGCGCCCTGCCCCACCAGCACCACGCTCTTCTCCAGGCCGGCGAACTGGCGCAGCATCGGCGGCAGCAGGATGCGGCCGGCGGCGTCCATGTCGAGTTCGTGCGCATGGCCGACCAGCAGGCGCTGCAAGGCGCGGATCTGGGGATTGAAGCCGGACAGCCCGGTGAGCTTCTTCTCGATGGGCTCCCATTCGGGCAGGGGATACAGCAGCAGGCACCGGCCCGGATCGGCCGTCACCACCACCCGCCCCCCGGCGACAGCGAGCAGCGCGTCGCGATAGCGGGCCGGCACCACGACGCGGCCCTTGCTATCCAGACTGACGGTACTGACGCCTCGGAACATGTCCCTCCAACCCTTTTTGATATTTTGTGGGCATTCACTTACATTTTGCGGGGCTGATCGCGGCTTTCATCCACAACCATCCACAAAATGACACATATTCCCACTATAGAGGCAAGAAAACCGGAGTGTCAACAAGAAAAAGAAATTTTTTCCTGTAAGCTCAAAGACTTACAGAAACTATCCACAGACGGATGGGGCTTATAAAACCAAGGCTTATCCATGTATCCTAAATACGATACATAGATTATCTTGATAAGCGATTGAAATAAAAGAAAAGATTGGGTTGGCCTGTAAGCCGGGTTCTGTAGGGGGCGAACCCCCATGACAGCCATTCCTCTAGGCCCGCCATTGCTGGCGGGCTCAAGCCACCTACCCGCAGACTCGGCGAGCCGCGTCATCGCCTGCCTATTTGGTGTTGCTCCGGATGGAGGTTACCGCGTTTCACGTCCACCCCGCGGGGCTTGCGCCCCTTGGGGCTTGCTCGTCTCTGTGGCCCTGTTCCTCGCCTTGCGGCGTCCGGCCGTTAGCCGGCATCCTGCTCTGTGGAGCCCGGACTTTCCTCTCCGCGCCGAGGCGCGCAGCGGCTGTCCGGCCAACCCTTGGTCATTATAAGGTTGTTTCGCCGGCAAACCTTGCTAAGAAGAATATTCAGGATCGCATTCCGGCTCCGTCAATCAATCGTCCTGATCTGGGTATCCAGGCAAAAGGAGGCCGACATGAGAAGGCGGCTTCATTTCAGGGTTCCCCACATCGCAGGCGACTGTTGCATCGTCATCCCGGCCGGAATGACGGCCATCCTGTTCCAGCCGGCCGGCATTGGCCTGCGGCCGACACCCCGGCGAGGCGCGCGCCGATGATGGCGGACGCACCACGCCACGGCGTGGGCAAAACCGGAAATTGACCGCCATGCGCCATCCCGAGGCGAATGGCAGCAGCGCCGGCCATTCCGGCATTTCCGTGAATTCGGCGCGCCCGCGCCGCTGGACATGAGGGCAAGACCGGGGCTCAACCCAAGCGGCCGCTGTCCGCCACTCATGTAGTGGGCAGCAATGCCCGGAAAGGAGATTCCCGTCATGCACAAGCCAACCAGATTGCTCGACCCGCAGTTCAAGTACGTACCCGCAAGGGAAACCGACATCGCCAAGACCTTTGCCCGCCTCCGGCGCGAGCAGGCCAGGGCGAAGGCCGAAACCAGGTCCAAAGTCATCCCGATTCACAACGAAAGGGCGCATGCCTGAACCGTCGGCGCCATTTCCCGCAGAACAGCTACCTCCCCGCCGCGATTCCCCTGTCGCGGCGTTGACCTGAGGCGCAACACCTCAGGCTTCGGCAGGCGAAAGCCTGCCGTTATTTTGTCCGGATCAGGCCAGCCTCCACGCCAGCGCCTCGCCGGCACGCAAGGGCAGCAGTTGCTGATCGCCCATGGCGAAGCTTTCGGGCACGGTCCAGGTTTCGCGGTGCAATTCGATCTTTTCCCTGTTGCGCGGGAGGCCATAGAAATCCGCGCCATGAAAACTGGCGAAGGCTTCGAGCTTGTCCAAGGCGCCTGCCGACTCGAACACCTCGGCATAGAGTTCCAGCGCAGCATGCGCGGTGTAGATGCCGGCGCAGCCGCAGGCGGTTTCCTTGGCGGTTTTTGCATGCGGTGCGGAATCGGTGCCCAGGAAGAATTTCGGATTGCCCGAAACGGCGGCCGCGATCAAGGCTTTGCGGTGCACCTCCCGCTTCAGCACCGGCAGACAGAAATAATGCGGGCGGATGCCGCCCTTGAACATGGCATTGCGGTTGTAGAGCAGATGGTGCACGGTGATGGTGGCCGCCACTTTCGTCGGCGCGCTCGCGACGAACTCCGCCGCACCCCGGGTGGTGATGTGCTCCAGCACGATCTTGAGCCTGGGAAAATCGTGCAGCAGCCGGGTGAGATAACGCTCGATGAACACCGACTCGCGATCGAACACATCGACATCGGGATCGGTCACCTCACCGTGCAGCAAGAGCGGCATGCCGTGCTCTTCCATGGCGGCAATGGCCGGATAGGCCTTGTGCAGGTCGGTGACGCCGGAATCGGAATTGGTGGTGGCGCCCGCCGGATAGTATTTGACCGCATGCACGAAGCCGCTTTCCCTCGCGGTGCGGATTTCCGCGGCCTGGGTGTTGTCGGTGAGGTAGAGCGTCATCAGCGGCTCGAACTTCATGCCTTGCGGCAAGGCCGCCAGGATGCGGTCGCGGTAGGCCGCCGCCGCCGCCACCGTGGTCACCGGCGGACGCAGGTTGGGCATGACGATGGCGCGGGCGAATTGCCGAGCGGTGTGCGGCAGAACGCTCTTCATGGCATCGCCGTCGCGCAAATGCAGATGCCAGTCGTCGGGGCGGGTGATGGTCAGGGTGTCAGTCATGATCCTAGAAACCTCGGTTGGACGCGCCTACCCGATAGGCGGCGGCAAGCAAAGACGGAAAACTCAAGCAGCATATGACGTACCAAAAAGCAAAGAGCGGTCAACTGGGGTTTCTAGGATTTTTGCACCAGTAATTCGTACAAATCGGATTTCTTGCGGCCGGTCAGTTTGGCGGCGATCTTCGCCGCCTGGCTTGCCGGCAGCTCCTCCGCCAGCACACGCAATATGTGTTCCGCATCCGCCATGCCGCTGTCGGCCTGCACGGCGCCTTCCACCATCAGCACGAACTCGCCCTTTTCGCGCCAGGCGCTGGAATCGAGCCAGGCAGCGGTGTCGGCGAGCTGCATGCAGGCGGTTTCCTCGAACTGCTTGGTCAATTCGCGCGCAATGCAGATGCGCCGCTCACCGCCCAGCACCGCGGCCAGATCCGCCAGCGTTTCGCGCACGCGATGCGGCGCTTCGTAAAACACCAGCACCGCGGGCAAATGCTTCAGGTCCTGGATCGCATCGCGGCGCGCTTTCTGCCTGGGCGGCAGGAAACCGGCAAACAGCCACGGCCCGGGGGCAAACCCCGCCACCGACATGGCGGCAGCGACCGCGCTCGCACCCGGCACCGGCACCACGGCATGGCCGGCCTCGCGCACGGCCGCAACCAGCACGGCGCCGGGATCGGAAATCGCCGGCGTGCCGGCGTCGGACACGTAAGCCACCGCTTCGCCTGCGGCGATCCTGCCGATCAGCTTGGCCGCCCCCTGGCGCTCGTTGTGCTCGCGCACCGACAGCAGGGGCTTGCTGATGCCGAGCGCCGCCAGCAACTGCCCGGTCACGCGCGTGTCCTCGGCGGCGATCACATTGACGCGCTTCAGTACATCGAGCGCGCGCAGCGTAATATCGCCGAGGTTCCCGATCGGCGTGGCGACCACATACAATCCAGGAGACAACGCACCCTCTTTCATTCCGCTATTGTCGCAAATGCTGAAGCAACTATTGGGAAAATTCGCCGAAAACCGCGCGGAAAGAATGCTCGCGGAGGCCGGCCTCTCCATCCTGCAGCGCAACTACCGCTGCCGGCAGGGCGAAATCGACCTCATCGCTCGGGACGGCGACACTTTGGTATTCGTGGAAGTGCGCAGCCGCAGCCGCCAGGATTACGGCAGCGCTGCCGAGAGCATCACCTCCACCAAGCAGCGACGCATCATTGCCGCGGCGCGGCATTACCTCGCGACACTGCCGCGCATGCCCGCCTGCCGCTTCGACGCGGTAACCCTGGATGCGGGGGCGGAGCCGGTGTGGATCAAGTCCGCATTCGAGGATGTGGGATAATTCCAACCAGAACGCTGTGTCTGGCCTTATTTTCCATTTCCAAATCGAAAATGACGCGAAGGCGAGCCGCAGATAGTACAAATAGTACGGCAAGGCGAAGCCGACAAAGTCAGTTTTGATTTGGGAATGGAAACATGATCGAACGCATCATCGGCCACTTCAACGAATCCGCCCACCTCAAGCTCGACGTGGCGGAACTGCTGGCGCCCGCCATCGCCAGCGCGGCCGACCACATCCTCCAGTGCTTCCTGCGCGACGGCAAGGCGCTGGCCTGCGGCAACGGCGGCTCGGCCGCCGATGCGCAGCATTTCTCGTCGGAAATGGTAAACCGGTTCGAACTGGATCGCCCCGGACTGCCCGCGATCGCGCTGACCACCGACACTTCCACATTGACCTCGATCGCCAACGATTTCTCCTACGAGCAGGTGTTCGCGCGCCAGGTATCGACGCTGGGCCAGCCGGGCGACGTGCTGCTGGCGATTTCCACCAGCGGCGGCTCGCCCAACATCGTTGCCGCCGCAGAGGCTGCGCGCGGCCGCGACATGACCGTGATCGCCCTGACCGGACGCGATGGCGGAAAACTTGCGGAACAATTGAGCGACCGCGATGTTCTTATCTGCGTGCCGGCGGATTCCACCGCCCGCATACAGGAGATACATTTGTTGACCATACATTGTCTGTGCGATGCCGTGGACAGTGCCTTGCTTGGAGTCGAGACATGATGAAGAAATATGCCTGGGTTGCGCTGCTTGCCGCCTCCCTGCCCCTGATTCACGGCTGCGCTGCCGTCGTGGTCGGCGGTGCTGCAACCGCGGTCGTCGTGGCCGACGACCGCCGCACGGCCGGCGCTGTCGTGGAAGACCAGGAAATCGAGCTGCGTTCGATGAACCGGCTGCGCGAGAGCTTCCCGGAAAAAACCGTCAGCGTTTCCACTATCAGTTACAACCGCCAGGTGTTGCTGGTCGGCCAGGTGCCGGACGAGGCGACCCGCGCCAGGGTGGCCGACACCGTCAAGGCAATCCCCGGCGTGAACAGGGTTTACAACGAAACTGCCATTTCCGGCGTCGCCTCCTACACTTCCGAGGCCAACGATGTGGCAATCACCGCCAAGGTCAAGGCGCGCCTGGTGGAGGATGGCAACATTTCCTCCAACCACGTCAAGGTGGTGACCGAAGCCGCCGTGGTCTACCTGATGGGCCTGGTCCGCAAGGAAGAAGGCGAACTCGCCGGCAAGATCGCCGCCGGCACCGCCGGGGTAACGCGCGTCGTCAAGCTGTTCGAATACATAGATTGATCCGCCGCACAGCGTGACCAGCAAGCCTGCCTGCCTTCCGCCCGCCTTCGAGCACAAGATCGTGCTCGGCGACGCATCGGAAGCGGCGGCGCGCTTGCCGCGTCCGCTGGTGTTCACCAACGGCTGCTTCGACATTCTGCACCGCGGCCACGCCACCTATCTTGCCCAGGCCCGGGCACTCGGCGCTTCGCTGGTCGTCGGTGTGAATTCGGACGCGTCCGTGCGCCGCCAGAACAAGGCGCCGGACCGCCCCGTCAACCCGCTGGCCGACCGCATGGCCGTGCTCGCCGCGCTGGAGTCGGTGTCGCTGGTGGTGCCCTTCGACGAGGACACGCCGCTCAACCTCATCCTGGACCTGCGCCCCGACGTGCTGGTGAAAGGCGGCGACTGGCCGGTGGGCAGGATCGTCGGCGCAGCGGAAGTGACGGGCTGGGGCGGCCAGGTGCATTCCATTCCTTTTGCTTTCCAGCGCTCGACCACGGCGCTCATCGAGAAAATCCGTTCATGAAATACAAAGACCTGCGCGACTTCATCGCCCAGTTGGCAAGCATGGGCGAGCTGAAGCGCGTCTCGCTCGAAGTCGACCCCAGGCTCGAAATGACCGAGTTCTGCGACCGCGTGCTGAGGCGCGAAGGCCCGGCCATCCTGTTCGAGAAGCCCAAGGGCCATTCGATCCCGGTTCTGGGCAACCTGTTCGGCACCGTGCGCCGCGTGGCGCTGGGCATGGGCGAGGAAGATCCGAAGCAGCTGCGTGAAATCGGCAGGCTGCTCGCCTATCTGAAGGAACCCGAGCCGCCCAAGGGCTTGCGCGACGCCTGGGAAAAGTGGCCGGTGCTCAAACAAGTACTGAACATGGCGCCGAAGGAAGTCGGCAGCGCACCCTGCCAGGACGTGGTGTGGGAAGGCAAGGACGTCGATCTTTCGAAACTGCCGATCCAGACCTGCTGGCCGGGCGACGCCGGCCCGCTCATCACCTGGGGCCTGGTGGTGACGAAAGGCCCGCACAAGAAGCGCCAGAACCTCGGCATCTACCGACAACAGGTCATCGGCCCGAACAAGGTCATCATGCGCTGGCTCGCGCATCGCGGCGGCGCGCTCGATTTCCGCGAGTTCCAGCAGGCCAACCCCGGCCAGCCCTTCCCGCTTGCCGTTGCGCTCGGCGCCGACCCCGCCACCATCCTCGGCGCCGTGACGCCGGTGCCGGACTCGCTCTCGGAATACCAGTTCGCCGGCCTCCTGCGCGGCTCCAAGACCGAAGTGGTGAAATGCATCGGCTCCGAACTGCAGGTGCCGGCCAGCGCCGAGATCGTGCTCGAAGGCCACATCCATCCCGGCGAAATGGCGCCAGAGGGACGCCAAGCTTATGAGTCGGCCCTGGAAGGGCCTTTTGGCGACCACACCGGCTACTACAACGAGGTGGAGAGGTTTCCAGTCTTCACCATCGACCGCATCACCCTGCGGCGTGACCCGATCTACCACAGCACCTACACCGGCAAGCCGCCGGATGAGCCGGCCATCCTCGGCGTGGCCTTGAACGAAGTGTTCGTGCCGCTGCTGCAGAAACAGTTTCCCGAGATCGCCGACTTCTACCTGCCGCCGGAAGGCTGCAGCTACCGCATGGCGGTGGTGAGCATGAAGAAGCAGTACCCCGGCCATGCCAAGCGCGTGATGTTCGGCGTGTGGAGCTTCCTCAGGCAATTCATGTACACCAAGTTCATCCTCGTCACCGACGACGACGTCAACGTGCGCGACTGGAAGGAGGTAATGTGGGCGCTGACCACGCGCGTCGATCCCGCGCGGGACACCCTCATCGTCGAGAACACGCCGATCGACTACCTGGACTTCGCCAGCCCGGTGTCCGGCCTCGGCTCCAAGATGGGCATCGACGCCACCAACAAATGGCCCGGCGAAACCAGCCGCGAGTGGGGCACGCCCATCAGCATGGATGACGAGGTGAAAGCGCGCGTGGACAAGCTGTTTGCGCAGCTTGGGCTTTGAAGAGAGCCTTATTCACAGAGAGGTAAGGGAGGAACGGGAGGAAAACCCTTTCTCCCTTGCCTCCCTGAACCTCCCTGTTAATGCCTTTTGCCTTTGCCTTTACTCCGGCGCCAAGCCTTCGTAAAGCCAATTCAGCAGCGCCGCTTGCGCCGCTTCGGACTGGTCGGCATTGGCGTGGTTGACGAACATCACCACCGCGAGGCGGTTGCCGTTGCGGTCGATCAGGTAGCCGGCCAGCGTGCGCACATCCTTCAAGCTGCCGGTCTTGAGGTGGGCATGGCCGGCGAAGGCGCTGCCGTTGAAGCGCTTTTTCAGCGTGCCGTCGATGGCGCTGATCGGCAGCGCGGATTCCAGTTCGGAGTAATGCGGGCTGTGGAAAGCCGCCAGCAGCAAGCGGGCCATGCTGTGCGCGCTGATGCGCTCGTTGCGCGACAGGCCGGCGCCGTTTTCCAGGAACAGTTCGGGAAAATCGAGCTTGTGCGCGAGCAGGGTTTCGCGCATGGCCGCCAGCGACTTGCCCAGCGTCGCCGGCGCGCCGAATGCTTCCTGGCCCAGGGTCAGGAACAGCATGCGCGTCATGACATTGCTGGAATGCTTGTTGAGCGGGCGAATAACATCCACGAGCGGCGGCGACTCGAACTCCAGCAGCGGCGCCGTTTCCGGCGGTGCGACGCCCGTCATGATCCCGCCTTGCCACTTGCCGCCCGATTCTTCCCACAGGATGCGGAACACCTGCGCGAAATTCTGCGCAGGCTCGAACAGGTTGAGCGGCAAGCGTTTCTCGCCGCAGGCGCGCGGATAATTGCCCTCGAACACGACGATATCCTTCAGGGCGGGATCGGGGAAACTCGCCAGAATGCCGTCGCGCCAGCCATTGCAGGCGCCTTCAGTCAGCCGCAATTGGGAAATGAATTTCACGCCGGTGATCGGCAGTTCCGGCCGGATGGCGACTTCCTCGCCCTCGGGAGCCAGGCGCACATGCTGCGCATTGAAGTTGGCGATCAACGGCGAAGGCACGGCGTTGTAGGCCGCCAGCGGTTCGCCGTCGAAAGCGCCAGGGTCCATGGGCGGCAGGTCGTACAGCGTCAGGTCCAGCACCAAATCGCCGACGATTTCGCGCACGCCCTTCTCGCGCAGTGCGCGCTGCATGAGCCAGATGCGTTCCAGCGTGAGGTAGGGATCGCCGCCGCCGCGCACGATGAGGTCGCCCTGCAGCTTGCCGTCGCTGATTTCGCCGCGCGCCCAGAAACCGGTCTTCCAGGTGTAGTCCGGGCCCAGGCTTTCCAGCGCGACGTAGCTCGTCACCAGCTTCATGGTGGAGGCCGGATTCATCGGCTGCGCGGCATTCACGCTCAGCAGCGGCGCGCCGCCATCGAGCGGCTGCACAAATATGGAAACGGACTCGACAGGGATATTCGCTTTCGACAGCGCATCGGCCACGGCTTGCGGCAGGCTGCTAGCCCAGGCCTGCGCACTGGCAAATGCAATTGCCAGATAACAGACGAATGGATAAAGACGTCGTATGTTCATGCCCTGGAGTTTACCCGCTCACGCCCCCCACCCCCACCCCTCTCCCGCGAGGGGAGAGGGGAGAAAAGCTTACTCGCCTCACGCCAGTTCGTAGCGTTTGCCGGCCTCGGGCATCACAGCGTCCCAATCGAAATCGCTGCGTATCTTGTCGGCAAACAGCTGCGCCGTCTCCGCTTCGCCGTGCACCACGAAACACTGCCGCGGCGGCTTGCTGAAGCGCCCAAGCCAGCCCAGCAGCGCAGCCTGGTCGGCGTGCGCGGACAGTCCGCCGATGGTATAGATGCGCGCATGCACGGGAATGTCTTCGCCGAACAGGCGCACCTCCTTGGCGCCGTCGACCAGCTTGCGGCCGAGGGTGCCCTGGGCCTGGAAGCCGACGAAGATGACACTGTTCTCGTCACGCCCCAGGTTGTTGCGCAGGTGGTGCTTGATGCGCCCGGCATCGCACATGCCCGAGGCGGCGATGATGATGGCGCCGCCGGAAACGCGGTTGATGGCCTTGGAGTCCTCGACGGTTTCGGTGAACGTGATCGGCAGCGGCGTGCGATGGTTGGCCTGCAGGTCCTGCATGAAATGGCGCGCCTCCTCGTCCAGCAGGCGATGGTGCTTGAGCGTGATTTCCGTCGCCGCCTTGGCCATGGGCGAATCCACGAAGATGCGCGGCTTGGCCACCAGCCTGCCGTCCGCGGCCAGGTCCGAGAGGATGAACAGCATGTCCTGCGTGCGCCCCACGGCAAAGGCCGGGATCAGGATGTTGCCGCGGCGCTTTTGCAGCGTGTCATTGACGGCATCGACCAGTTCCTCCGTGGTTTCCCTGAGCGGCTTGTGCAGACGGTTGCCGTAGGTGGACTCGACAACCACGTAGTCGGCCTGTTCGATCGGGGTGGGATCGTTCATCAGCGGGTGGCCGGGCTGGCCGAGATCGCCCGAGAACACGATCTTGCGCGTCACCCCTTCCGTCTCCAGCCACACCTCGAGAATCGCCGAGCCAAGGATGTGGCCGGCATCGCGAAAGCGCACCCTCACCGTCGGATGCGGGCGCACCTCCACGTCATAGCCCACGCCGTGCAGCTGGCGCAGGCTGCTGCGCGCCTCCGCCACGGTGTAGATCGGGTCCACGCTCTCGGGGTCGCGCAGGGTTTCGCCGCGGCGCTTGCGCTCGCGCGCCCATTCCGCTTCCTTTTCCTGGATGTGCGCCGAATCCAGCAGCATCACCTCCAGCAGGTCGCAGGTGGCGCGGGTGGTGAAGATGGGGCCGTCGAAGCCGCGCGCCACCAAGAGCGGCAGCAGGCCAGAATGGTCGATGTGCGCGTGGGTGAGCAGCGTGAAATCGAGCTTGCGCACGTCGAGCTTCAGCGCCTCGCGGTTCTTCTCGTCCGAGCCCAGGCCCTGGAACAGTCCGCAGTCGACCATGAAGCGCACCTGCTCGGTCTCCACCAGGAAACAGGAGCCGGTCACCTCGCCGGCCGCGCCGAAGAAAGTTATGTGCATGTTCAGTCCAGTGCGTTCAAAAGGTTTTCCGTCACGCGTGCCAGTTGCGTCATGTGCGCCTCCTCGAGCACATAGGGCGGCATGAAATACACCGTGCTGCCGATCGGCCGCAGCAGCGCACCTTGCGCCAGCGCGCCCTCGGCAAAGGCACGCGAAAAGCCCGGCGCCGCATCCGCCACGTCGAAGGCCCAGATCATGCCGCGATTGCGAAAGTGCCGCACACGCGGATGATTTCTGATTGGTTCAAGAAGCGCGCCAAAGGTTTCCGATTTTTTTCGATTGGCGTCGATCACGTCGTCCTGCTCGAAGATGTCCAGCACCGCCAGCGCCGCACTGCAGGCGAGCGGATTGCCGGTATAGGAATGCGAGTGCAAAAACCCCTTCGCGGTTTCATCGGCATAGAACGCCGCATAGATTTCATCCGTGGCCAGCACGCAGGAAAGCGGCAGATAGCCGCCGCTGATGCCCTTGGACAGGCACATGAAGTCCGGGCGGATGCCCGGACGGCGAGGCGTGAGGCGTGAGGCGCGAGGCGTGTTCTGGGCTTGTTCGCATGCGAACATCGTGCCTGTTCTGCCGAAGCCGACGGCGATTTCGTCGGCGATCAGGTGCACTTCATGTTTCGTGCACAGCTCGCGCGCCTTGCCGAGATAAACCGGGTGGTACATCGCCATGCCGGATGCGCCCTGCACCAGCGGTTCGAGAATGAAGGCGGCGATGCTGTCCGCATGCTGCTGCAAGTGCGCTTCCAGAAAATCCGCGCAGCGCAGCGCAAAGGCCTCGGCGGACTCGCCCGCCTCGGCGCGACGGAAGTCCGGCGACGGCATTTGCACCGACTGTCGCAATAGCGGCGCGTACCGGTCCTTGAACAGCGCCACGTCGGTCACCGACAGCGCGCCCACGGTCTCGCCGTGGTAACCGTTCTGCAGGCTGATGAAATGGGTCTTGCCCGGCTTGCCGGTGTTGCGCCAATGGTGAAAGCTCATTTTCAGCGCGATCTCGGTGGCCGAGGCCCCGTCCGAGCCGTAAAAGGCATGGCCGAGGCCGGTGAGCTTGCCCAGCCGCTCCGATAGTTGCACCACGGGCTCGTGCGTGCAGCCGGCCAGCATCACATGCTCGATTTTCGACAACTGGTCGATGATCGCCGCATTGATGCGCGGGTTGGCATGGCCGAACAGGTTCACCCACCAGGAAGAAATCGCGTCGAGATAGCGCTTGCCGGATTCGTCGATCAGCCACGGCCCCTCGCCGCGCGCGATCGCCAGCGGCGGCAGCGTTTCCAGATGCTTCATCTGGGTGCAGGGATGCCAGAGGAACTGGCGCGAACGGTCTTGCAGGCTCGACATGCGCAAAGCGTGAGGTGTAGATGCTTGGTCGATATTACACCCCTTCCCCCTTCCCCCTTCCCCCTTCGCTCAAGTGTATTCGCCGCCGGCAGGACTGATCTCTATGTAGAAAGGCGACATGTCCGGGTTGGGCTTGTCTTTCGTTGCGGTCTGTTTTTCACGCAGCACCATTTCCACCAGCGCGGCCTTGAGCTGGGCAGGATCGACCACATCGGGGTACAAACGGTGCTGCCGGACCATGTCCGCCGCACGCATGCGCGCATGGATTTCCAGTTCGCGCCGGGCTTCATCCGACAAGGTGTCCAGCAACAACAACCAGGGCGCCTGCCATTTCAGGTAATCGGCCACCAGCTGGCCATGCGGCGCCTCATGCCGGTCGCGGAAAAGGAAACGAACCGGGAACAGGCTCGCTTCATACACCCGGCCCGCCTCTCCGCCCTTGCCGCCGGGGAGGCCCGTACCGCCGCCGGCCATGTTGCGTTCGATCCATTGCCAGCCCCTGGCGCGGCTGTTGATGTAATTGCCCAGGCGAACGGCGCCATTGCCCGCACCCGCTGCCTCGCTGCGGAAACCCTCCTCGGCGGCAAAGCCCGCACGCCACTGCGTGGACACTTCGGCGCGGGTTTCGTCGAGGCTGAGCGCGCTGTGAATCAGGGCCAGCGGCTGCTGCTGCTCGTCCAGCAGCCAGAGTTCATAACTATCCGCAAAGGAAAACGGCACATCGCGGTGATGCTCGCGCAGGTATTCATAAACAATTTGCCCCTGCACTTCCATGCGCTTGAAGTCGTCCGAGGGATAGATCGGCCCGCGTTTCAGGCCTGCCTTCTCCGACCAGCTGCCGTAGCGGATGTCGCTGATCTGCGATTTGCCCTTCAGCCCCACGCGCAGGCTTTCGTTGGCCACATAGATGTCCCAGTGCACCCCGTCCATGGTCACGGCCTCGGCCGACTGGTGGCGGATGACGTTGATCACGCCGCGAAACGGGTTCAACAGGCGCTGGGCATAACAAAAAATGCTCATGGCTCAATCAAGCCACGAAGGCCCCAAATCCGCAAGCCGGGCTAAAAAACCGCCATATCAGCCGGGTGGGGTTGAAATTGTCATACTCGGGCCCTATCATTAGCAGCCTCCGGCCGAGAGTGCTAACAGCCTCCGGCCCCGTTTTCTGGTTCCGCTCAAGCCTTTTTATCGCTGCGCTCGGGTGGAAATATTCCAACTCATTGATTTTCAATGGAGATTAATAATGAAAATCCGTCCTTTGCATGACCGCATCATCGTCAAGCGCATGGAAGAAGAGCGCAAGACTGCTTCCGGCATCGTGATTCCCGACAGCGCCACCGAAAAACCCGACCAGGGCGAAGTCATCGCCGTGGGCGCGGGCAAGAAAGACGACCAGGGCAAACTGATCCCCCTGGACGTGAAAGTCGGCGACCGCGTGCTGTTCGGCAAGTACGCCGGCCAGGGCGTCAAGATCGAAGGCGAGGAAGTCCTGGTCATGCGCGAAGAAGACGTCATGGGCGTGATCGAGAAATAAATTTCTCAATTTGATTGAGCGAAGCAATCGCGTTCAACCCAACAGAATTCAAAGGAGTTAAAGCATGGCTGCAAAAATGGTTAAGTTCGGCGACGAAGCGCGCCACAAGATGGTTGCCGGGGTGAACATCCTGGCCAACGCCGTCAAGGTCACCCTCGGCCCCAAGGGCCGCAACGTGGTGCTGGACCGCTCGTTCGGCGCCCCCACCGTGACCAAGGACGGCGTCTCCGTCGCCAAGGAAATCGAACTCAAGGACAAGCTTGAGAACATGGGCGCGCAAATGGTGAAGGAAGTCGCCTCCAAGACTTCCGACGTGGCCGGCGACGGCACCACCACCGCCACCGTNNAAGCGCGGCATCGACAAGGCCGTCATCGCCATCACCGAAGAACTGAAGAAAATCTCCGTGCCCTGCGCCAGCAGCAAGGAAATCGCCCAGGTCGGTTCCATCTCCGCCAACTCCGACGCCTCCATCGGCGACATCATCGCCGCCGCCATGGACAAGGTCGGCAAGGAAGGCGTCATCACCGTGGAAGACAGCTCCGGCCTGGAAAACGAGCTCGACGTCGTCGAAGGCATGCAGTTCGACCGCGGCTANNGCCCTACTTCATCAACAACCCCGACCGCCAGATCGCCCTGCTGGAAGATCCCTTCGTGCTGCTGCACGACAAGAAGATCTCCAACATCCGCGACCTGCTGCCGGTGCTGGAACAAGTGGCCAAGGCCGGCAAGCCCCTGCTGATCATCGCCGAAGACGTCGACGGCGAAGCCCTCGCCACCCTCGTGGTCAACAACATCCGCGGCATCCTCAAGACCGTGGCCGTCAAGGCCCCCGGCTTCGGCGACCGCAGAAAAGCAATGCTTGAGGACATCGCGATCCTGACGGGCGGCACCGTGATCGCCGAGGAAGTCGGCCTGACCCTGGAAAAAGCCACGCTGCAAGACCTGGGCCGCGCCAAGCGCATCGAAGTGAACAAGGAAAACACCACCATCATCGATGGCGCCGGCGCCGCCGATGCCATCAAGAACCGCATCACCCAGATCAACAAGCAGATCGACGAAGTCACCTCCGACTACGACAAGGAAAAGCTGCAAGAGCGCAAGGCCAAGCTGGCCGGCGGCGTTGCCGTGATCAAGGTCGGCGCTGCCACCGAAGTCGAAATGAAAGAGAAGAAGGCCCGCGTGGAAGACGCCCTGCACGCCACCCGCGCTGCGGTGGAAGAAGGCATCGTCCCCGGCGGCGGCGTGGCCCTGCTGCGCGCCAAGTCGGCCATCGGCGGCCTCAAGGGCGACAACCACGACCAGGATGCCGGCATCAAGATCATCCTGCGCGCCGTGGAAGAACCCCTGCGCCAGATCGTCTTCAACTGCGGCGAAGAGCCCTCCGTGGTGGTCAACAAGGTTGCCGAAGGCAAGGGCAACTACGGCTACAACGCCGGCAACAGCACCTACGGCGACATGATGGAAATGGGCGTGCTCGACCCCACCAAGGTCACCCGCACCGCGCTGCAGAACGCAGCCTCCATCGCCGGCCTCATGCTCACCACCGACTGCATGGTTGCCGAAATGCCGGAAGACAAGTCCTCCGCGCCGATGGGCGACATGGGTGGAATGGGCGGCATGGGCGGCATGGGCGGCATGATGTAAGCCTGCGCAAACCCAGCGCCGGAATGAACAAGCCCCGCCAGGCGCGGGGCTTTTTTTTCGCCGAATACGGACTAGGCTTCATAAAAGCCCAGGCATGAAAACCCCAGTTTCAGTAGAATCGCCCCATGGCGTTCATCGGTTCATTTTCAGCGGAAAGGATTCACCATGAAAAAACCTCTTGTTGCGGCAATCCTGAGCATTTTTGCCACCGGCGCACTGGCCGACGCGGGCGTGATGCTCGGGGTTTCCTATAGTTTCAGCGGCCCGGCGTCCCTCAACAACCTGGGCTTTACCGCCAAGCTTCTATCCTCCGACGAGGAAGACAAATGGGTCGGCGCGCTCGGCGCCAGCTTCTACCCCTGGTCCGACAAACAGCTGGGGCTGGACGTGAGCGGCGGCTACAACTTCGAGGACAGCGCCGTGCTGGTCGGATACGACTTCCTGAAACGGGCGCCGCAGATCAGCGGCGGCTGGTCGAACACCGACGACGATAACCACCGCCAGCCCGTCATGGTCTCCGACAGCCGGCTGAAGCGCGACATCCGGCTGCTCGCGACCCTGCCAGACGGCATGAACATCTACGCCTTCAAGTATTTGTGGTCAGACACGATCCACGTCGGCGTGATGGCGCAGGACCTGCTCGAAAACCCCGCCTGGCGCGGCGCAGTCGTCACCCAGGCCAACGGCTTTTATGCCGTCGACTACGCGGCGCTCGGACTGCGCATGGCCAGCATCGAAGAATGGAACCAGAACGGCCTCGCCGCAATTGGCGCAAACAACCGTCACTTGTTCTCGCACCTTGCGCCCTGCTGCGCCAGCTAAGCCGCGACACCTCGCTTCATCAAGAAATAAAGAGCCCCGCTTGATGCGGGGTTCTTTTTTGTAGAAGGTCTGGGAGCGACACTGAGCGGAAACTTGGTCGGGCATGGCATGGCGACTGCTTCTCGGCGAGACGATTGGTTGACCCAAGCCGAACTTCTGCTTCTGGTCGATCCGGCATTTCAACTAGGCCCCGTTCACTTCGCCACGCACACGAACGGCCAGATCACCCTGGCGCCTGCCGGCCTGATTTCTCCGCTGTCGGACTTGTAGGCAAACGCCACCCGCTTCCGCTCGTCCGGCAGTTTCTCGACACCGGCGGAATCGAGCGGCACGCCGCGCAGAAGCGCGAGCGGGTCCATCCATTGCCCGCCCATCGGCACGAACATGCGGCCGGCCTTATATTCGCTCCCCTCGCTGTACCAGGCGCTCAAGTGCAGGTGCGAAAAGCCCTCTTCGCCATAATGGCCGCCGGTGGTGCCGGAAATGCCTGCCTGCCCGATTTCCTCGCCCAGGCGCACCTTGTGGCCGATCGGGAAGTCGGGCAGTTTCACAAGGTGTTTGTATTCCGTATAGGTGTAATGCGGCAGGCCGGTTTCCAGCGGAGTGTGCTGCAAGGTAATGCCGATGCCGCCGATGTTTTCACCCTCACCCTTGCTCACCACGGTGCCGTCGGCCATGGCGACAACGGGTGTTCCTTCCGGCGCCGGAATATCCACGCCGCTGTGCAGGCCCTGATAGTAGCGCGGGCTGCGCATGCTGCCGTCTGTTCGCCTGGGGTCGGCAAAATGCGAGGTAATGGCCGGGCACTTTGCCTCACTCGGATAAACCGGCTTGAGGCCGGTGTCGAAGAAGCCGCGGTTGCGCATGTCCGCCCGGTTGGCCCTGGTCGGCATGAAGGCCCCGGCCACTTCGGGGTTCATGTCGGCAGCCTTGTCGCCGGCGTCCTCCGCGGCGGGCGGCGGCGAGGCCAAGCCCTTTTTGCCGCCCATCATGCCGCCGCGATTGCCGAAGGCATGGGCATGGACATTGGCAAGCAAGGCCCCGGCAAGCAACGCCAGGGCCACCCTTGTCGCTTGCTGCATGTTTTCCCCCTGAAGCTGAATTGGTACGCGAGCACTATACAAAAAACTCAACGCCCGGCCAATACGCGGCGCTCGACCGGGATGGATTCCATGACACCTGCCTTCTTGGCGCGCCAACGCATTCTTTTCCGTGCGCGGAAAGGCAGAGCCTCCGCGCGCAAGGTCGCGCCCGCCGAAATGCAAGAACCCCGAAGAATTCATCGAAGCCGTCAATGAAAGCCCTGCGCGAGCCAATGATTTTTGCGCGCATGGTTGCGCCGCAAGCCTCTCCAGGCAAGGCATTCGGCGGTTATCCACAATCCTGCCGAAAAAAAGCCGGAACTCATCAATAATTAGCCTGTCGGGTTAATGAGGGAGTATTTTTTCAATACACGGTGAATGCGGCATTTCACCGACATTAATAACGACATGAGTTTCAACAACACGCCACAGGGAACGCAGTACCCGGTGCTTGTGTTTGGGGAAGTGCTTTTCGATCAGTTTCCCGATCGCGCGGTATTGGGTGGTGCACCGTTCAACGTCGCCAGGCATCTGGCGGGTTTCGGCTGGCCGCCGCTGCTGATCAGCCGTATCGGCCGCGACGATGCGCAGGTCGAGGTACTGCACGCCATGGCGCGCTACGGCATGGATGCGAGCTGCATCCAGATCGATCCGCTGCATCCGACCGGCACGGTCAAGGTCGAACTCGGCGACACAGGCCATCGCTTCGAGATCCTCGACAACCAGGCCTACGACTACATCCATCAGGGCATGGCCCGCCTGGGCGCGCTGGCGGCGCGCCCGCAACTGGTGTACTACGGCACCCTGGCCGCGCGCCACACCGATTCCTGGCGCGCGCTGCTCGGTGTGCTGCGCCTGAGCCCGGGACTCAAGTTCCTCGACCTCAATCTGCGCGAACCCTGGTTCGAGCGCGGCAAGACCGAAACCCTGATGCGCCATGCACACGTGCTGAAGCTCAACAACGAGGAGTTCGAGGTGCTGGGCCGCTGGCTCAATCTCAAGGGCAGCCTCGAATCCATGTGCCTGCAGGCGCTGAATCGTTACGACCTGCGCCTCTTGCTGCTCACGCGCGGAGAGCGGGGCGCTTACGCCGCCGTGCCGGACGGGCGCAGCTTCGATTTCCCCGGCCAGCCCATGGATGCGCCCATCGTCGACAGCGTGGGCGCAGGCGACGCTTTCTCCGCCGTCGCCATCGCCGGGCTGCTGTCCGACTGGCCGATGGACACGCTGCTCGAACGCGCCGATGCCTTCGCGCGCGGGATACTTGGCATCCGCGGTGCGGTGCCGGACGACAACCATTTTTACGAACAGGCCCGAGCCGGCTGGGAGGAAAATCCATGAGCAGCGACGGCCGCTACATCCTGATGCTGAACCTGCACGGCCTCATCCGCGCGCACGCCCCGGAACTGGGGCGCGACGAGGACACCGGCGGGCAGACCACCTACGTGCTGGAACTGGCGCGCGCGCTGGCCGCCGAACCCGGCGTCGGGCAGGTCGACGTGCTCACCCGCCTCGTCGAAGACCCCAGGGTCGATGCCGGTTATGCCCAGCCGGAGGAAACCATCTCGCAGAATGCGCGCATCGTGCGGATGCCTTTCGGGCCGAAACGCTATCTGCGCAAGGAACTGCTGTGGCCGCATCTGGATTCGCTGGTGGACCGCTGCCTCTTGTTCATGCGCGCGCAACAGCGGCTGCCCGACGTGATCCACAGCCATTACGCCGACGCCGGCCATGTCGGCGCGAAGCTCTCGCAACTCACCGGCATCCCGCTGGTGCACACCGGCCACTCGCTCGGCCGCTGCAAGCGCGACCGCCTGCTTGCGGCCGGCCGCAAGAGCAGCGCCATCGACCGCCAGTTCCATTTCGCGCGCCGCATCGCCGCCGAGGAACTGGTGCTGCAGGAAGCCGCGCTGATCATCGCCAGCACGCGCCAGGAATGCTCGGGCCAGTGGGGCATCTACGAGAATTACGGGCGCACGCCGATGGCGGTGATCCCGCCCGGCACCGACACCGGCCGTTTCAGCCCTGCGCCGCGGCGGCTTGAAACCACGCCCATCCAGCAGCGCGTAGACCGTTTCCTCAAGCAGCCCGACAAGCCCATGATCCTGGCGCTGGCGCGCGCGGATGCGCGCAAGAACCTGCTGCGCCTGGTGCAGGCCTACGGCAGTTCGAGCACGCTGCAGGAGCGCGCCAACCTCGTCATCATCGCCGGCAACCGCGAGGACATCCGCACGCTCGACGAAGGCCCGCGCGGCGTGCTGACCGAACTGCTGCTGGAGGCGGACAAGTACGACCTGCACGGTCGCTTCGCCCTGCCCAAGCAGCACAGCGCCGACGAGGTGCCAGACCTTTACCGCCTGGCCGCGCGCCGCCGCGGCGTATTCGTGAACCCGGCGCTGACCGAGCCCTTCGGCCTCACCCTGATCGAAGCGGCAGCGAGCGGCCTGCCCATCGTCGCCACCGAAGACGGCGGCCCGAAAGACATCATCGCCAACTGCAGCAACGGCATCCTGGTGAACCCGCTCGACACCGACGCCATCGCCGCCGCGCTGAAGGACGCGCTGGCGGACGGCAAGCGCTGGCAGACCTGGGCGCGCAACGGCTTGAATGGCGTGCGCCGCCACTACACCTGGCAGGCGCATGCGAAGAAATACCTGAAGACCCTGGACCAGATGCTGTTCCGCCAGCGCAAGCGCCTGCGCCGCGAACATGCCGCGCTGTACGAAACCCATGCGCTGCCTCTGGTGCAGGCCATGATCGTGTCCGACATCGACAACACGCTCACGGGGGATGCACAGGGACTGGCAGAGTTCATCAACTGGCTGCAGTCGCAGCGCGGCCGCGTGGGCTTCGCCGTGGCCACGGGGCGCAGCCTGGATCTCACGCTGAAAGTGCTGAAGCAATGGAAGATCCCGCGCCCAGACATTCTCATCACATCCGTGGGCAGCGAAATATACTACGGCCGCAAGCTCAGGCCGGACGAAAGCTGGATACGCCACATTCGACACGAATGGCGGCGCGATGCGCTCGAAACCGTGCTTGCCGATGTGCCCGGCCTGCGCCTGCAGGGGCCGGAAGGCCAGCGCGAATTCAAGCTGAGCTATTTCATCGACCCGGCGAGCGCGCCGCCGGTCAAGGAAATCCAGGCGCTGCTCAGAAAACACCGGCTGAGCGCGCAGGTGATCTATTCGCACCAGGCCTATCTCGACATCCTGCCGGCGCGCGCCTCCAAGGGCCAGGCCATCCGCTACCTGGCGTGGCGCTGGGGACTGCCGCTCACCGCCTTTCTCGTCGCGGGCGATTCCGGCAACGACCGCGAGATGCTGCTGGGCGACACCATGGGCGTCATCGTCGGCAACCACAGCGAGGAACTGGCCGACCTGGAAGGCCGCGAGCGCGTTTATTTCGCGCACCGGCATTGCGCCGGCGGCATCGTCGAAGGCATCCAGCATTACCGCTTCGCCGAACCACGGCAGGAAGAAGGGGGGGCCGCATGAACACCGAAGAACTCCAGCAAGTCATCGCCAGCCATCGCACGATATGGCACAAATGGCTGCATTGCTGCCAGGGCGAGGGCCGGGCTTTTCTGCTGCAATCCGACCTGCAGCGCATCTGGCAGCGGCTCTCGGAAGAGGGCAGCGACGCCGAAGGCAGGGCCGCGCTGTCGCCCTGGACTGCGCAGTTGCAGGAAGCCTGCTTCGATTCCCCTGCCGCCGTCTTCGCGCATCGTCCGCGCATCGGCGAATGGCGCTTCTTCCACGCCCATACCGAACTGCTGACGCTGGAAGAAATCAGCTGCCGCGAGTTTCTCGCCTTCAAGGAAAGGATCGTCGCGCCGTCGAGCGAACCGATGCTGGAAGTCGATTTCGCGCCTTTCAACCGCGGCTTTCCGCGCCTCAAGGAATCCCGCTCCATCGGCAACGGCGTGATCTTCCTCAACCGCCAGCTGGCCAGCCGCCTCATCGCGAAGCCCGAGGCACTGGAGGAAAAGCTGCTCAATTTCCTGGCCCTGCACGCCATGGAGGGCCAGCCGCTGCTGACCCATCGCGCCTATCCCGATGCCGCCGCGCTGCGCGACGTGCTGCGCCAGGCCGTGACACAGCTGGAAAAACTCGCGCCCGACACGCCGTGGGCGGAATTTGCGCCGCAACTGCAGTCGCTGGGCCTCGCGCCCGGCTGGGGCGATTGCGCCAGCCGCAGCATCGACACCATGAGCCTGCTGCAGGACGTGCTGGAAGGCCCCTCGCCCGAGGCCATGGAAGCCTTTCTCGCGCGCATCCCCATGATCTCGCGCCTCTTGATCCTGTCCCCGCATGGTTATTTCGGCCAGAGCAATGTGCTCGGCCGGCCCGACACCGGCGGCCAGGTGGTCTATATCCTCGACCAGGTGCGCGCACTGGAGGCGGAGATGAAGAGCCGCCTGGCGCAACAGGGGGTTTCCATCACGCCCAAGATCATCGTCGTCACGCGCCTCATCCCGGAGTCCGAAGGCACCAGTTGCGACCAGCGCCTGGAAAAAGTGCACGGCACCGACAACGCCTGGATTCTGCGCGTGCCCTTCCGCCATGAAAACGGCGAGATTCATCCGCGCTGGCTGTCGCGTTTCGAAATCTGGCCCTACCTCGAGCGCTTCGCCCAGGAAGCCGGGCAGGAAGTGGCGGCCGAACTGAACGGGCGGCCCGATCTCATCATCGGCAATTATTCCGACGGCAACCTGGTGGCCAGCATGCTGTCGCGGCACATGGGCGTGACGCAGTGCAACATCGCCCACGCCCTGGAGAAAACCAAATACCTGCTGTCCGACCTCTACTGGCGCGACATGGATGCGCAGTACCACTTCGGCTGCCAGTTCACCGCCGACCTCATCAGCATGAACAGCGCCGACTTCATCATCACCAGCACCTACCAGGAGATTGCCGGCACGAAGAACTCCATCGGCCAGTACGAGGGCTACACCGCCTACACCCTGCCGGGGCTGTATCGCGTGAGCCACGGCATCGACCTGTACGACCCCAAGTTCAACATCGTGTCGCCCGGCGCCGATGCCTCGGTGTATTTCCCCTACCACCAGCGCGCCGAGCGGCTCGAAGGCCTGCACGACGAAATCGAGCAGATGCTGTACGGCGACGGCGCGGGCCATGCCGCGCGCGGCAATCTGGCCGACGCGAAGAAAATCCCCCTCTTCACCATGGCGCGGCTCGACCGCATCAAGAACGTGACGGGCCTGGTGCGCTGGTTCGGCGAGCACGCGGAGTTGCGCAACATCGCCAACCTCATCGTGGTGGGCGGCTACATCGACGTGAACGAATCCGCCGATGAGGAAGAACGCGCCGAGATCGAGCGCATGCATCGGCTATTCGACGAGTTCGGACTCGACGGCCATGTGCGCTGGATCGGCGGGCGGCTGGACAAGCAGCTCACCGGCGAGTTGTACCGCGTCGTCGCCGACCAGGGCGGCGCGTTCGTGCAGCCTGCGTTGTTCGAGGCTTTCGGCCTGACGGTGGTGGAGGCCATGGCCTGCGGCCTGCCGGTGTTCGCCACCCGCTACGGCGGCCCGCTGGAAATCATCGAGGAAGGCCGCTCGGGCTTTCACATCGACCCCAACGACGGCGCCGGCAGCGCGGAACGCATCTGTCGCTTCCTGCAGCAGACGAAGCAGGACGCCTCACACTGGCGCGCGGTGTCGGATGCCGCCATCGCGCGCGTCAACGCGCGCTACACCTGGGCGCGCTACGCCGAGCGCATGATGACGCTGGCGCGCATCTACGGCTTCTGGAAATTCGTCAACAACCTGGAGCGCGAGGAAACCCAGCGCTACCTGGAAATGTTCTACCACCTGATGTTCCGCCCGCTGGCGCGGGCGGTGCCGCTGCGCTGACCGCGCTCAGGCCGCCATCGCCGGGTAGTCCGTATAGCCCTCGGCGCCCTGGGTGTAGAAGGTCGCGGGGTCGGGTTCGTTCAGAGCGGCGCCGGCCTTGATGCGCGCCGGCAGGTCGGGGTTGGCGAGAAAGCTCGTGCCGAACGCCACCGCGTCGAGCTTGCCGGTAGCGATCGCCTGCTCGGCTTCCTCGGCGGAATAGCCCATGTTGCCCACCAGCACGCCCTGGTAGGCCGCGCGCACCGGCGTCATCACGTCGCCCTTCTGCTGTTGGAAGAAGTCGCTGCGCATGACGTGCAGATAGGCCAGTTTGTATTCGTTTGCGCGCCGCGCGACAAAGGTCGCCAGCGCCACCGGGTCGCTGTCGAGCATGCTGTTGTAGCTGTTGAGCGGGGAGATGCGCAGGCCCACGCGCTCGCTGCCCCACACCTCGCACACGGCCCCGACCACTTCGAACATCAGGCGCGCGCGGTTCTCGATCGGGCCGCCGTAGGGCCCCGAACGCTTGTTGGAGCCGTCGCGCAGGAATTCGTCGAGCAGGTAGCCGTTGGCGCCGTGCACCTCGACGCCGTCGAAGCCGGCGGCCCTGGCGTTTTCCGCCGCGTGCCGGAAGCCTTCGACAATGCCCGGCAGTTCGTCGTCGCGCAGCGCGCGCGGGACTACATAGGGCTTCTTGCCTTCTGGCGTGTGCACTTCGTCGTCGATGGCGATCGCGCTCGGCGCCACCGGCTGCGCGCCGTCGTTCAACAGCGGATGGCAGGCGCGGCCGCCATGCCAGATCTGCAGGAAGATGCGGCCGCCGGCGGCGTGCACCGCGTCGGTCACCCGCTTCCAGCCTGCCACCTGCGCCTCGGAATGGATGCCGGGCTCGCGCCAGAACGCCGAGTTGCCTGGCATGGCCATGGTGGCCTCGGCGATAAGCAGGCCGCCGCTGGCGCGCTGGGCGTAGTGCTCGGCCATCATCGCAGTGGGCACATGCTCGGCGTCGGCACGGCAGCGCGTGAGCGGCGCCATGAAAATGCGGTTGGGTACGGTCAATGCCCCGAGTTCGAGAGGGCTGAATAGGGAATTCACGGAAATACGCTCCTTGCTCTGAAAAAACATGCGGACAAGCCGCGTGAAAGAAAATGCCTCCCGCTCAGCGCCCGGGCGACCCTTCTGGTGCGGCGCGCAGGTATTGCAGCGGCCATGCCACCGCCTGCCCCAGCTCTTTCGCCGCGGCGAGCGGCCAGTAGGGGTTGCGCAAGAGTTCGCGTCCCAGCAGCACGAGGTCGGCCTGGCCGGTGCGCACGATGTGGTCGGCCTGCGTCGGCGATGTAATCAAGCCAACGGCAGAGGCGGCAATGCCCGCCTGCTTGCGGATGCGTTCTGCGAACACGCTCTGGAAGCCTGGCCCGGCAGGAATCTTCGCCCACGGCACCAGGCCGCCCGACGAGACATCGACCAGATCCACGCCCAGATCCTTCAGCACCCGGCACAGTTCGACGGTCTCGCCGATGTCCCAGCCGCCTTCCGCCCAGTCGGTGGCGGACAGGCGCACGAATACGGGTAAATCTTGCGGCCACTCGGTGCGGACTGCCGTGACGACTTCGCGCAGCAGGCGGCTGCGATTTTCGAAGTTGCCGCCGTACTGATCGGTGCGCCGGTTGGAAAGCGGCGACAGGAACTGGTGCAGCAGATAGCCGTGCGCGGCATGCACCTCGACCGCATCGAATCCTGCGCCATGTGCGCGCCGCGCGGCCGCAGCGAACGCCTCGATCACCCTGCGGATGCCGGTCTCGTCCAGTGGCTGCGGCACGTCGTAGCCCTCGCCAAAAGAAACAGCGGAGGGCGCCAGCGACTGCCAGCCGCCTTCTGCTTTCGTCAGGCTGCGCTGGGCTTCCCAGCCCAGGCCCACGCCCGCCTTGCGCCCGGCGTGCGCGAGCTGGGCCGCAACCACGCAGCCCTGCGTCCTGGCCTGGCGCACGATCTTCGCCAGCGGCTCGATCTGCGCATCGTTCCACAGGCCGACATCCCCAGGGCTGATGCGGCCTTCGGGCAGCACGGCCGTGGCCTCGACGATCATCAGTCCGAGCCCGCCTGTTGCGCGGCTGCCGTAATGCACGGCATGCCAGTCGCCGGCCATGCCGTCATGCGCGGAATACTGGCACATGGGCGACATGCCGATGCGGTTGGCGAGGGTGATTCCCCTTAGTTGCAGGGGCTCGAAAAGATGGGGCATGTCTCTGTCCTGAAAAATGGATTATCGCGGCTATTGCCAGACGTAGGCATCCATGGCCAGGCTGCCGTGGGCGAAACGCGGCTGACAGCGCGCGGGGGCATCACCCCCTGCCGCGCCCAGCGCGACGAACAAGGGCAGGAAATGCTCTTCGCTCGGATGCGCATCGGCGCCGTGTTGGGCGGTGCGGTAATCGAGCAACCCCGCAACCTCGCCCCCTGCAAGGCGTGCGCCCACCCAGTCTGAAAACGCGCGCGCCTGGGGCAGCGGCTCGGCCCCGCCCTGCCGGTCGAGCCAGTCGAAATTATGCGTCACCGCACCGCTGGCAAGTATCAGCACGCCCTCCTCGCGCAGCGGCGCGAGCGCCCGGCCGAGCGCGAGGTGATCCGCGGGGCTGCCATTGCGCAAGAGCGAGAGCTGCGCGACCGGCACGTTCGCCTGCGGATACATCGCGGAGAGCGGCACCCAGGCGCCGTGGTCGAGACCGCGGTCCGGATGCAGCTCGGCCGCCATGCCTGCCTCGCGTATCAACGAGGCCGCACGCTCGGCCAGCGCCGGCGCGCCGGGCGCGGGATACTGCATGCGATGCAAGGCGGGTGCGAAGCCGGAAAAATCATGGACAGTTTCCGGCGCGCCGGCCAGGCTCAGCGTGGGACTGCGCGCCTGCCAGTGCGCAGACACCGCCAGGATTGCCGCCGGCTCGGGCGCCTGTCGGCCGATCTCGCGCCAGCAGGCGACCGCGTCCGGCGCCTTCAGCAGGGCGTCTGGGGCACCGTGCGACACGAACACGACAGGCGCGCGGGCAGGCATGGCGCGTTTACTCCTTGACCGCTTCCACGTTGATGGACAGGGTCACTTCGTCGGACACGTGCGGCGCGTACTTGCCCATGCCGAATTCCGAGCGCTCGATCCTGGTGTATGCGTTGGCGCCGATGGCGTCCTTCTTCAGCATCGGATGCGGCATGGAATGGAAGGAAGTCACGGTCAGCGTCACCGGCCTGGTCACGCCCTTGATGGAGAGATCGCCCTCCACCGCCACCGGCCTGTCGCCCTCGAACTTCACCTTGGTGGACTTGAAGGTGATGGCCGGGTACTTCTCGGTAAAAAAGAAGTCTTCGCCCTGGATGTGCTCGTTGAACAGGGCGTAGCCGGTGTTCACCGACCTGGCGTCGATGACAACGTCGACCGAGCCGGTCCGCGCTTCGCGGTCGAACACGATCTTGCCGCTGGTCTTGTCGAAGCGGTGCACCTGGGTGGAGAAGCCGAAGTGGCTGTACTCGAAGCGCGGCGCGGTATGCGTGGGATCGATGTTGAAGGTTTCCGGCGCGGCGAAGGCACTGCCCGCGAGGGAAGCGAGGGCGATGACAACTGCGAGCTTGTTCATGAAGGGTTCTCCTGTTGAAAATGAATGGGGGTTATTTGCCGGCGGCGGTCGCCGTCATGCGGAACTTGATCTGCACTTCGTTGGCCACGGTGCCGAAGTCGGCCCACATGCCTTCGCCGATGCCGTAGTCGGCGCGCTTCAGCACGAAAGCGCCCTCGAACACGCCGCTGTTGTCGGCCTGGCGAAAGGTGGCGGGCGTCTTCACGTCCAGCGTGCGGCCCTTGATGCTCATCCTGCCGGCGACCTCATAGCGGTTGCCGCCCAGCGGCTTGACCGAAGTGGAGACGAAGCGCGCGACGGGATGGTTTTTGGTGTCGAACCACAGCCGCCCCTGCACCTCGTCGTTGCCTTCGGCAAAGCCGGTGTCGACGCTGGCCAGATCGATCTCGATCGCGGTTTTGGCGGCTTCGGGCCTGGCCGGGTCAAAAGTGAGTTCACCCTTGAAGCGCTTGAAACTGCCCTCGATCGGCACGTTCATCTGCTTGTACACGAAGCTCACCGCGCTCCTGGCCGGCTGCAGCTGGTTGAATCCGGCCGCCTGCGCGGCCGGCACGGCCAGCAGCGCGGCGGCAAACCAGGCAAAGAGTTGTCCAGATTTCATTGCTTCTCTCCAGTCAGGGTTTCTTGAGCATGGGCAGCATGCGCACCAGCACATCGTCGCGGTCGACAAGGTGATGCTTGAGCGCCGCACCGACATGCACCAGCACCAGGGCGGCCATGCCGAGATTGAGGGCCTTGTGCGCCGTTTCCAGCAGTTCGCCCAGTCCCTTGTCCTTGCCCACGAGGTCAGGCAGCGGCAGCACGCCGAACCACACGGTGGGCACGCCCTTGGCCGAGCTCATCAGCCAGCCGGAAATCGGTACTGCCACCATCAGCACGTAAAGCAGGACATGCACGGCTTCCGCAGCCTGCCGTTGCCAGGCGGGCATGCCTGCAACCGGTGCCGGCGGGCGATGGGCGAGGCGCCAGACGATGCGGGCGAGCACCAGCAGGAAGATCGTCACGCCCGCCCACTTGTGCCAGGAATACAGCTTCAGTTTGTCGGGCGAGAGCGGCAGTTCGTGCATGTAAATGCCGAGGCTGAAGGTCGCGACGATCGCAACGGCGATGACCCAGTGCAGGCCGATGGCGGCGCCGGTGTAGCGGGTGGTCGCTGGCATGGTTCCCTTTCGCTCGTCTGTTTCGATGGACGAACTATAGGCAAACCTGTCCTTGCGAAATAGGGGACAATAAGCAAATTATTGTTGTCAATTATGCAACAACAAGGAGGCGGAGCCTGTTATGGATCGTCTGGAAAGCATGCGGCTGTTCGTGAAGGTCGCGGAACTGGGCAGCTTCTCGACAGTGGCGCAACAATTGAACGTGGCGCGATCGGTGGTCACACGCCAGGTGGCGGCGCTGGAAGCGCATCTGGGCACCATGCTGATCGCCCGCAGCACGCGCAGGCTCAGCCTGACCTCGGCCGGGGCCGCCTATCTGGAAAAATGCCGCGAGATCCTCGGCCTGGTCGAGGCCGCGGAAGCCGGGCTGTCGGAAGAAACCCAGGCACCGCGCGGGCTTATCCGCGTCACCCTGCCCTTCTCGTTCGGGTTGCGCCAGTTGATGCCGATGTTGGGCGAGTTCATGGCTGCAAACCCGGAAATTTCCATCGAGTTGGACTTCAACGACCGCCGCGCCAACCTGATCGAAGGCGGCTTCGATCTTGCCATCCGCATCGCCGACCGCCTCGACCCCGGAGACGTGGCGCGCAAGATCGGCAGCAGCCAGGGGGTGATCGCCGCATCGCCGGAATATCTGGCGAAGCATGCCCGGCCCAGGCATCCGCGCGACCTCGCCCATCACGAGTGCTTCGGCTACCTGCTGGCCGCGCGCGCGAGCTGGGCCTTCGTCATCGACGGCGAGACCAAACTGTTTCCGATAAGCGGGCGTCTCACGGCCAACAACGGCGACGCCCTGCTCGATGCCGCGATACGCGGGCTGGGCATCACCAGCACGCCGACCTTCATCGCCGAGCAGGCGGTGCGCGAGGGCAAGCTGGAAATCCTGCTGCGCACGTTCCCGACCCCGACGCTGGGCATCTACGCCATCTTTCCCAGCAACCGCTACGTGCCGCACCGCGTGCGGGCGCTGGTCGAGTTCCTGGCCGCCCGCATCGGCCCCAGGCCATCCTGGGACCGCATACTCGGCGGCAACTGAGCCGTCATGCGGGCGCGGTCATTTGCTGCAGGCGCCTGACGGCGCGCGTGAACAGCCGGGGATCGTCCTGGGAGCGGGCAAAGACCAGGGCGCCCTGTATGCCGGCGACGACATCCTCGGCCGTATCGCGTGCGCGCCTGCCGTCGAACCCGCCGCGCCTGAGCGCCGCCTCCAGCGCCACGACCCAGGCCGCGAAGTAGCCGTGGATCGCAGTCGCGAAGCGGTCTCGGGTATCATCCAGCGCGAAGCTCCCCACCAGGCAGATACGGCGGCCGGAATTGAAGAAGCGCACCGTGGCCCTGAACATGTGGTCGATGCCTGCTGCGGGATCCTCGCTTTCGCGCAAGGGTTTGAAGACGTTTAGCTCGAACCAGTTCGCCACGTCGTCCAGCACCGCCTGGCCCATCTCGTCCTTGCCGCCCGGAAAGAAATGATAGAGGCTGCCCTTGCCCAGCCCGGTCCTCCGGGTAATCTCGGACAGGCTGGCGCCGGCAAAGCCGTGCTCGCGGAAAATCTCCGCCAGCACCGGCACGATATCGCCGCGCTCGGAAAACTTGCGCGCCACTTTGATTTCTAAAATACCCCCATCTCGGTCAGCCCGGGGTGGTCGTCTGGGCGCGGCCCCTGGGGCCAGAGGAATTTGCGCTCGGACGCCTGAATGAGAACATCGTTGATGCTCGCCTCGCGCCGGCGCATGAGGCCGTGCTCGTCGAACTCCCACAACTCGTTGCCTTGTGAGCGGTACCAGTTGCCGGAGTCGTCGTGCCATTCGTACTTGAACCTGACCGCGATGCGGTTTTCATGAAAGCACCACAACTCCTTGATCAGGCGATAGTCGAGCTCGCGCGCCCATTTGCGCTGCAGGAAGGCGACGATGGCTTCGCGCCCCTGCAGGAATTCACCGCGATTGCGCCAGCGGCTGTCCTCGGTGTAGGCGAGCGAAACCTTCACCGGGTCGTGCGTGTTCCAGGCATTTTCGGCCATGCGGACTTTTTGCCTGGCGGTTTCCGGGGTGAAAGGGGGGAGCGGCGGACGTTCAGACATGGCGGGTCTCCTTTAGTTGTACCGTTCGGTACAACAATACATCAAAGTATCGGCAATTTCAAACGCCCGATGACGGCAGGCGCATTTTTTCCTCTCAACGAAACCGGCGCAATTCGAATTGGTCCTTGAATCAAGATTCTCCGAAACCCATAATCCATTCCTATGGTTGCAATCGGAATAAGGTCTTGGAATAGGCTTTTTCTTGTTGCATAGTTTCGAAAACGGGCGCGCCGTGAGCTTCCACCCCGGATAGCGGTTTTCTCCCGGATATCCATCCCCGGTACCCTGAAATGATTGTCGATCTGGCCGAAACCTACCGTAATACCCCTGTTGGGCGTGAAGCCGAAGACTTGCTGTCGCCCTGTGTACAGTGCGGCCAATGCACGTTCACTTGTCCGACTTTCCGCCTCACCGGCGACGAATGGGACGGACCGCGCGGCCGCATCTACCTGATCAGGCAGTTTCTCGAAGGCAAGGAGCCGGACCCGGATTTCATTACGCCGGGCTACAGCCTCGACGCGCTCACCGAGCCGAATATCGGCGCCAACCTGCAATTGCACCTCGACCGCTGCCTGACCTGCCGCTCCTGCGAAACCAGTTGTCCCAAGGGGGTGCGCTACGGCCGCCTGCTGGACATCGGGCGCGAGCTGGTGGAAAAACAGGTGCCGCGCCCGTTCAAGGAGAGACTCGCGCGACGCGCAGTGCGCGCCATCGTGCCGCATCCGCGCCGCTTCAAGGCGCTGCTGCGCATCGGCCAGGCCCTGCGTCCGCTGTTGCCGGTCGGGCTGCGCGAGCGTGTGCCCGAGCCGCGCCAGGCAGGCGAATGGCCGCAGCGCGGCCATGCCCGGCGCATGCTGATCTGGCAGGGCTGCGTGCAGCCATCGGTAGCGCCGGACATCAACGCCGCGGCCGCGCGCGTGCTGGACCGTTTCGGCATCACGCTCACGCCGGCCGGGGACGGCTGCTGCGGCGCCATGAGCCACCACCTGGCCGCCACGGACGAAGCGCGCGCGCTGATGCGCAAGAGCATCGACGCCATCTGGCCGCACATCGAGTCCGGCATCGAAGCCATCGTCCTCACCGCCAGCGGCTGCGGCACCCACTTCCGCGACTACGGCAAACTGCTGCAGGATGACCCGCAATACCGCGACAAGGCGAAGCGCCTGTCCGAGCTGACGCGGGACATCGCCGAGATCGTCGCCGAAGAATGGAAGCAGGGCCCGGAGCATGATCTGCCTGCGCCCCCGCGTCCGCTGCGCATTTCCTTCCAGTCTTCCTGCAGCCTGCAGCACGGCGAGAAACTGAACGGCATGGCCGAAAGCCTGCTCAAGCGAGCCGGCTACAAGCTGATGCCGGTGCAGTATCCCTTCATGTGCTGCGGGGCCGCGGGCACCTATTCGATTCTGCAGCGCGAATTTTCGGTGTCGCTGCGCGAACAGAAGCTGAAGACGCTGATGGCGGGCAAGCCCATGGCCATCGCCACGGCCAACATCGGCTGCCTGGCGCACCTGGCCCTGGCCGCAGCAGTGCCGGTGCACCACTGGATCGAGTTTCTGGACGAACGATTCCTGGCCGCCGTGCCAGCCGTGCACGGCACGGCACGCACATAGAAAAACGCCCGCCAGCCTGCGCCGATAGGCGCAGGCTGGCGGGCGTCCTCCCGGTTGCCTTTGTACCGGTCACAGCCTGGCAGCTGCGACCGGCACGGTCAATCAGCCGCCCAGGCGATGCTGTTCGCGCAGGCTGTCACTGACATGCTTGCCGATCAGCGACAGCAGGCGCAGACCCTCGAGAATGCCGGGGTCGCGCACGACGCGCAGGGCGCAGCCGATGCCGCCGGCAGCCGGCGGAGTAGCCGAGATTTCCTGGCTGGCCTCGTGAATGGCCCTGGACAGCGCAATCAGGAAGTTCTGGCTGTCTTCACGGTCCAGCACCTGGAGCAGGCTCATCAGGCCCTGGTTTCGGGTCAACCGGTCAAGCAGGGTCATGCCTTCGCTCATGGCCCCGGACAGCCGTGTCACAATGTCGTCGGACATTGCATCACGCGCCGCAGAGACTATTTGCGCGAATTCGACAAGACGCTGCAGGTCGTCGTCGTTCATCGACGCGGCAGGGCGAGTTTCATTTTGTGTCGTCATGGCTAGGCTTTCTCACAGCAGTCCGCGAACGCTGGTCCAGTACATCTGGTTGTAGGCAGTCTTGAACCAGTGCATGGGCTTCGACGCGGGTTTAAGATCAGGCGGGGTCGTATAGTTGAACATCGCATAAGTGGCGCGGTCGTGACCGGCCTCGATGAAACAGTATACCTTGCCGTCGTAATCGCGCACCGGCGTGCCGATCTTGACGATCGAGGCGATGTTCTCGGCGACCACCTCCGCCTCGAAGTGCGCGGCCGAGCCGGTCTTGCTCACCGGCAGGTTCGTGGTGTCGCCCAGCACATAGACCTCATCGTGGCCGTTCATGGTCAGCTTGTAGCGGTCGGTCGGAATCCAGCCGCCGTCGCCCATGTTGTTCTGCTCGATGACTTCCATGCCCTTGTGCGGCGGAATGGCCACCAGCAGATCGTACTTGGTTTCGGTGCCCTCTTCGCTGCGCACGACCTTGTTCTCGGAATCGACTTCCTTGACGTTGAACAGGGTCTCGATCTCGATGCCCATGCGCTCGAATTCCGGCTTCGCCCACGTGGCCACGTTGGCGATGGTGTGCATGCGGCCGATCGGATAGTGATACTTGATGTTGGTCTTGTCGCGGATGCCGCGCATCTTCAGATAATCGTGCAGCGAGAAGATGAACTCCACCGGTGCGATGGGGCACTTGTGCGGCACGCCCACCACGAGCGCGATGTTGCCGCCCTCGAACTCGCGCAGCTTCTTGAACAGCTTGACCGCGCTAGCCTCGGAATAGAAGGTTTCCGCGCCCTCGGCCATGCCGGGTATGGTTTCCGGGACAATGCGCGAGCCGGTCGAAATGACAAGGATGTCGTAGTCGTAAGTCTTGCCGCTCTTGGTCTGAACCCTTTTCTGGTCGAGCATGAACTTCTCGACGGGGTCGACGTGAAAATCGATATTGGACTCGAGCAGGCTCTTCTGGTCGCGATACAGCTGATCGGGGGTCATTTGCCCGAATGCGACGTACAGCAGGCCCGGCTGGTACATGTGCCTGTCAGAAGCCGTGAGCATCGTAAGACGCACCTTGCGGGTCTTGATCTCAGCGGACAGCCGCCGCGCGAGGTTATTGGCAACAATGGTACCGCCTGTGCCACCACCGACGACTAAAATTCTCATTACATTCTCCTAATCGATAAATCCAGGGCTCCAGGCCGCTGGGGCATCGGCCTTCCGGCCCGCTCATTCACGCACTATTTGGCCTTGCGGATCTTGAGGTGCCAGACCCCGTCGATCTTCTCGCTGCCGAGCATCTCGTGGCCCACCTTGGCGACCCACTCCGGCACGTCGGCAGCCGAACCCTCGTCGGTCGACAGCAGTTCCAGCGTGTCGCCCACGCTGGCCTGCTTCATGTAGGTAATCAGTTCCATGAGCGGGCCGGGGCAAAAGGATCCGCACGCATCGATGACTTTATTCGTACTCATGACTTACTCTCCAAAAAAACCGCTAACGAAGCACTTCACGTTCAGAACGTGAGGATCTGACCGCCTTCGGCATCACTCAGAAACCGGGTCAGGCCGGTGGGAGGACCCAGCTCGGGGTCCAGATCGTCCTTGCCCACATGCAGCAGGTCCAGGGCCATGGAACACGGCAGGATCTTGGCGTCCCCCAGCTCGACAGCCTGCTGGAACAACTGCTTGAACGGCGGAACACCTTTCTGTGCCATGAGCGTTCCCATCTCGCCTTCGACCGGCGCCTGGTCGGAATTGCCCTTGATGAAATAGGACAAGGCGTTCATCGACAGGAAAACATTGACATCGGTGCCGGTCGCGGCCGCTACGGAAGCGATCATCGCCGCCATCTGCATTTTTTCCCGCGTTCCGGTCACGAGCACGATACTCATTTTTTCGGACATGCTGCTATTACCTCGTTTATCAAAAAACCTCGTTTGCTTCCGGCCGGCCCGCCGCCGCTTCGTAGTTCGAAGCGGCGGCGGGCCCGCGTCGTCAGCCGCGATGCCAGCTGTAGCGCTTGATCAGCAGCACGCAAATGGTGTCCAGGACATAGCCCACCGCGCCGATCACTACCACGAAGGCCATGAGGTGCGCATATTCCAGGCTCTCGCGGGCATCCTCGATCGCGTGGCCGAAGCCGGAGGAGACGCCCAGGAACTCCGCCGGGATGATCACGATCCAGGCCACGCCCAGCGCCAGACGGATACCCGTCAGCACGTCGAACATGATGGCCGGAATGATGATGCGCGAGACCATGTGCCAGGGCTTGGCGCCCAGGTTGCGCGCCACCTTGAACCAGTTCGGGTCCACCTTGGCCAGGCCGGCGGCGGTCGAGAACACGACCGGCCACACCGAGGCGATGGCGATCAGGAAGATGATCGCCTCTTCCCAGCCGGTGAACACCACCACGGCGATCGGCTCCCAGGACAGCGGGCTGATCATGCGCATGAACTGGAAGGGGACATTGAACAGGTTCTGGAACCACTTCAGCTGGCCGAAGGCGATGCCGATCGGCACGCCGATGGCGATCGCCAGCCCCAGGCCCCAGCCAAGGCGGTTGCCGCTCGCTGCTATCGCCGACCGGAAGGTGCCGTCTTCCCATATCTCGGGGAAGGCCGCGAAAGTCGAAGCCGGCGAGAAGTCCCTGAACCCGGACATGTCAGGGTCCAGCGTGACGAAGTAGATCGCCGCCCACCAGATGGCCGCCAGCGCGATCAGGCCGACAAAGAAGTGAACCGAGTTGTGCGCCGTCACCTTGAGGGCGCGCGAGAGGCAGTTGCCTGTAACGCCGGCGCCGGTCATGCCGACTGCTGCAGTATTTCCATTCATGATTGAATTGCCTCCCTACGGCTACAAGGCATGGGGGACAGCTCATTCACAAGTGCCCGCTGGCTACCATTACCGCGATTCATGAACATCATCAAATTCCTGTCTGCGCAAAGGTTGAGTCCGACCTTCATCATCAACCTCCGCGGTGCCAGCTGAAGCGCTTGATCAGGATCATCAGCATGCTGTCCAGGAAGTAACCGATCACGCCGATGGTCAGGACGAGCGCCGTCAGGTGGCTGTAGCTCAGGGTTTCGCGCGAGTCTTCGATCGCATAGCCCAGGCCGGAGGTCACGCCGAGGTATTCCGCCGGCACCAGCACGATCCACGCCACGCCCAGGGCAAGGCGAATGCCGGAAAACACGTCGAAGGCGATCGCCGGCATGATGATCTTGGTCAGCATCTGCAGCGAACTCGCGCCCAGGTTGCGCGCCACCTTGAACCAGGCCGGATCGACCTTCGCCAGGCCTGCCGCGGTCGCGAACAGCACCGGCCAAACCGCGGCGATCGCGATCAGGAAGATGATGGAACCATTCCAGGTCGCGAACACCAGCACTGCGATCGGCATCCAGGCCAGCGGGCTGATCATGCGGATGAACTGGAACGGCGAGTTGCTGTAGGCCGCGAACCACTTGATGCGGCCCACCAGCACACCCAGCGGCGCACCGATCAGGATGGCGATGAGCAGCCCCATGCCCAAGCGGTAGCCGCTCGCCATGGTTGCGTTCTGGATCTTGCCGGACTCCCACATTTCCGGAAAGGCCTGTAGCGTGGGGATGAGGCCGAACGTCGAATAGTTGGCCAACCTCGGGCTGCTCGTCATCATATGGCCGGCGATCAGCCAAAGAACGGCCAGGATGGACAGGCCGCCCGCGGCCCACGCCAGGCGCTGCAGGGCGTATTGCCCCAGATTCAAGAACCCGCCCTGCCGGGCAGGAGTTGCTGCGAAATTCATGGCAGTATTACCTCATTACGCAAAATGCGACGCTTTTTGCGGAGCACTCAAAAAGCCCGCCCTTGCGGGCGGGGGTTGCTGCAAGGTTCAAACCTCGATGGTTTCCGTGCGCTCGAAGGGGTTGCCCTTCTGCGGCACGCTGAGATCCTTCTTCCAGCCCGGATTGGCATCGAGCGCCTTCTTGATGTAGGTGTACTGCACCAGATCCTTGGCCACGAAGTCCGGCGTGATCTTGTCCAGGAAAGCGAGGTCGCCGCCCACCACGGTCTGCTTCATTTCCCTGACGACTTCCTTGGTGGCGCTCGGGAACG
>DISR01000011.1:200-7641 GCA_002421825.1 Thiobacillus sp. UBA6205 | reverse complement strand
GTTCGAGACCCTCCTGGCCTGCCAGAATAATGACGTGTATGCCGCCATATCGTGGCGGCCGAGGTTTGGATGCTTGACAAGATCAAACTGCTGATTGCGGTGCTGCTGGTGATTGCCGGCGTGGTGGGTTTTTACCTGCTGCCGGACATGCCCGCCCTGGTGCGCGTGCTGATGGTGCTGGGCGGCCTGGCGGCGGGTGCGGTGGTGATGTATTTCACCGCCCCCGGCAAGGCGTTCTTTGCGTTTGCCGGCGAGGCGCGCAATGAAACGCGCAAGGTTGTGTGGCCAACGCGCAAGGAAACCATCCAGACCACCGCGATCGTGTTGGTCTTCGTCCTTGTGATGGCCTTGTTTCTCTGGGTCGTGGATTCGATTTTGCTGTGGCTGGTTGGCTTGGCCTTGGGCGGGAGCAACTGATGAGCATGCGCTGGTACGTGGTTCACGCCTATTCCGGCTTTGAAAAAAGCGTTGCGCGCGCTCTGGAAGAGCGCATAGAGCGGTCCGGCCTCAAGGATCGCTTTGGCGTCATGGTCGACGAAAAAACCGGCAAGCCCAGACTGGCGATCCTGGTGCCGGTCGAAGAAGTCGTGGAAATGAAGGGCGGTCAGAAGAAGACCGCCGAGCGCAAGTTCTTTCCCGGCTATGTGCTGGTACAGATGGAAATGAACGACGACACCTGGCATTTGGTGAAAAGCACACCCAAGGTCACGGGTTTCGTCGGCGGCACGGCGACCAAGCCGGCTCCGATTTCCGACAAGGAAGTCGAGGCGATCCTGGGGCAGATGAAGGAGGGCGTGGAAAAACCCAAGCCCAAGATCCTGTTCGAGGTCGGCCAGTCTGTGCGCGTCATCGACGGCCCCTTCACCGACTTCAACGGTAATGTGGAAGAGGTGAATTACGACAAGAGCAAGCTGCGCGTGTCGGTGCTGATTTTCGGCCGCGCGACGCCGGTCGAGCTGGAATTCGGTCAAGTCGAGAAGGCTTGACGAATGGCGCGCCGAAGGGCGGGCCAAAGAGGAGCGCAAGTAGACGGAGCGCAACAAGACCCGTCCAAAGCGCGTTATGACTCACTTTAATCAGGAAACATCATGGCAAAGAAAGTAGTCGGCTACATCAAGCTGCAAGTGCCGGCGGGCAAGGCGAACCCCTCGCCGCCCATCGGCCCGGCCTTGGGCCAGAAGGGCCTCAACATCATGGAATTCTGCAAGGCCTTCAACGCCAAAACGCAGAGTCTGGAGCCGGGCTTGCCCATCCCCGTGGTGATCACCGCTTACGCGGACAAGAGCTTCACCTTCATCATGAAGACCCCGCCTGCGACGGTGCTGATCAAGAAGGCGATCAAGCTCGACAAGGGTTCTGCCCGCCCGCATACCGACAAGGTCGGCAAGATTTCGCGCGCCCAGCTCGAGGAAATCGCCAAGTTGAAGACCCCGGACCTCACCGCCGCCGACATGGACGCCGCGGTGCGCACGATTGCCGGTACTGCCCGTTCCATGGGCGTGGATGCGGAGATTTGAACATGAGCAAGATTTCCAAGCGCCTTCAGGCCATCAAAGAGAAAATCGATCGCAACAAGGCTTATCCCGTCATGGAAGCGCTGCAGCTGATCAAGGAAACCGCCACCGCCAAGTTTGACGAATCCGTCGACGTGGCCGTGAACCTCGGCATCGACGCGCGCAAATCAGACCAGATGGTGCGCGGCTCCGTGGTGCTGCCCAAGGGTACCGGCAAGACCGTGCGCGTGGCCGTGTTCGCGCAGGGCGCCAACGCCGACGCCGCCAAGGCTGCCGGCGCCGACATCGTCGGTTTCGACGATCTGGCTGCCGACGTGAAAGCCGGCAAGATGGAATTCGACGTGGTCATCGCCACCCCCGACGCCATGCGCGTGGTCGGCCAGTTGGGCCAGATCCTCGGCCCGCGCGGCCTGATGCCGAACCCCAAGGTCGGCACCGTGACCCCGAACGTGGCCGAGGCCGTGAAGAACGCCAAGGCCGGCCAGGTGCAGTACCGTACCGACAAGGGCGGCATCGTGCATTGCACCATCGGCCGCGCGTCGTTCTCGCCGGATGATCTGAAAGTGAATTTGCTGGCGCTGGTGGAGGCCTTGAACAAGGCCAAACCGGCAGCTGCCAAGGGTGTGTACATGAAGCGCCTGTCCGTCTCCAGCACCATGGGTGCCGGCGTGCGCGTGGATCAGGCCACCCTGAACGCTTAAGTAATTTTGGGCCTGCCCCGCCGGTGTTCGCGCCGGCGGGGCAGGGTTATCCAAGACCGTAGGGATTGCTGGGTGAGGCGTGAGGCGTGAGGGGTGAGGCGTATGCCCCGAGTGTCTTGGCCGAAATCTCCGCGATTTAATTTTCTACGCGAAGGATGGGGATGAGTGTTTGGGGGTTTTTCGCCTCACGCCTCACGCCTCACCCCTCACGGATGAAACCCTACGCAGATGGCGCACCCAAAACAGGTATTACTCCTGTCAAGGTCGCCAGCCGTGGGGCTGATTTTAGCCTCGCTTTTATAGGAGAAGACCTTGAGTCTGAATCTGGAAGAGAAAAAGGCCGTCGTAGCTGAAGTGGCCGCGGAGGTTGCGGGCGCTCAGTTGATGGTGCTGGCTGAGTATCACGGTACGGTGGTCACAGACATTACTACGTTGCGTGCTGCTGCTCGTAACAGTGGGGTGTATTTTCGTGTGATCAAGAACACTCTGGCGCGTCGTGCGGTTCAGGGAACGCCGTTTGAAGGGCTGGCTGACCAGATGGTCGGCCCGCTCGTCTATGGTCTTTCCAAAGATCCGGTGGCTGCCGCCAAGGTCATGAACGACTTTGCTAAAGGCAAAGAACAGTTTGTGATCAAGGGTGGAGCCATGCCAAATTTGGTCATGTCGGTTGACGAAGTGAAGAGACTGGCCAACTTGCCGAGCCGTAACGAGTTGCTCGCCAAGCTGCTTGGCACCATGCAAGCACCGATGGCCGCGTTTGCACGTGGTCTGGCTGCTGTGCGTGATCAAAAACAAGCTGCTTGAACGACATTATTTATCGAACCTCATATTTGACAGGAGTTACAAATGGCTGCATCTAAAGCTGAGATTCTTGACGCAATCGCCAGTATGACCGTGCTGGAGCTGTCCGAGTTGATCAAGGAAATGGAAGAAAAGTTTGGCGTGTCTGCGGCTGCAGTGGCGGTGGCTGCTGCCCCGGCTGCAGGCGGGGCTGCGGCTGCTGAAGAACAAACCGAGTTTACCGTCACGCTGACGTCGGCTGGCGCGAAAAAGGTTGAAGTCATCAAGGTGGTGCGTGCTGCTACCGGCCTGGGGCTGAAGGAAGCCAAAGACCTGGTCGACGGCGCTCCCAAGGCCGTCAAGGAAGGCATCAGCAAAGCCGACGCCGACGCGCTGAAGAAGCAGTTGGAAGAAGCTGGCGCCACTGTCGAGGTCAAGTAAGGCCTCGCGCTTTCGCGGGTCGCCGGCCCGCGAAGGCGGCACACGCAAACGGCATACCCGGAGCCATTTTTTGGTCTCCGGGTTGTGCTTTTTGCGTGTACCGGAATTGAGCGTGTAACGGACAATCCCGTTACCGGAACCGCTCCGTAACCTGCCATATCCAAGGAGACCCCATGGGCTACACCTTCACCGAAAAGAAACGCATCCGCAAGAGTTTCGGCAAACGTGTGAACGTGCTGCCGGTGCCCTATCTGTTGGCCACCCAGCTTGAGTCCTATCGCAACTTCCTGCAGACCGACGTGCCGCAAGCCGAGCGCAAGAACGAAGGCCTGCAGGCCGCCTTTACCTCGATTTTCCCGATTTCCAGCCATTCCGGCAATGCGCGCCTCGAGTACGTGCATTACAACCTGGGTGAACCAGCCTTTGACATCAAGGAATGCCAGCAGCGCGGCCTGACTTTCTGCGCTCCCCTGCGCGCCAAGGTGCGCCTCGTGATCATGGACAGGGAAGCCTCCAAGCCCACGGTCAAGGAAGTCAAGGAGCAGGAAGTCTACATGGGCGAAATCCCGCTCATGACCCCGACCGGCTCCTTCGTCATCAACGGCACCGAGCGCGTGATCGTGTCCCAGTTGCACCGCTCGCCCGGCGTGTTCTTCGAGCATGACCGCGGCAAGACCCACAGCTCGGGCAAGCTGCTGTTCTCCGCGCGCATCATTCCCTACCGCGGTTCCTGGCTCGACTTCGAGTTCGACCCCAAGGATTACCTGTACTTCCGCGTCGACCGCCGCCGCAAGATGCCCGGCACCATCCTGCTGAAGGCTCTGGGCTATACCCCTGAGCAGATCCTCGACTTGTTCTTCGACAAGGACACCTTCCACGTCAACGCCCAGGGCGTGCAGTTCGAACTGGTGCCAGACCGCCTGCGCGGCGAAGTGGCGCGCTTCGACATCTACGGCAAGGACGGCAAGGTGATCGTGCCGAAGGACAAGCGCATCACCGCCAAACACGTGCGCGAGCTGGATGCCGCGGGCGTCAAGATGTGGGCGATCCCCAACGAGTTCGTGACCGGCCGCGTGCTGGCCCATGACATCCTGGACAAGGAAACCGGCGAGTTGATCGCGCGCGCCAACGACGAGATCACCGACGAGTTGCTGGCCAAATTCGCGGCCATGGGCGTAGCCAAGTTCCAGACCATCTACGTGAACGATCTCGACCACGGCGCCTTCATCTCGCAGACCCTGCGCATCGACGAGACGCCGGATGAGTATGCCGCGCGCGTGGCCATCTACCGCATGATGCGCCCGGGCGAGCCGCCCACCGAAGACGCGGTGAAGACCCTGTTCGAAGGCTTGTTCTTCTCAGAGGAGCGCTACGACCTGTCGGCCGTGGGCCGCATGAAGTTCAACCGCCGCGTGGGCCGCGACGAACTGACCGGCACCGGCACCCTGAGCAACGAAGACATCATTGCCGTGATGAAGATTCTGGTCGAGTTGCGCAATGGCCGCGGCGAGATCGACGACATCGACCACCTCGGCAACCGCCGCGTGCGTTCGGTCGGCGAGCTGGCCGAGAACCAGTTCCGCGCCGGCCTCGTGCGCGTGGAGCGCGCGGTCAAGGAGCGCTTGAGCCAGGCCGAGTCCGAGAACCTGATGCCGCACGACCTCATCAACGCCAAACCGGTCAGCGCGTCCATCAAGGAGTTTTTCGGTTCCAGCCAGCTGTCGCAGTTCATGGACCAGACCAACCCGCTGTCGGAGATCACCCACAAGCGCCGCGTTTCCGCGCTGGGCCCGGGCGGCCTGACCCGCGAACGCGCCGGTTTCGAGGTGCGCGACGTGCACCCGACGCATTATGGCCGCGTGTGCCCGATCGAAACCCCGGAAGGCCCGAACATCGGCCTGATCAACTCGCTCGCGCTGTTTGCCCGGGTCAACAGCTACGGCTTTATCGAAACGCCTTACCGCAAGGTTGTCAACGGCAAGGTCAGCGACGAGATCGAATACCTGTCCGCCATCGAAGAGAGCAAGTACGTGATCGCCCAGGCGAACGCCGAGCTCGACGGCAAGGGCAAGTTCACCGACGAACTGGTTTCCTGCCGCTTCAAGAACGAATTCACCCTGTCCACTCCGGACCGCATCGAGTACATGGACGTGGCGCCGGCGCAGGTCGTGTCGGTGGCCGCTTCGCTGATCCCGTTCCTCGAACACGATGACGCGAACCGGGCGCTGATGGGCTCCAACATGCAGCGCCAGGCCGTGCCCTGCCTGCGCCCGGAGAAGCCGCTGGTCGGCACCGGCATCGAGCGCACCGCTGCCATCGACTCCGGCACCGTGGTCACTGCCCATCGCGGCGGCGTGGTCGACTACGTCGATGCGAGCCGCATGGTCATTCGCGTCAATGACGACGAGGCCGTGGCAGGCGAAGTCGGCGTGGACATCTATTCGCTGATCAAGTACACCCGTTCCAACCAGAACACCAACATCAACCAGCGTCCGCTGGTGAAGGTGGGCGATGTCATCGCCCGCGGCGACGTGATCGCCGACGGTGCTTCGACCGACATGGGCGAACTGGCGCTGGGCCAGAACATGACCGTCGCCTTCATGCCCTGGAACGGCTACAACTTCGAAGACTCGATCCTGATCTCCGAGAAGGTCGTGGCGGAAGACCGCTACACCTCGATCCACATCGAGGAACTGAACGTGGTCGCGCGCGACACCAAGCTCGGACCGGAAGAGATCACCCGCGACATTTCCAACCTGCCCGAGCGCCAGCTCGGTCGCCTGGACGAGTCCGGCATCATCAGCATCGGCGCGGAAGTCGAAGCCGGCGACGTGCTGGTCGGCAAGGTCACGCCCAAGGGCGAAACCCAGTTGACCCCGGAAGAAAAGCTGCTGCGCGCAATCTTCGGCGAGAAGGCTTCCGACGTGAAGGACACCAGCCTGCGCGTGCCTTCCGGCATGAGCGGCATCGTCATCGACGTGCAGGTCTTCACCCGCGAAGGCATCGAGCGCGACAAGCGCGCGCAGAGCATCATCGACAGCCAGCTGGCCGAGTACAAGAAGGACCTGGCCGACCGCATGCGCATCGTGGAAATGGATGCCTACTCGCGCCTGGGCCGCATGCTGCTCGGCAAGACCGCCAACGGCGGCCCCAAGAAGCTGGCCAAGGGCTCCAAGGTAACCCGCGAGTACCTCGAATCCCTGCCGGGCCACGACTGGTTCGATATCCGCATCGCCGACGACGAGATCAGCCGCCAGATGGAAGCCATCAAGGATGGCCTCGCCGGCAAGCGCGTCGAGTTCGATGCCATGTTCGAGGAGAAGAAGAAAAAGCTCACCGCCGGCGACGAACTGCCGCCCGGAGTGCAGAAGATGGTCAAGGTCTACCTCGCCGTCAAGCGCCGCCTGCAGCCTGGTGACAAGATGGCCGGCCGCCACGGCAACAAGGGCGTGGTCTCCAAAATCACCCCGGTCGAGGACATGCCCTACATGGATAACGGCATGCCGGTGGACATCGTGCTGAACCCGCTGGGCGTGCCCTCGCGGATGAACGTGGGCCAGATTCTGGAAACCCACCTCGGCTGGGCAGCCAAGGGCCTCGGCCAGAAGATCGACGGCATGTTGCGCGCCCAGGCCAAGGCCAGGGACATGCGCGCCTTCCTCAAGGAGGTCTACAACAGCCGCGGCGCACAGGAAAAGATCGATGATCTTTCCGACGGCGACATCCTCGAGCTGGCGGCCAATCTCGTCAAGGGCGTGCCGTTTGCCACGCCGGTTTTCGACGGCGCGGCGGAAGAGGAGATCAACCACATGCTGAAGCTGGCCGGCATGTCCGAAGGCGGCCAGGTCACGCTGTACGACGGCCGCACCGGCGAGGCTTTCGAGCGCCAGGTGACGGTGGGCGTGATGCACGTGCTCAAGCTGCACCACCTGGTCGACGACAAGATGCACGCCCGCTCCACCGGCCCCTACAGCCTGGTTACCCAGCAGCCGCTGGGCGGCAAGG
>DISR01000011.1:0-152 GCA_002421825.1 Thiobacillus sp. UBA6205 | reverse complement strand
CAACGTGCTGGTGAAGGAAATCCGCAGTCTGGGCATCGACATTGATCTGGAACGTTATTAATCGAGGGTGAGGAACTAACCATGAAAGCATTGCTGGATCTGTTCAAGGAAGCCACCCAGGAAGAAGAGTTCGATGCCATCAAGATCGGCAT
>DISR01000052.1 GCA_002421825.1 Thiobacillus sp. UBA6205 | reverse complement strand
CAGCAGGCAGCTTCGGCTGCCTTTTTCGTTTGCGTGCGGCGCGAGTATCATCACGTTCTGCATTCTGCTTCGCCGAGGTGTGTCATGACTTCTCCCGTTCTGCGCCGTATTGTTGTCGTCCTAAGCGGCGCCTTGCTGCTTACGCATTGCGCCCAGAACCCGGTTTCCGGCGGCAAGGATTTCGTGCTGATGTCCGAGCAGCAGGAAGCCCAGCAGGGCGCGCAAGCGCACAAGGAGGTGCTGCAGGAATACGGGGTGGTGAACGATCCCGAACTGCAGGCTTACGTGAGCCGCATCGGCAAGAGCCTGGCGGCGAAGAGCCACCGCGCCAATCTCGACTGGCATTTCACCGTCGTCGACAGTCCGCAGGTCAATGCCTTCGCCCTGCCAGGGGGCTACATCTACGTTACTCGCGGCATCATGGCCTACCTCAATAGCGAGGCCGAGCTGGCCGGTGTGGTTGGTCACGAGATCGGCCATGTCACGGCGCGCCACGGCGTGCGCCAGCAAAGCACGGCAACCGTGGTGGGGCTGGGCGCGATACTGGGTTCGATTCTGGTGCCGGGCCTGAACAGCCAGGCCGGGGTTTCCCTGCTGCAGAGCCTCAGCCAGTCCCTGGTCGCCGGCTACGGGCGTGAGCACGAACTGGAGGCGGACCGCCTCGGTGCCGAATATCTGGCCCGCAGCGGCTACAACCCGCAGGCCATGGTCGAGGTCATCGGCGTGCTGAAAAACCAGGAGCTGTATGACGTGCAGCTGGCGAAGCAGGAAGGACGCGAGCCGCGCCGCTACCATGGCGTGTTTGACACCCATCCCAGCAATGACGCGCGCCTCAAGCAGGTAGTGGGCGAAGCCAGGAAATACCAGGTCGCGAACCCGTTGGAAAATCGCGATGCATTCCTCAAGGCCATGAACGGCATGTATTTCGGCGACAGCCCCGAGCAGGGCGTGATCCGCAACAATGCCTTGCTGCATGAAAAGCTCGGCATCGCCGTGCAGTTCCCGCAAGGCTGGCGTGTGCAGAATCAGCCCGATCGCGTCGCGGCCATCAATCCCCAGGGCACGGCGCTGGTGGAACTCAAGGCCGGCCCGAAAAATGCCGCGCCGATGGACACGTTGCGCAAGGGCCTCAAACTCGACCAGGGCGCGCGCTTCGAATCCGGCAGCGTCAATGGCAATCCTGCCGCGTTTGCCGCCGGCGCCCTGCAGGGCAAGCCGGTGCTGGCCGCCGCCATCAATCACAGCGGCGACCAGTTCCTGTTCGCGGCGCTGGCCAAGGATGCCGGTGCCTACAATCAGAACCGCAACGAAATGAAGGCGACCATCAACAGCTTCCATTCGCTTACCCCGGATGAGCGCAGGCATGCGAAGCCCCACGTCATCCGCGTGCTCAAGGCGCAGCCTGGCATGACCATGGCGCAACTGGCCGCGCAGTCGCCGCTCGGCAGCAAAAGCGCGGAGGCGCAGCTCAGGCTGATGAACGATCTGTATCCCGCGGGCGAGCCGAAGCCCGGCCAGATGATCAAAATCGTCCAGTGAAGCGGCTGCCGGCGGATTACTGGTTCGTCGGGCTCTGCCTGGCCTGGCTTTTGCCCGGGCTGGTCGGACACGCGCCGTGGAAGGGGCCCGACGCCGAAACCTTTGCCCAGCTCCTGGCCGCACGCGAGCAGGGCGATTGGCTGTTTCCCTCCGGCCTCGGGGCTCCCCACCTGCCGCCGCTGTATCTTTGGCTCACGCATGCGTTGAGCGTCCTGCTTTCTCCCGTCCTTGCGCTGCATGATGCGGCCCGGCTCACCAGCGGGGCCCTGGTCGGCGTCTCGATCGGGCTGGTTGCCCTGACGGCGCGCACGCTTTACGGCAACAAGGCCGCCTGGCCTGCGGTACTGGCCTTGATCGGCTGCATGGGCCTGCTGGTGCCGGCACACGAAAACAACCCCTACACTGCGCAACTGGCCGCGATTTCACTGTTTGTCTATGGCCTGGCGCGCATGCTTTCGCAGCCCTTGCGCGGGGGCGGTCTGGCCGGCGTGGGCCTGGCCGCGCTGTTCCTGTCCGGCGCATGGCTTTCCGCGCTGGGGCTGGCGCTGGCGCTGCTCCTGCTGCCGGTGCTGGTTCCGAGTTGGCGTACTTCCGCGCGCGTGGGCGGCTCGTGGTTCGCGCTGACTGCGGCCTTTGCCCTGTGCGGGGTGTGGCTGATGTCGGTCCATACGCACTACCCGGAGCGGCTGGCAAATTGGTGGCAGTACGCCGCGCTGGGACAAAGCGTTTTCGGCATGGGAGAGAAATCCCGCTACAACCCGTTGTACTTTCTTGAAGCGCTGGCCTGGTTCGCCTGGCCTGCCTGGCTGCTGGCCGGCTGGGCCGTTTACCGGCTGCGGCGCGAGGGCTGGGATTCGGTCAGGCTTTGGTTGCCGCTCGGCGTGTTCGCCGTTGCTTTCGTCGCCCTGAGCCTGCATGCCGGCCCCGAGCAACTGCAAACCATCATCCTGTTGCCTGCGCTGGCCTTGCTGGCGGGGGCGGGGCTGGGTGAACTGAAACGGGGTGCCGCCAATGCCCTGCTGTGGTTTTCGCTCATGGCCTTCAGCTTTTTCGCGCTGGTGTTCTGGGTGTACTGGGCGGCATTCGATCTTGGCTGGCCCGAACAACTGGCCAGGCGCCTCGCCAAGCTGGGCATGGAAAGCCGGGGCCTGAGGCCGCCGGCGCTGACGCTGGGCCTGTTGCTCACCCTGGCGTGGATCGCCTGGCTGGGCTGGCTGAAGCGGCAACCGCGCTCGCCGCAAAGGCCTGTCCTGGTATGGAGCGTGGGCGTCACTTTCGTCTGGGGCCTGCTGTTGGCCCTGTTCATGCGCCCGCTGGACGCGCGGCTAAGCCATGTCCAGGTTGGGAAGGAGATCCGCGCTCATGCGGAGGGCGCGAATTGCGTGGCCGCCCCCGGCCTGGATGCACTTTATTTGCAACTGCTGGCATATCACAGCGGGCTCGAGCTGAGGGCGGACGATGGCTTGCCATGCGACTGGCTGCTGCTGGCCCAGAAAGACCGCAAGCCGGTCAACGCAGGCGCCGGCTGGGTAAAGCGCTGGGAGGGAGGCCTTCCGGGTGAGAAGAATGTGCGCTTCTGGCTGTACCGGCACGAAGACTGAGTTGATGCCCGGCGGCGCGCTGCCTGTTACCGGGCTCATTCTTGCGGGCGGACAGGGCAGCCGCATGGGCGGTCGCGACAAGGGTCTGGTGAAATACCGGGGGCGCGCGCTGGTCGACCGTGTGATCGAACGCATCGCGCCGCAGGTCGACGAGTTGCTGATTTCCGCCAACCGCAATCTCGATGACTATGCACGCCGCGGCCGCCGGGTGTTGCCTGACGCCCTGCCGGACTTCCCGGGACCGCTTGCCGGCGTGCTGGCCGGCCTGCAGGCAGCCAGCCACGAATGGCTGCTGGTGGTGCCTTGCGACATGCCCTGTTTGCCGGCGGATCTTGCATCGCGCATGATGGCGGCGCGCCAGGGGCGGGCCATCGTCATTGCACACGACCGCCAGCGCACCCATCCTGCCGTCATGCTGATACGCGCCGATCTGGCAGAGGCGCTGGCCGACTATATGGCCAGCGGCAGACGTTCGGTGCACGGCTTTCAGGAAAGCGTGGATTTTGCGCTGGCGAGTTTCGATCCTGCGGAAATGATCAACGTCAACACACTCGCCGAAGTCGGCTGACCTGGCCCGGGCATTTCACCAGACCGGCCACGAACACGACGCAAATTGGCCGCCGGCACCCGCAAAGGCCGGCGGTACAAACTGGATTCGATTGTCGACTGCTCCGCAATCGTGTGTTCATGCGCCTTTGGGCCATTTCCCGGGCCGGCCTGGTGAAATATCCGGGCTAGTTCTCCGCCGGGTCAACGTCCAGGTGCCAGCGGATATTGCGTGCGGGCTGGGCGATCAGTTTCGGCATCCAATCACGCAGCAATTGCTGCAAGTCGGTGCGCGCTGCCGCCTGCAGCCATAATTGCGTGCGTTCCCGCCCGGCTTTTTTCAGCATGGGCGCCGCAACCGGGTCGAAGACTTCGACACCGGGCGTCGCCGGCGCCAGCGTACGCGCAGCCTGCAGCCAGGCCAGCGCATCGTCCAGCCTTGCCGCCTCGGCGCGCAATACCGCCTGGCGCGAGAAGGGCGGCAACTCACCGCGCCTGCGGACATCGAGCTGCTCGCGGGCAAAGCCGGCGTAGTCGTGCGCCAGCAGGTGCGTGAATAGCGGGTGCTGTGGAAACCCGGTCTGGACCAGCACCTTCCCCGGCTTGTCCGCGCGTCCGGCGCGTCCGGCCACCTGCATCAACTGTGCGAACAGTCTTTCTTCCGCGCGGAAATCCAGGCTGAACAGCGCGCCGTCGGCATCGAGCACGACGACCAGGGTCAGGTTGGGAAAATCATGGCCTTTCGCGATCAGTTGGGTGCCGACGATGAGGTTGGCCTTGCCGGAGTGGATCAGCGCCTGCATGGATTCCCAGCTGCCCTTGCGTCGCGTGGCGTCGCGGTCGGCGCGCACGATGCAGGCATCGGGGAAATGCCGCGCCAGTGCGTCCTCTACGCGCTGAGTGCCATGCCCGAGCGCGCGCATGTCCGGATTGCCGCAGGACGGGCAGCTTGCGGGGATGTTTTCCTCGTGCCCGCAATGGTGGCAGCGCAGTCGCTGTTCGCGCAAATGCAGGGTGAGTCGTGAGGAACAGCGCGGGCAGGGCGCCACCCAGGCGCAGGCCGAACAATGCAGCACCGGCGCATAGCCGCGGCGGTTGATGAATATCAGGGCCTGCTCGCTGCGTGCGAGTGTTTCGCCGATGGATTTCAATGCGGGGCGGCTCAAGCCTTCCTCAAGCTTCTCCTGGCGCGTGTCGACGAGTTTCAGCACCGGCAGCGACGCACCGGTGGCGCGTACCGGCAGCTTAAGCAGGGTATAGCGCCCGGACTCGGCATTGAACCAACTTTCCAGGCTGGGCGTGGCCGAACCCAGCACCACCGGCACATTGCGCTGGTGCGCGCGGAATACGGCCAGATCGCGCGCCGAATAACGCAGGCCTTCCTGCTGTGAAAACGAGGCATCGTGTTCCTCGTCGACGATGATGAGCCCCAGTTCGGGCAGCGGCGTGAACACCGCGAGCCGCGTGCCCAGCACAATGCGCGCCCCGCCTCGAATGGCCTGTTGCCAGCGCGCGAGGCGCTCGCCTTCGGCGAGGCCGCTGTGCAGCACGCTGATCGCGATATCAGGAAAACGCGCGACAACGCGCTGGGTGAACTGGGGCGTGAGGCCGATTTCCGGTACCAGGATCAGCGCCTGGCGTCCGCTCGCCAGCACCTGCTCGACCAGGCGCAGGTAGACCTCGGTCTTGCCGCTGCCGGTAATGCCGTGCAAAAGGAAAGGGGCGTATTCATGCAGGCGCTCGATGATGCGGTCACAGGCCGCCTGTTGTTCCGCCAGAAGCCGTGGCCGAAATGGAGCAGGCGGCACTTCTTTCTCGGTCTGCAGCCAGCCTTTTTCCAGCCAGGCCTGCAGCAGGGCGCTGGCGTCGCCGCAAAGCGCGGACAGCTCGTTTGATTCGGCGGCGCCGACCGCCAGCCTGGCGGCCAGGCGACGCTGGGCTACGGCGCGTGCGGGCAGGCTGTGCGGCAGTGCGCCGTGACCGGCTGGCGTCAGCGAGTAGCGCAGCACTGCCTTGGGTGCCTGGAATTGCCAGCGTCGCAAGGCGGTAGGCAGTGCGGACAGGGCGATCTGCCCGATGGGATAATGGTAATAGTCCGCACAAAATCGAAACAGGGACAGCACATCTTCGTCCAGTGGCGGCAGATGCCGGTCCACCTCGATCAGGGGCTTGAGCTTTTCCTGCGGATAGTCCGAGCGGTCGGCAATTTCCAGCAGCAAACCCACCACTTCCTTGCGTCCGAGCGGCACCTTGACCCGGCGTCCGATGTCTGTCCGCATGAGGCCCTTGCCCAGGTAATCGAAAGTCTTCGGCAGGGGCACGTCCAGTGCAACGCGTGCGATGTTGTGGGGCATGGCGGGCAGTGGATAAAACGCTCTAGTTAGCCGGGAAAGCTGCTGTTATTTCGTGAAGTTTGCGCTAAATGCTTATGATTAATAAAGGTTTTCGGGTTGTCCACGGAATCTGTGGATAATTTTGTGGATGACTGCTTGAGTTTGCCCGGAAAGGGCGTAGCCACGCCATCATGACGATTCGGTTAAAAAACGGGCAATGATTAAATCATTATGAAAACAATAAGTTATAGGGTACATAAAATTGTCATCCCGCTTAAACCGAAATGTCATCCAGGGCGTGCCCAATGTGTATAAGTAAGAACTAATGCGCTAGACGGCATGGTATTTGGAGCTGATTTTTCGCACTGTATTCAGCAGCAAGTCCACGCTCTCGGGCGAAGTGTGCTGGTTGATTCCATGGCCCAGATTGAAAACATGGCCCGAGCCCGAGCCGTAACTTTCCAGGATGGCCTCGACTTCATTGGCAATGGCTTCCGGGCTGCCCATCAGGCACAGGGGGTCGAAGTTGCCCTGCAACGCGACCTTGTCGCCTACGCGCTTGCGGGCCTGGCCGATGTCGATGGTCCAGTCCAGCCCCAGAGCGTCGCAGCCGGTCGCCGCCATGTCTTCCAGCCACAGCCCGCCACCCTTGGTGAACAGGATATTGGGCACGCGGCGGCCTTCGTTTTCCTTTTTCAGGCCTTCCACGACGCGCGCCATATAGGCGAGGGAGAATTCGCGATAGGCGCGCTGGCTGAGCATGCCGCCCCAGGTGTCGAAAATCATCACGGCCTGTGCCCCGGCCTCGATCTGGGCATTGAGGTAGTCGGTCACGGCGCGGGTGTTGACTTCGAGGATATGGTGCAGCAGGTCGGGGCGCTGGTAGAGCATGGCCTTGACGGTGCGGAAGTCGTCCGAGCCGCTGCCCTCGATCATGTAGCAGGCGAGCGTGAAGGGGCTGCCGGAAAAGCCGATCAGCGGCACCGAGCCGTCCAGCGCGCGGCGGATGCTTTTGACCGCGTCCAGCACATAGCCCAGCTTGTCTGCCGGATCGGGGGCGTCCAGGTCGCGGATCGCCCATTCCTCGCGCAGTGGACGCTCGAAGCGCGGGCCTTCGCCCTGGGCGAAGTAAAGGCCTAGCCCCATGGCGTCAGGGATGGTCAGGATGTCCGAAAACAGGATGGCCGCATCCAGCGGGTAGCGCGCCAGGGGCTGCAGGGTGACTTCGGTGGCGAGGTCAGGCGTCTTGCACAGGGTCATGAAATCCCCGGCGCGCGCACGCGTGGCATTGTATTCCGGCAGGTAGCGCCCGGCCTGGCGCATGAGCCAGCTGGGCGTGTAGTCGACGGGCTGGCGCAACAGCGCGCGCAGGAGGGTATCGTTTTTGAGTGCAGACATGGGGCCGGAACGTAAATCGCAAAACCCCGAGTTTAACAGGCCGGACGGCTCGCCCGGCCTGCAAGGCCCAGCTTAGCGCTTGTCGAACTTCCACTCGCCGTTCTTGTTGGGGCAGGCGAGGATTTCACGGGGCTTGCGCTTGTCTGTCACCAGGGTCGCGTAACGGCAGCCGCCGGACGCGTCGCCGCGCGGCGTAAAGTGGTAGCGGTGGCCATCGTGGCTCCACACCACCGGCACGCCGGCCTTGCCCAGTTCCAGCGCATGGCCCATGCAGGCGCGGTCATTCTTGTCCATCGCATCGCCGATGGCATGGCCGACCACGGCGCCCAGCACGCCGCCCACGACCATGCCGACGACGCGGTCGTCCCTGCCGGCGGCCTGGCCGCCGATGACCGCGCCGCCTACACCGCCGAGCACCGCGCCGATGGCGTCACGATTGCAGCGCCCGGACAGGATGCCGAAGTCATCCCTGTATTTGTAGCCGGAGTAGCCGGCGTAATAGGGGTCGTTCTTCGCGCGCCAGCCGTGGGCAGGCGCATGGCTGGGCGGCGTGGCCAGCGCCACGCCGGCGAACAGGAGGGGAATCATCCCCAAGACAAATCTGGCTTTCATGCGGTCTCCCTTCATCATGGTTGCGGAGGATATGGTATTGCCCAAGGCTCAGCGATCCCAGTTGCCGTATCCGGCGCCATGACTCGGGCGACCCTGGGCATCGTGCGCCTCCATGAAAATGTCGCGGTCGGCGCTGTCCAGGGCTGCATCCAGCCGTTGGTATTCATGCCGGCTTACCAACCCGTCAGCCAGGAACTGACGCGCCATCCTCTGGATGTCGCGCTGTCTGTCCATCAGTTTGCGAAATTCCTGCAGGGTGATGCGCCTTTCATAAAACCCCTTGAGGATGCGGTCCGTCTGCCTGTCCTGGCGTTCGTTCACGTCCTTGATCAGGCGCAGGTTTTCCTGGAAAACGGGGTGCCTGTGAAAACCCTGGGCGTCGAAGCCCGGGCGGGAGTCATCGTTGCCATGCGCCAGGGCGCCGGCGGAAAAGCCAAGCGCGGCAGCCAGGCCCAGGGATTGAACGATTTTCTTGGTGTCCATCTCGCAACTCCTTTTCGGTTTGTTTGCGTGCCGCCGGAATCGGGATTGATTCAAACTGACGGTGCACGACCGCACTGTATGCACGTTGCATGTTCGCCATGTGTGGCGGGCGTGACAGGATGTAAGAAGTTGTAACGGCCTTGTTTCAGGAGGAAGCGACCGCAGACGACTCGTTGTTCGGGTTGGCCAGGCTGATTACCGTCTGCCCCGGCTGAGGGCCCGGCTGGGCATCCGGGCTGAATATGCGCAGCCTGCCGTCGGCGGTGATTAGAAACAGCGGGATGATGTTTCCGGCGTAGTGGGTCGTGAGCGCTTCAAATGGGAAATTCTCGCTCAGCCGCGTTTTCTTGATCGCCCACTCGTCCAGAAAGCGCTGAGTCAGTTTCATGTGGCTGATGTCTTCGCCAAACAGGATGCGCCCGCGCAGATGCGGCGAGGCTTCGTC
>DISR01000066.1:2775-26170 GCA_002421825.1 Thiobacillus sp. UBA6205 | reverse complement strand
GGCTGTTAAATTTTTAAAGAACAATTCGATTCGCACCGTGTTTTTGCCGCAGTGTTTTGCAGCAGTGCGTTTCGAGAAGGTGCGCATTCTACAGAGCCATAGAATTTCGTCAACACTTCATGCGGAGATTTTTCAAATTATTTTCACCCGGGCGAATTTGCGCTTGCCGATCTGCAGCACCACGCTCGCGCCCCGGGTCAGTTGCATCGCCTTGTCGCCGACCTTCTCCCCATCCAGCTTGACGCCGCCCTGCTGGATCATGCGCAGGGCTTCGGAGGTGGTGCCGGTCAAGCCGGCCTCCTTGATCACATTGGCGATGGGCAGGCTGCCGGCTGGCGCCGACACGCCGATCTCGGGCATGTCCTCGGGCAGTGCACCCTGGCGAAAGCGCGCCTCGAAGTCGGCCAGCGCCGCCTCGGCCGCCGCCTTGCCATGGAAGCGCGCCACGATCTCCTGGGCGAAGCCCACCTTGATGTCGCGCGGGTTGCGCCCCCCTGCAACTTCCTCGCGCCATTTTTGTACGGTGGCGAGTGACTCGAAGGACAGCAACTCGATGTACTTCCACATCAAGGTGTCGGACACCGACATCAGCTTGCCGAAGATTTCATTGGGCGCTTCACTGATGCCGACATAATTGCCCAGCGACTTGGACATCTTGTTCACGCCATCCAGGCCTTCCAGGAGGGGCATGGTCAGGATGCACTGGCGCGGTTGCCCGAAGTGGCCCTGCAGTTCGCGCCCCATCAGCAGGTTGAATTTCTGGTCGGTCCCGCCCAGCTCCATGTCCGCCTTCAGCGCCACCGAGTCGTAGCCCTGGATGAGGGGGTAGAGGAATTCGTGGATGGCGATGGGTTGCCCGCCGGCATAACGCTTGTGGAAATCGTCCCGCTCCAGCATGCGCGCCACGGTATGGGTGGCGGCGAGCCGAACCAGGTCGCTCGCATCCATCTTGCCCATCCAGGTGGAGTTGAANNTGGTCAAGGGCGGACGAGTCGCGTTCTTGCCCGTGGGGTCGCCGATCATGCCGGTAAAATCGCCGATCAGGAACAGAACATGGTGCCCCATCTCCTGCAGGCTGCGCAGCTTGTTGATGAGCACGGTATGGCCCAGATGCAGGTCGGGGGCGGTCGGATCGAATCCGGCCTTTACCCGCAAGGGTTTGCCGGAGGCCAGTTTTTGCACGAGTTCCGCCTCGACCAGCAGCTCGTCCGCTCCGCGTTTGATTTCTTTCAGCACATTTTCCATGTCACCACTCAAGAAAGGCCCGCAAGACGCCGTTTTGCTATTTGTTTTAGCGGCAGACGGCAGGCGGATATAAGCTGCTGTTTCGTTTATTATTTTTTATTTCTGCAATCTTTTGCTACACTTGCCGACTGATTTGACAGGGGAGCGGAGCGTTCCATGCAGCAACAAAAGCTCGAAAGTTTAACCCATCCCACCCCCCCGCTGAAGCGGAAATTGTCTATGCGTGGCGTGCTGATCGCCGCCTTGCTGCCGCTGTTCGGGATGGTCACCGCCTACGGCATCGCCCCCGATACCGACACCCGCGACATTCCGGTACAGACCCTGATCGAAAATCTGGCCCTGCCGCAGCCGCCGGCCGATCAAACCCAAGCGGCCCAGGTCTTCCATCATGAGGAAAAAGTGCTGCCCGGCGAGACGCTGGGCGCACTGCTTACCCGACTGGGCGTCTCGCAGCAGGACAACGCCCTGCTGCTTGGCCAATCCGCCGCGCAAATCGGGCGCAGCCTGCGCTCAGGACAGCGCGTCATGGCCGACGTCAGCGAGGAGGGAGGCCTGCAGGAGCTTCGCCTGACCGGTTCGGACGGCGCCCTCTACCGCATTTCGCGCCAGGCCGACGGTTTCGTGCTCGACCAGCCGCAAGCCGTGCATGAAAGCCGCATCGTCATGCGCTCCGGCCACATCGAAAGCTCGCTGTTTGCCGCCACCGATGCCGCCAACCTGCCCGACAGCGTGGCCGTGAAACTGGCCGACATCTTCGGCACGCAACTGGACTTCCGCGCCGACCTGCGCAAGGGCGACACCTTCTCGATCATCTACGAAATGGATTACCGCCACGGCGAACCCGCCGGCACCGGCAGAATCCTCTCGGCGGAATATGTGAACGCCGGCAAGGCCTACCGCGCCGTGCTGTACCGCACCGCCTCGGGCAAGGAAGAGTACTACGGCCCCAATGGCGAGTCATTCAGCAAGGGCTTCCTGCGTTCCCCGCTGGAGTTTTCGCGCATCACTTCCGGCTTCAGCAACTCCCGCAAACATCCGGTCTACGGCTTCCATCGCCGCCACACCGGCACCGATTTCGGCGCACCCACCGGTGCCCGCGTCAGGGCCGTCGGCGATGCGGTCGTTTCCTTCGCCGGCCGCAAGGGCGGCTATGGCAATCTGGTCATTCTCCGGCACAGCAACGGTTTCGAGACCTACTATGCCCACCTGAACGGCTTTGCCAAAGGCCTGCGCCGTGGCGCCAGCGTCGGGCAAGGCCAGCTCATCGGCTATGTCGGCGCCACCGGCACCGCTACCGGCCCGCACCTGCATTACGAAGTCCGCATCGGCGGCCAGCCCCGCAACCCCGTCACGGTCAAGCTGCCGGGCTCGCCGCCCTTGCCGGCCGCACAGCGCGCACGCTTCAACGAGCAGACCGCCATCTGGACACAGCGCCTGGATCAGCTTCGCGGCACCAATCTCGCCGCACTCGATTGAACGACACAAACCCTCATGAGGCCGATGATTTCCATATCGGCCTCATGTCCGGCACCAGCCTGGACGGCGTGGATGCCGTCCTCACCAGCTTCCCCCCCAATCGCCCTCCCCGGCTTGCCGGCTCGCATTACATTCCCTACCCGCCGGAGTTGCGGGCACGCATCCTGGACCTGCACGAGCCCCGGCCCGGCGAGCTGCATCTCGCCCATATCCTGGCACTGGAGCTGGCTGAACTGTATGCGCAAGCCGTTCTCGCCCTGCTGGAAAAAACCAAAACCCCGCCAGACAAGGTCGCTGCCATCGGCTGCCACGGCCAGACCATCCGCCACCGCCCGGAATCCGGCTATACGGTGCAACTGGTCAACGGCGCGCGCCTGGCGGAGCTGACCGGCATCGCCAGCATCATCGATTTTCGCAGCCGCGACATCGCCGCCGGCGGCCAGGGCGCGCCGCTGGTGCCGGCCTTCCACGCAGCCATGCTTGCGAGTCAGGATGAGCNNTGGGCCGCCCGGCATCTGGGCAAGCCCATCGACGAAAACGGCACCTGGGCCAAGGGCGGAAAAATCCTGCCAGGCCTGCTGGAAAGAATGCTGGCCCACCAATTTTTTGCCGCGCCGCCGCCCAAAAGCGCGGGGCGCGAACAGTTCAATCAGGCCTGGCTGCAAGAAAAGCTCGACGGCGGCGAATCGCCGCGGGATGTGCAGGCCACCCTGCTGGAATTGACGGCACGCGGCATCGCCGATGCCGCAAGAAAATATTGCAAGGGATACGACGCCCTCTATGTCTGCGGCGGCGGCACGCACAACCAGGCCCTGATGCAGCGTCTTTCGGCGCTGGCCGGCAAGCCGGTTCATTCGACAGCCGCGCTGGGCGTCGACCCGGACTGGATGGAAGCGCTGGCCTTCGCCTGGCTGGCCAAGGCGTGCCTCGAAGGCAAACCCGGCAATCTGCCCGCGGTTACCGGCGCAAAAGGGACAAGAGTGCTGGGAGCGATCTACCCGGCCTGAAATCCGTATTGTGCGTCCGCCTCCCGTTCCGTTCAGCCTGGCATGCGGCCGAACACCTCGAGATGGCGATCGCCGACCGCCTGCACCTGCAGTCCGTAAAGTCCGGCCCGCTCCAGCTGTTTTTCGACTTCATCCACCTCGAACGCCGCCAGCAGCGAATTGTAGAAATCCCTGCGCAGCACCTCGGGTTCGTTGGCCGCGCAGGCATCCACGAGCTGCCGTGCACGGGTTTCCGTTTCCGGCCTGCGCAAGTCCACGACCAGCACCGGAGCGCGGCGAACCGCCACTTGCCTGAGCGTCAACCACAGCACCGAAGGATCGTGCAAATGATGCAGCAGGCTGTTGCTGACCACGGCATCGGCGCTGTGCATCGGCAACACGGCAGTGGGAAGGGTCGCCTCCACGAAACGCATCCGGAAGGCCGTCTCCGGCATGGCGGCCAGCCGTTTGCGCGCGAGGTCGAGCATCGCAGCGGAGCCCTCCACGCCCGTGACGGAACAGTCCGGGAATGCCCGTGCCATGCGCAATGCAATATTGCCAGGGCCGCATCCCAGGTCCACTATCTCGCCGACAAAATCCCGGCCGAACAGCTGTCCGAAGCGCTGAACGAAACGGTCATCGGTCTCGGAAAAATCCGCCTCCGCATAAGCCTGCGCCTGATCCGGCGCCAGCATCAGCTCAGGCTCCAGGGTTCTCAACATTGCAGCCTCCATGGACAGGACACGCTCAACAAAAAAGGACTCGCGAGGAGTCCCTTTTCAAGGATTGCGGGGAAACGGGATCAGACCGAGAAGGAAGAGCCGCAGCCGCAGGTAGTGGTGGCGTTCGGATTCTTGATCACGAACTGCGCGCCTTCCAGGCCTTCGCTGTAGTCGATTTCCGCGCCCAGCAGGTACTGGAAGCTCATGGAATCGATCAGCAGGGTCACGCCGTTCTTCTGCATCACGGTGTCGTCGTCGTTCTGCACTTCGTCGAAGGTGAAGCCGTACTGGAAGCCCGAGCAGCCGCCGCCGGTCACGAACACGCGCAGCTTGAGGTCGGGATTGCCTTCTTCGTCGATCAGGCTCTTCACTTTGTTGGCCGCGCTGTCAGTGAAGTTCAGCGGGGTTTCGGTCATGGCATTCATTGGGGGGCACTCCTTGAGTAAATTAGCGGTTCATTATCCGCAAAGCGCAAGAGCAGTCAAGCAAAGACCTTGTTTCCATTGAGGAAGTTCCGTAGTCACTCCCGGAGCGCCTTCAAATGCCGTCATTGCGAGGAGGCGCAGCCGACGCGGCAATCCAGGGGGGCAAGCAGCAAGATGCAAGTTCAAGGCATTTTGCTGGGCCTTGATTCAACTGGATCGCCGCGGGCCTATGGCCCTCGCGATGACGCCGACGGCTTCAGGGCAGCAGGCCGATGTCGTCGATCGCCGTGGTTTCCGGGAAGCCGAACAGCAGGTTCATGTTCTGCACCGCCTGGCCGGCCGCGCCCTTGACCAGGTTGTCGATGACCGACAGCACCACCACCACGTCGCCGCCCTGGGGGCGGTGCAGCGCGATGCGGCAGACGTTGGCGCCGCGCACCGAGCGCGTCTCCGGGTGCGAGCCGGCCGGCAGCACGTCGACGAAGGGCTCGTTGGCATAGCGTTTTTCGTACAGCGCCTGCAGGTCGGCATCCTTGGTGAGCCTGGCGTACAGCGTGGCGTGGATGCCGCGGATCAGCGGAGTGAGGTGCGGCACGAAGGTCAGGCCCACGGTGTGACCGGCGGCGAGCGACAGTCCCTGCCTGATCTCGGGCAAATGGCGATGGCCGGCCACAGCGTAGGCCTTGAAGTTGTCGGACGCCTCGGCGAACAGGATGTGGGTCTCGGCCTTGCGCCCGGCGCCGGAAACGCCGGACTTGCAATCCGCGACCAGATGGGATGTATCCACCAGGCCGTTCTCGATCAGCGGCAAAAAGCCCAGCTGGGTCGCGGTCGGATAGCAGCCGGGATTGGCGATCAGGCGCGCCTTCTTGATGGCCTCGCGGTTGACTTCGGGCAGGCCGTACACCGCCTCGCCAATCAAATCCGGGCAGGCATGCTCCAGCTTGTACCAGGCTTCCCACTCCTTGACGTCCTTGATGCGGAAATCGGCCGCCAGGTCGATCACCCTCACCCCGGCGTCGAGCAGGGCGCGGGTCTGCTGCATGGCCACGCCGTTGGGGGTGGCAAAGAACACCGCGTCGCATTTCTCCAGCCCGGCCTCTTCAGGCGCCGCGAATGCCAGGCTCACGCGGCCGCGCAGGTTGGGGAACATGTCCGCCACCTTCATGCCCGCTTCCTTGCGCGAGGTGATGGCGGTCAGCTCGACCTCGGGATGGCGCGCCAGAAGGCGCAGCAGTTCCACGCCCGTATAGCCGGTGCCGCCGACGATGCCTACTTTGATCATTCAACTTACCTTCAACAGTCTCCGTCACCCGCAGGCGCCGGGATAAACAAAAAAACTGGACTGCCGCGTCGGCTTCGCCTCCTCGCAGTGACGGCGAGGCGTCATCGCGAGGGCCGAAGGCCCGTGGCGATCCAGTCCAACAGCTTCAACAAGCTCAATTATGGCAAGAAATACTTTTGCGGTCGTAAAAAAAAGCCACCCGCAGGTGGCTTTTTCCGAAGCAGCGGAATTAACGCTTGGAGAACTGCTTGCGACGGCGCGCCTTGTGCAGGCCGACCTTCTTCCGTTCCACCGCACGGGCGTCGCGGGTCACGAGACCAGCGGCCTTGAGGGCGGGCTTCAGGGTGGCGTCGTAGTCGATCAGGGCGCGGGTGATGCCGTGGCGCACCGCACCGGCCTGGCCGGATTCGCCGCCGCCGGTCACGTTGACCATGATGTCGAACTTGTCGGCGCTTTCGGTCAGCACCAGGGGCTGGCGCACGATCATGCGACCGGTTTCGCGCGAGAAGAACGTGTCCACCGGCTTGCCGTTGACGACGATGTTGCCGGAGCCGGACTTGATGAACACCCGGGCCACTGCTTCCTTGCGGCGGCCGGTACCGTAGTTGTAGTTACCGATCATGGTTGTTTAACCCTTGATTTCGAGAGTTTGCGGCTGCTGCGCGATGTGGGGATGCTCGGTGCCGGCATAGACCTTCATTTTCTTGATCATGGCGTAGCCCAGCGGACCCTTGGGCAGCATGCCCTTGACCGCCTTCTCCAGCGCGCGGCCGGGGAAACGGGCCTGCATCTTGCCGAAGGTGGTTTCATAAATGCCGCCCGGGTAGCCGGAGTGGCGGTAATACTTCTTGTCCTGCTCCTTGTTGCCGGTCACGCGGATCTTGTCGGCGTTGACCACGACAATGTAGTCGCCCGTGTCCACGTGCGGCGTGTAGATGGCTTTGTGCTTGCCGCGCAGACGGCGGGCAATTTCGGCGGCCAGGCGGCCCAGCACGGCGTCCGTGGCATCCACCACGAACCAGTCGCGCTTCACTTCATGCGGTTTTGCGGAAAAGGTTTTCATCGCAACCTCTGGTCCCAAGTCTATGGCGCCGCCAACAGGGCAGCACTCGAAAAGAGCGAGATTTTAAGGGCCCAACCGGGGATGTGTCAATGCCGACCTGAAGCCAGCCGAAAATCCCCGGGGCCTATGGTATAAGAGCCGGGATCAATTTCGACTGGAGACCCCATGAAAGCCCGCATCAAGTGGATAGAAGGCGTCAGCTTCGCCGGCCAGAGCGAATCCGGCCACACCGTGGTCATGGACGGCCCGCCCGACGCCGGCGGCAACAACCTGGGGGTGCGCCCCATGGAAATGCTGCTGCTGGGCATGGGCGGCTGCACCGCCTTCGACGTCGTGCATATTCTGCGCAAAAGCCGCCAGCCGATCACCGACTGCGTGGCCGAAATCGACGCCGAACGCGCGGCCACCGACCCCAAGGTATTCACCAAAATCCACGTGCATTTCATCGTCACCGGCAAGGGGCTCGACCCCAGGCGGGTGGAGCAGGCGGTGACGCTATCGTCCGAGAAATACTGTTCGGCCTCGATCATGCTCGGCAAGGTGGCCGAGGTGACCCACGACTTCGAAATTCAGGAAGCCTAAGATAGCCAAGTCGTCACTGCGAGCCCCGAAGGGGCGTGGCAGTCCAGTTTAATAAAGCTTGATTTTGCCCAACTGGATCGCCACGGCCGCGGCCTCGCGATGACGCCCTTGTGAGGCCTACTCCACGGCAGAACGCAGTACAGCGCCAGTTCGCAGCACCTCGAACAGCCGGTCGATGTTGGGATGCTTGCCGGGATTGAGGCGGGCGTCCTCGGTGTGCTCGGCGTAAATCAAAAGGCCTTCCTGCGCGGCGGCGGCATTGATCGCGCCGTATTTGGCTGCCAGGGCAGCGTAAACCCGGAAAGAGCCAGCCGTGCCCGGGGCGTTCTCGATTACCGCTACCTCCCGACCCCGCCCGTCAAGCACTCTCAGCCGCTTGCCCTGCACATCGGGCAAGGCAGCGAGATTTTCTGCAAATGCCATGGTTGTCCAACAAAACAAAATTAAATTCAGGAACGTTTTGCGGCCATCTGATAAACAGCGTTGCGCTCACGTTTACCCACCGCAACAACCAGCACCACAAACTGTTTGTCGCGCACTTCATAAACCAGCCGGTATCCTGCGTTGCGCAGCTTGATCTTGAAGCGGTCTTTTTGGCTAGAAAGCCGGGCACTCGGAACACGCGGGTTCTCCAGCCGCTCGGACAACTTTTTCTTGAATTGATCGCGCACCGACTTGTCCAGCTTGCGCCACTCGTCCAGTGCGTCCGGATGGAAATTCAGCTCATAACTCATCCAGCGTTACCCGCACGGGAGCCTTGCCATCCTTCAGCCGGGCATCGGCGAGCGCGTTCAATTCAAGGTCTTCCAGCCTGTTCATCAACTCTTCGTAAGTCTTGGCGGGAATACAATAAAAAGCCGGCTCGTTGCGGTTGAGAATTGCGACGGGAAAACCTTCGCCCGCAGCCACGGTGGCCATGGGATTCCGCTTCAACTCGGAAACGCTGGCGGTTGTTTCGGTCAATATCTGGTGTGTCATGATCAGCCCTGGTGCTTTTAACAGGTCTAATAATGGCACCACTAACGGCTCATTTCAAGCCATTTGTTCGAGGGCAGACTACCCGGGCAAAAAAAGCCGTGCCGACCCGAAAGGCTGTCTGAATCAAATGCGATGCGCTTCATCGCCAGGGACATGCCGCGCATGGCGAATTTGACCGGTGGGGGCAATTCGGCCGCCCCGTAATGCACCGCAGTCTGCGCGTGGCGGATTTCGTCTTCCTTCATCTGCTCGACGATGGCGCGGCTTTTCGCGTCCTGCTCCGGCAGCTGGCGCAGGTGCTCGTCCAGGTGCGCCTCGACCTGGCGCTCGGACTCTCTCCACCGCCTTGATTTTTAAATCTCATATGATCATAATGATCATATCGATTGATATCAGGAAACACCATGATTACCGAAACCAATGCCGTCCACTTTCGCCAGAATCTAGGCGAAATGCTCAACCAAGTGCAGTATCGGCATGACAGTGTCGTCATTAACAAGGACGGGAAGCCGGTTGCGGCACTCGTCGATGCGCGCCTGTTTGCCCGTATCCGCCGCATGCAGGCCCGCTTCGATGCACTTGCGGCACGAATTGAGGCCGGATTTGCCGCAACCCCAGAAGCCGAAGGGTTAGCCGAGATCGACGCCACCGTCATGCAAATACGCAAGCAGGGCTGAGCGCAAGCCGCACATGGCCACGCTGCGAGTCGTGCTCGATACCAATGTGCTGCTGTCCGGCTTGGCCTACCCCGCCAGCACACCCGGCAAGATCCTGAACGCGTGGCGGCACGGCTCTGTGGAAGTACTGCTGTCGCAATACATACTAGACGAATTGCGCCGGGTGCTGCCCCGCCTGACCCACCGGCACGGTTTGGATAGCAGCGAGATCGAAGACCTCGTGGACATTCTATCCATCCAGGCCGAAGTGATTGAGCCTGCCGACTCACCCGAATCCGCCCTGCGCGACACCAATGATCAGCCCATATTGGGCACTCTGCTGGCCGCCCTGCCAGACTCAAAAGCCGACTATCTAATTACCGGCGACAAGGATTTGTTGCAACTGGCCGACCGCTACCCCATCGTGACCCCCGCCCAGTTCTGGGCGGCACATGGTGGATTGTGATTCGTGAATAGCGAAGCCGCTCCGCTGCGCTAATGAATAATTCGGTTTAAATGCGGTGCGCGATGCGTTTCATCACCATGGACATGCCGCGCATCGCCAGTTTCACCGGCGGCGGCAATTCCGCCGCGCCGTAATGCACCGCAGTCTGGGCGTGGCGGATTTCATCTTCCTTCATCTGCTCGACGATGGCGCGGCTTTTCGCGTCCTGCTCCGGCAGCTGGCGCAGGTGCTCGTCCAGGTGCGCCTCGACCTGGCGCTCGGTCTCGGCCAGAAAACCCAGATTCCACTTGTCGCCCAGCACGCCGGCGGTGGCGCCCAGCGCGAACGAGCCTGCATACCACAGGGGATTCAGCAGGCTCTTGCGCCCGCCCAGCTCCTCGATGCGATCCTCGCACCAGGCCAGGTGGTCGGTTTCCTCGCGCGCCGCCTCCTCCAGCGCCGCGCGCGCCTCGGGATTTCTGGCCGTCAGCGCCTGGCCCTGGTACAGCGCCTGCGCGCACACCTCGCCGACGTGGTTCACCCGCATCAACGCCTCGGACTCGCGCTTCCCGGCCTCGCCCAGGTCCGCTTCGGCAATTTCGCCTGCCGGATTCGCACGCCCGGCGCGCGCCGGCGCAAAGACCGTGCGCAGGCTGTTGTCGAAGGCGGCAATCAGGTTGTCCAGATTCATTTAAAACTCCGCGAGCACTATGGCCTTGCTGTCTTCAGTTGTCCATGTTGATGAGCATTTCGCAAATGGACGCGAGGAAAACAAATTCAACGGCAAGAATTCAATCAATTCCGTTTCGGCATATCTTAGCCGAAATCACCAGCGAAAACCGGGGTCAAAAACCGGGGTCAGGTCTAGCCTCGTAGCACACCCTCATCCCAACTTCATCCACCCCGACGAACGATCCGTCCCACCGTCGTGAAATGAATCCCGAAGTGACTCGCGATATCCTGATACGAGTAAGCGCCGCTAGCATGGGCCGCCACAATCGCCACGTCCCGGCTTGCCGCCCCTCGCGCGATCTCAGCCAGGGTTGGCGGTGGCGCGCGCCTTTGCGCGACGGGAATCTGCACATCCTCGCGCGCCTCCGGCTCCAGGCTGGCCTGCATGCGTTCGACAAAGGCATCGCCACCCAGATAAACCTGGCTGTTGAGGTTCAGCCAAGGCGACGGCGCATCGACACCGTCGGCGACGAACTTCATGTAGCGCACCCGGGCCGGCCCGCGTCGGGCGCCAAATAGCGCCAGAACCCCGTCCACCGCAAGCCATGCAGGCGCCGGTTCCTGCCCCGCGCAGGCGCGATAACTGCTCCAGTGCCACGCATCCGGGGTTTTTACCATTCCGGCGCGAACGGGATTCAGCACCACGTAGCGCAACAATTCCAGCAGATATGCATCGCCATCGACCAAAATCGCCTTGAAGCGCCCCTGGAACAGGTGCCCCACTCGCCCATGTCGGCGATTGCTGGCCTGCGTGAACACACCGTTGAGCTGGCGCATCCCTGCGGAAAGATTGCCATCCGGCGTCTCGACCAACAGGTGGTAGTGATTATCCATCAGACACCAGGCGTGACACACCCAGTTGAATCGTGCGATCACCTGCGCGAGCGTGGCAAGAAAGACTCGGCGATCCTCGTCATCTTCGAAGATGGCTTCGCGCCGGTCACCCCGCGAGGTGACATGGTACAGGGCGCCGGGAAAGGCAATTCGGAGCGGTCGGGACATTTGGCAAGGATAGCTTAATGAATGGTATAGGGCTAGACCTGACCCCTTTGCCCGCGCGGAAGGGCGCCTTTCTGGAATAGCTGGAGAGCTTGTTGCAGCAGCATCGACTGGGCGGGCATGGTATGCAAAAGACAAGAATTATGCCTGAATGCCGCTCAGCGCTCGCACCAGGCCCGCCACATCCCCCGCAATGCCCCTTCCAGGTTGCGCGCGAAGCGCGGTGCGTCGAACAGCGGCGAAGCCAGCACCCGCTGCCGCAACTGCGCCCTCAGCGCGGCCAGCCGCTGGGTGTCGCCGGCGAAGGCGATGGCTTTCGCAATGTAGTCGTCCTCGCTGCCGGCGATCCAGTCCGGCAGTCCCGCGCTGTGCAGGATGGTTTCGCCCTGGTGGCCGATGAAGCGGTCGCCCTTCAGCGTCAGCACCGGCACGCCCATCCACAGCCCTTCCACAGTGGTGGTAATGCCGGGATAGGGGAAAGGGTCCAGCGCGATATCAACCTTGTGGCAGGAAAGAAAATGGTCTTCGCGGCGGGCAACCTGCCCTTCCAGAATCAAGCGGCCGGAACCGATTCCCCGTTCTTCAAAGCGCCGCAGGGTCTGCTCCCTGACTTCGGCTGCGCCCAACGCCCTGGCCTTCAGGTACAGGCGGCTTTCCGGAACCGCCCGCAGCACGTCCGCCCAGCAGGCCACGACGCGTTCGGTCATCTTGGCCAGGTTGTTGAAGCAGCCAAACGTCACGTACCCGTTTTCAAGCGCCGGCAGCGCACCGACGGGCACCGCTGCATCCGGCGGGGAAAAACATATATATGCATCCGGCAGCCTCCAGGGGGTCTCGACGAACTGATCTTCCTCCCCGGTCGGAAGCGCCCAGGCGTCCGCCAGCACATAATCAATGGCTTGCAGCCCCGTGCTCCCGAGATAGCCGAGCCATGTCACCTGAACCGGCGCCGGTTTCCAGGCAAATACCGGCAGCCGGTTATGTGCCGTGTGGCCCGCCAGGTCGATGAGAATGTCGACCGAGTCTTGCCGGATTCGCCGCGCAAGCGCCTGATCCGTCAGGCTTGACACAGACGCCTCGCGCCAGTGCGGAATGATGCTGCGCAACCGGCGGTTAAGTTTCCCCTTGCGCTTGAAGGTTTCGTAGGCAAACAGCTCAAGGTTCGCAGAAGCCAGGGCGGCCAGCACGTTCTCCAGGAAATAACCCACCGGATGCTCGCCCAGGTCGCCCGAAACCAGGCCCACACGCAAACGTCGGTCAGGGTCAGCCTGGCCGCCATGATGTGCGAATGGCACGACCCGGGCCGCCACCCTTGCGCCATAGGCACGCGCCTCGGCCAGCATGGCCGCCGGCGTGGCGCTTGCATCGTAGTTGAGGGTCCCGATCAGGGCGCTGTTCATGCCCGCCTCGTCCGGCAGCGCCAGCATGCCGCTGCGGTAAACGGCCGCGGCTTCGGCGATGCGCCCCATTCTTGCGAGGCAGTTGCCCTGCCTGTAATAGGCATCGGCAAAGCCGGGGTCCAGCGCAATGGCCTGGCGATAGGCGGCGAGCGCCTGCTCGCGGGATTCCGCCGCCTCCAGCGCGGCGCCCAGGCGGGTGTAAGCCCTCGCCTCCGGCATGCGTTCCGCCAGCCCGCGCAAGAGGGCGGCCGCTTCGCCGGCTCGCCCCAGGCGCACCAGGGCATCGCCGGCCCCGAAGCCCGCCTCGGCCCAATCGGGCCGCAGTTCCAGCGCGCGGCGATAGGCGGCCAAAGCCTCTTCGGGCCGGTCCAGGTTGCCGAGCGCATTGCCCAGGTTGCAATGCGCCTCGGCAAAACCGGGATGGATTTGCACGGCGCGGCGATAGGCGGCAACCGCCGCCTCGGTGCGCCCCTGTTCCCAGAGCGCGTTGCCAAGGTTGCTGTGCGCCGCAGCCAGGTTCGGGTTCAGCCCGATGGCCTGGCGACAGGCGGATTCGGCCTCGCCGTAGCGGCCCAGCCGGCTGAACGCGCCGCCGAGGTTGACCCAGGCATCGACCAGGCCGGGCTTGAGTTCCAGCGCCTGCCGGCAGGCCTCGACGGCCTCTTGCGGCCGTCCCAGTTCCAGCAAGCCCAGCGCCGCCGCGCCCTGCGCCTCGGCCACCCCGGCGGCGAGCCGGCGCAGCGTGCGAAACGCATCCAGCGCTTCGCCATCGCGGCCCAGCCCCTTCAGCGCATTGGCCAGGTTGTATTGGGCCTCGGCCAGGTCCGGCTGCAATTCCAGCGCCTTGCGGCAATGGGCTTCGGCCCGGCCGAATTCTCCCGCCTCCAGCGCGTTGCGCCCGGCATGGGCCCACACCGCCGCCTGGGCGGGGTCCAGCGCGAGGCTGCGCGCGAAGCTGTCGGCGGCCGCTGCGCGCTCGCCGAGCGCATTCTGGCAGGCGCCCAGGTCGGCCCAGGCCGGCGCCGCCCGCGGCAGCAGGCCGGCCGCGCGCGCCAGCGCCTGGCGCGCCAGGTCGGGGCGCCCCTGCGCCAGGCGCGACAGGCCCAGCACATGCCAGAGCGCGCCGTCGCCGGGGCGGCGGGCAAGAAAAACGCGCGCCTGCGCTTCCAGTTCCGCATGGCGCCCCGCCTGGAGCAAGGCCAGCAGGCGGTCGGGGGCGGGCGTGTTCGGGTTCATGTCGGCAATTCGAATAATCGGCAAGGCATGCAGGCCGGGCGGCGCGTCAAGGCCGCCATTATTGGGGTTTGGCCGCCGCGGTCAAGCCAAAAAAAACGGGCTCCCGAAGGAGCCCGTTCAATACCGCTAACTGACCGGGGTCAGATTAGAAGCTGTGGACAACACCGATGGAGAAGCCACTGGGGTTGCCGCCGTCGGTGGTGCCGGGGTTGTCACCGTGGCCGCCGCCGAAGGCGCTGTAGTTGGCGTCGCTGTCGTTGTCGGTCGAGGCATAGGCGAACTGCAGCATGGTGCGCTTGGACAGGGCGTAATCCACGCCCAGGGCCCACATGTCGGCGCCGGTATGGTCGTCGTCGGCGGTTTCGCCGGCATTGTAGTACTGGCCCTTCAGGGTGATGGCGCCCATGTTGTAGGCAGCGCCCAGGCCCCACACGGTGCGGTCATCGCCGCCGCAGCAGCCAGTATTCAGGTTGCCTTCGCGCTGGTACAGGGCGACCAGGCGCAGGTCGCTGATCTTGTAGCTGGCCGACAGGCGCCAGATGTTCTCGTCGTCTTGCGAGGAGATCTTGTCAGACCAGTTGTGCACCTGATAGCCGAGGCCGACGTACAGGGGGCCGTTCTCGTACATGCCCGCGATGCTCCAGGCGTCCACGTCGGAGTTGGCGCCGGTGTCTTCGGAGGCCGCGCCGGAGCTGATGTTGGTCACGTAGGCGGCGGTGGCGCTGAAGCCGGTCATGTTCGGCGTGGTGTAGGCGATGACGTTGTTGGGACGCAGGTCGAAGCCGCCGGCTTCAGCCTCCATATCCATGCCCTTGTTGGTCAGGTTGCGGCTGTCACCGATCTGGTTGCCGAACAGGTCCACCTTGCGGGACAGCAGCTTGACGGGGGCTTCCATCTTGCCGAGGGCGACCTTGCCGAAACCGCTTTCCAGGCCGACGAAGGTGTTGCCGGAGGACACGCCGTCGGCGTTGGCGCCGAAGGAGGTGTCGGTGTTGCCGGTGGCACCCGCCGAGAAGTAGGTCTGGATCTGCCAGAAGGCCTTCATGCCGCCGCCCAGGTCTTCCGAACCCTTGAAGTAGATGTTGGAAGCGTTGCTGGAGACGTTGATGTTGCCATCGTACTCGTCCATGTCGGCGTCGAGGTAGTCCACCGAGAAGTTCAGGTAGCCGCCGACGTCAACGTTGGCGGTGGCTGCGAAGGCAGCGGGAGCGGCAAACATGCCGGCCACGGCCAGGGCAATCAGTTTCTTTTGCATTACATTCTCCTTTTACAGAATTTTTTGAAAGCTCTGCAGAGCTGTCCGGAAATGGACAGGCCAATTATGGTCGGATGCACAATCCCGGTTCAAGAAAATGCGCCGGCAAGTCCGAAAATACCAAACGGACTTGTGGGCAAAAAGCCACGCCAGAGCGATTTCCGAATAAAAAGTCTTTTGAATCAGAGTGTTGTTTAAATGCCGCAGCTTAATATGTTTGTTGCGCATAAACAACGCTTTTAGTTCGCCATTGCAAATTAAATGATCGCAGCCTGCATGCTGTGCCTGTTTATTGGGCAGCCACTCCCCCTGGCAAGCCCGCTCAGGCCGGAACTCAGGCAAACAGCCGGGCCGGTTCCGCGCCCGGATCGGCGGCGCGCATGAAGGCGGCTTTCGCGTCAGACCGGCACGCCTGCCTTTTTGGCCTGAAGCCGAATGGCCCCGACCAGACTCACCAGCCTGGGCGCAGCCTGCATGGCCTGCCCCAATGCCTGGGCAAACGGTTCCATTTCCTGAAAATATTCATGCACCAGGCGGTTACGCAGTTTGCGCCACGCCAGCCAATCAAGGGCATCCTCCAGGATGCCCAGCCGCTCTGCACGATTGAGCGTATCAAGCATGGGGCCGGGAAACTCGCCCTGCAGGAGCAATAGCCGAGGCAGCAGTTTCTCGCCCAGGTGATCTTGCAGTCGGGCAAAGCGGGCAGCGAATGCTTCGATGTTGATGGCAAGGCTGGAACCGGGTTCGAGCCTGTCCAGCTTGTCCGGTGTCGGTGCCGAGTCTTTGAGGTTTTGCCAGCTTGCTTCAAGGGCGCGCGCTTACCGATCAGCAATCTCCAGCGCCCGAGCAAAAGGCAGCAGGTGCTCGTCAAGATAGTTCCGGCTCACAGCAGGACCCCGGCTCGCCTTGCTTCTTCGACGATGGGCCAGGAAGCGTTTTCCGGTCCTGCCAGCACCACGTCGATTTTTTGCTCGCCCAACAGTTGCTGCAAGCGCGCTTCGAGGCGAACTGCCTGCCAGACGGCATCGGCCGGCAGGTGCGGCAACTCTATCAGCAAATCCAGATCGCCCCCCCTCAGGCAATCATGCACGCGGGAACCAAACAGCCGCACTCGGGCCTCTGCCCCCAGATGTTGACGGGCCGCCTGCACGATGGTTTGGCGCTGTTCCGCAGAGATTCTCATGCGGTGAGTGTAGCACCAGCAGATTGGCCGCTGGCAAACCTGCTCAGGCAAACAGCCGGGCCAGTTCCGCGCCCGGATCGGCGGCGCGCATGAGGGCTTCGCCCACCAGGAAGGCATGGACCGCATGTTTGCGCATGCGGGCAACATCGGCCGGGGCGAGGATGCCGGATTCGGTGACCACGATGCGCTCCGCACCGATTCCGGGCAACAGGCCCAGGGTGGTGTCGAGGCTGACCTCGAACGTGCGCAGGTTGCGGTTGTTGATGCCCTGCAACGGCGTTTTCAGTTGCAGCGCGGCGTCGAGCTCGGCGGCGTCGTGCGACTCCACCAGCACGGCCATGCCCAGATCAAAGGCCAGGGCTTCGAGTTCGCGCATTCGGGAAACATCAAAACCTTCACCCTCTCCCCTAACCCCTCCCCCCGCGGGGGAGGGGGGCGTGAGCCCCGGGTAACGCGGGGCATTGTGCAAACTACTAACCCCTCCCCCCGCGAAGGAGGACGGGAGCCCCTCTCCCCCGGGGAGAGGGGTGGGGGAGAGGGTAGCCAGAATGTGTTCCAGCACCGCTTCAGTCTGCTCCAGCACCTCGTTGTTCCAGTAACGCAGAACCCGGTAGCCATGCTCGGCAAACCACTGGTCACGAGTCGAGTCAGCCGCGGATTGGGCATGCTGCCCTCCATCGACTTCTATGATCAATTTCGCTTCGTGACAGACAAAGTCCGCTATGTATGTCCCCAGGGGTTCCTGCCTGCGGAACTTCCAACCCGCAAAGCGCTTGGCGCGCAGCGCCGTCCATAGCCGCCTTTCGGCATCGGTCATGTTTTTGCGCAGTTGTTTGGCCAGGGTCAGATGGTTCGGGGCATAAAGGCGCCGCCCCTCTTTGCCCTCTCCCCCAACCCCTCTCCCCAAGGGAGAGGGGAGTGCATCTTCTGCATTGCCGACATCGCGGGAACCTGCCTCCACCCCTCTCCCCAAGGGAGAGGGGAGTTGGAACGCCGCCACGATGAGCAGGATGCAGTCGGCGCCCATGGCGCGCGCCTCGTACACCTGGTACGGATCGACGATGAAGTCCTTGCGCAGCACCGGCAGCGAAGAGGCGGCGCGCGCCTGCCGGAGGTAGTCGGCGCTGCCCTGGAAATATTGTTTGTCAGTGAGCACCGACAGGCAGGCCGCGCCGCCCCGCTCGTAGCTTTGGGCGATGTCGGCCGGGCGGAAGTCTTCGCGGATCACGCCCCTGGAAGGGCTGGCCTTCTTGATTTCGGCGATGACCGCGGGCTGGCCGGCGGCGATTCTGGCGCGCAGGGCGCCGACGAAATCGCGCGCCGGCGGCTGCTGGCTGGCCAAGACCTTCATTTCGGCCAGCGGGACCACCTTCAGGCCGGCGGCGATTTCTTGGCGCTTGGTGGCGAGGATTTTATTGAGAATGTCGGACATGGAAATTCATTGAACAAAGAGGACAGGAGGACAAGAGGTTTTTTATAGCTTTCCTACCACACGCTTGATGCCCTGCCGCATATGAACCTCATTGAAATTCATAAGATAGCCCAGTGGAAAATTTCCCAGCCTGAGATAGCTGATGAGTTGGGCCTTGTGGATAGGCAACAATTGATTGACCGACTTTATTTCCAAAACAACTCGATCTTCCACCAGGACATCCAGACGAAAAGCAGAGTCCAGAACAAGTCCCTCATATTGAACCGGCACTATGCGCTGTGCTTCCACAGCCAAGCCCCGCTGGCGAAGCTCGTGCACCAAACACGCTTCATACACGCTTTCCAGAAGGCCGGGGCCCAGATGGCTATGTACCTTTATTGCGGCGCCAATGATGGACTCACCCAGCTTTATCAAGCTTTCCTCTTGTCCTCCTGTCCTCATTGTTCGATTTTTTTACTGAACTGGATGTAGTCAGCCAATTTCGCCCGCGCCGCGCCCGAATCGATGGCGTGACGGGCCTTTTCGATGCCTTCGCCGAGGGTGGCGGCGCGGTCGGCGACGTAGATGGCGGCGCCGGCGTTGAGGAGGACGATGTCGCGCGCGGGGCCGGGCAGGCCGTCGAGCACGCCGAGCAGCATGTCTTTCGACTGGCTGGCGTCCCAGACCTTGAGGCTGTCGATGCTCGCCGCCTCGATGCCGAACTCGCGCGGGTGGATGGCGTATTCGGTGACTTCGCCGTCCTTGAGTTCGCCCACCAGGGTTTCGCCGGCGAGGGTGATTTCGTCCATGCCATCGGAACCGTGCACCACCATGACGTGGCGGCTGCCGAGGCGCTGCAGCACGCGCACCAGGATGCCGACAAGGTCGGCATGGAACACGCCCAGAAGCTGGTGCGGCGCGCCGGCAGGGTTGGTGAGGGGGCCGAGGATGTTGAACAGCGTGCGCACGCCCAGTTCGCGCCTGACCGGGGCGGCGTGCTTCATGGCGGCGTGGAAGTTGGGCGCGAACATGAAGCCGATGCCGATGGCATCGAGGCTTGCGCCCACCTGTTCCGGCGTGAGGTTGAGGTTCGCGCCCAAGGCTTCGAGCACATCGGCGCTGCCGGTGGTGGAGGAGACCGAACGGCCGCCGTGCTTGGCGACGCGCGCACCGGCCGCGGCGGCAACGAAGGCGGCGGTGGTCGAGATATTAAATGTATGGCTGGCATCGCCGCCGGTGCCGCAGGTGTCGACCAGGTTGGCGTCGCTTGCCACTGTCACGCGGGCGGCGAATTCGCGCATGACCAGGGCCGCGGCGGCAATCTCGCCCACGGTTTCCTTTTTCACGCGCAGGCCGATGATGATGCCGGCGATCTGCGCGGGCGTGAGCTCGCCGCCCATGATCTGGCGCATGAGCGAGAGCATTTCGTCATGGAAGATTTCGCGCTGCTCGACCAGGCGGGCGAGCGCCTGCTGCACGGTGATCATCGCGTTTCCTTGAGGAAGTTGGCGAGCAGGGCGTGGCCGTGCTCGGTGAGGATGGACTCGGGGTGGAACTGCACGCCCTCGACTGCCAGGGTCTTGTGGCGCACGCCCATGATCTCGCCGTCGTCGGTCCAGGCGGTGATCTCGAGGCAATCGGGCAGGCTCGCGCGCTCGATCACCAGCGAATGGTAGCGCGTGGCGCGGAAGGGATTGGGCAGGCCGCGGAACACGCCGACGTCCTGGTGGCGGATCATGGAGGTCTTGCCGTGCATGAGTTCCTTGGCGTGCACGATCTTGCCGCCGAAGGCCTGGCCGATGCTCTGGTGGCCCAGGCACACGCCGAGAAGCGGCAGCTTGCCGGCGAATTCGCGGATCAAGGGCACGGAAATGCCCGCCTCGCTGGGGGTGCAGGGGCCGGGGGAGATGACGATGCGGTCGGGCTTCAGGGCCGCCACGCCGGCGAGGTCGATCTCGTCGTTGCGGATCACCTTGACGTCTTCGCCCAGCTCGCCGAAATACTGCACGAGGTTGTAGGTGAAGCTGTCGTAATTGTCGATCATCAGGAGCATAAAGCTTCCATCCAGTTGGTTTGCGTCGTTATGCCTGCGCAACGCAGGCCAATCCGTGGAATTTTACGCCAGTTTTGCGCCGCTCTTCCGCTCCCGCATGCGGCGCGCAAGTGCCCCGCCGGGCAGGTTTGATGATAGTCTTGCGGGAAAACGCCTTGCCGATCAGGGAGCACCGCAACCGAGCCGCACGCGCGGCCCGCGGTTTCCATGACACCTACAAAATGTCCATCCTGAAGCTGCTCGACCAACACGAAAACCGGCTGACGCGCTCGCTGAATCTCGTCGCAAGCGAGAACCTGGTTTCTGCGGACGTGCGCCGCGCGCTGGCGAGCGACGTCTCGATGCGCTACTGCATCCCGCCCGAGGGCGAACGTCCGCCTTCCATCTGGGATTATCCGAACCAGTCCTGGGTGCGCGGGATTGCCAACGAAACCGACCGCCTCGCGCGACAGCTGTTCCACGCCGAGTATGCCGATTCGCGCCCGCTTTCGGGCAACCAGGTCGCCCAGATCATCCTCATGGTGCTGGTCTCGCGCGGGGATACCGTATGGTCCGTGCCATCCGATTGCGGCGGCCACTTCGCGACCCGCGTCATCGCCGAGCGCGAGGGCCTGAACCTGGTGCCCATTCCCTACGACCGCGAGCGCGGCGTGATCGATGTCGACGCCGCGGGCGCGCTTGCCGGCAAGCAGCCGCCCAGGCTGGTCTTTCTGGACGCCAGCATGCAGCTGTTCCCCCATCCGGTGAAGGCCCTGCGCGAGGCCATCGGCCCCGAACCCATCATTTCCTTCGACGCCTCGCACACGCTCGGGCTCATCGCCGGCAAGGCTTTCCAGTCGCCGCTGGAGGAAGGCGCCGACCTGCTGCACGGCAGCACGCACAAGACGCTCTGGGGTCCGCAGAAGGGCCTCATTACGGCACGCGAAAACGGGCCGATCGCTGCGCGCATCCGGGACAGCATCGTTCCCCTCTTCGTGTCCAACGTCCATGTGCACCATGTCGCCGCCCTGGGCGCGGCCCTGGAGGAGTGCGTGGCGTATGGCGAGGACTATGCGCACGCGGTTGTCCGCAACGCCAAAGCGCTCGCGGAATCGCTGTCCGAGGCCGGGGCGAACGTGCTGTTCGCCGGGCTCGGCGGCACCCGCAGCCACCAGGTAATGATGGACCTCGGCGGCAGGCCGGATTCGCTCGCGGCATGGGAACGCCTGCAGGCCGCCGGCCTCAACACCAATGCGATCACCCTGCCTTTCCGACCCTCGTTCGGCCTGCGCCTGGGCGTTGCCGAAGCCACCCGCCGCGGGCTGGGCCGGGACGAGATGCGGCAGCTCGGCACGTGGATTGCGGAGCTGGCTGCGGGCCGCGCATCGCCGGAGAAGATCGCCAACAGCGTTGCCGACATGAGCGCGCGTTTCTCGGTCATCCGCTATGCCCGCGAAGCCACCCGCATTGCCGACCTTGCCCACTGAACGCCATGGGAAAGCCGCACCCGCCCATCCGCCACGATCATTCCGCTGCATGGACAGCGTGCCCTTGACTCACCTCTATTAACGTCCACAACAATGCGCCCCTCGATTTTCGAATCCCCCGACAGCGCCGCCAAGCTCGGTACGGCGAAGAACCTGCATGCGCTCGGCCGCATCGCGGATGCCGAGAAGCTCTACCGCGAGGTCCTCGCGCAGAACAGCAGCGACGCCGAGGCCATGGGCCTGCTCGCGATTGCCATGCTGCAGCGCGGCAACTCCAAAGAGGCAAAAAAGCTTTTGCGCCAGTCGCTGTCGGCGTCGCCGCCGGCCTGGGTTTACCTTCGCAACCTGCACCCTCTGCTTGCGCTGCTCGAAAAGGAGGGCAAGGACGGCGAGGCCGCCAGGCTGGCGGACGGAGGCGTGCCGGACTGGCCCGCCCTGCGCCTTCCCGACCCGTCCGAACGGGCGATGCTGCTGGGGCTGGCGCGCACGCTCGCCAGGCTCAAGCGCCCCGATGCGGCGGCCAGGCTGCTCGAAAGCGCCATCGCCACCCTGCCCGCCGATGCGGAACTGCTCTACGAACTGGCCAGGGCGCACAAGCTGAAGGGCGACCTGCAGGCCACGTGGACGGCGCTTGCGGCCGCCGATGCCGCGATTCAGCCCAACACGAAATTCGGGCTGCTCACCGAGCTTTATGCCTGCGCAAACGCGCTGGGGAAGAAAACCGAGGCCGTCGCGCTGAGGAACCGCATAGCCGCGGAAACGCCCGCCTTCGTTTTCCCCAGGCAGGCCGGGCACAAGGCCGGCATACTGATCCTCTCCGGCTTCCCGAACTTCAAGTACGAAACGAAGACCGAATTCGACCTGCACTTCAGCGGCAACTATCCGACCCAGCTGGTCCGGGTTTTGGCCGACGAGTTCCACTTTTCCTCGGTTTTCTCGGCCACCCCGGCAGGCAGGGAGGCGGCGGCGAACATTCCCGCGCCCGACTTGATCATCAACAATTTCGCCAATGCGGAACTCCTGCTTGCCGAGGGCGATGCCATGGCCGAGGCCGCCTTCGCCGACAGCTTCGGCGTGCCCGTGATCAATCACCCGAAAAAGGTTCTGCCCACCACGCGGGACCGGACAGCCGAGCTCGTTGCCGATATCCCCGGCCTTGTCGCGCCCAGGACAAGCCGTTTCTCCCGGACCGGAAAATCGGTTGAGGATCTGGCCGACGAAATCGAAAGCCAATATGGCTACCCGCTAATCACCCGAACCCTTTCCAGCCAGCAGGGCAAGGGCATGGTCAAAGTGGATGACCGGGACGCGCTGATCAGGTTTTTGTCGGAAGACAAGAAGGAAGATTTCTTCGTCACCGCTTTCGTGGATAGCCGGGGCGAAGCAAAGCTCTACCGAAAAATTCGTGCCGCGATCGTCGGCGGCGAGATCATCGTCACTCGCGTCGACTATTCCCCTCACTGGAATGTGCACGGCCGCAAATCGGACGAACACCGCATCGCATTCTATCGAAACAACCGGGACCTCCTGGCCAGGGAGGATCAGATTTGCACCGATCCGCACAGGGAACTCGGGCAGCCGGCCATGCAGGCGCTGCAGGCGATCGGGGATCGCATCCCGCTGGACATCTTCGGCGTGGACTTCGATGTCGCCCCCGATGGGCAACTTGTATTCTACGAAGCCAACGCAACCATGAATCTCCTCTCTACCGCCCCGCCTGACATAGACCACCCCAGGCACATGAATGAACATCTTGTTTCCACCCTGCGCAACTACCTGAACAGCCTGCTCTGACCA
>DISR01000066.1:0-2746 GCA_002421825.1 Thiobacillus sp. UBA6205 | reverse complement strand
ACCTTGGCCAGGTGCACCCACTTGCCCTCCTTGAACCAGTTGACGTTGCGCGGCGGAATCTGCGGCAGCGCCACGAAGGCCGCGCCGGTGTCGCCGAAATCGGCCAGGCAGACGGCATTCCAGGTGGCCTTCTCGGTCGGTTCCCTGCCGTCGAGGATGGCGCGGATGTTGTGCGCGGTCGCGGTCACCATGGACTCGATCATGTAGCCGGTCTTGGGCGTGCCGGTGGGCACGGGGGTGGGCTCGACCGGCGGGATGGCCACGCAGACGCCGACCGAGAACACGTTCTGGAACTTGGGATTGCGCTGGTAGGGATCGATGGCGATGAAGCCGCGCGGGTTGGTGAGGCCTTCGACGCCGAACACGGCATCGATGCCCTTGAACGCCGGCAGCATCATCGAGTACTTGAAGTCCAGCACGTGTTCCTTGATGACTTCGCCCTTGTCGTTGTGCTCGGACACGAACATCTTGCCGGCTTCGACTTTTGTCGTCTTGGCGTTGCAGATCCACTTGATGTGGCGCTCGCGCATGGTCGATTCAAGCATGCCCTTGGAGTCGCCCACGCCGCCCAGACCGAGATGGCCGATGTAGGGCTCGGCGGTGACGAAGGTCATCGGCACCTTGTCGCGGATCTTGCGCTTCCTGAGGTCGGTATCCATGATCATGGCGAACTCGTAGGCCGGGCCGTAGCAGGAGGCGCCCTGCACCGCGCCGACCACGATGTGGCCCGGGTCCTTGACGAACTCCTCCCAGGCCTTGCCGGCCTTGACCGCGTGCTCGACCTGGCAGATCGACTGGGTGTGGCCTTCCGGGCCCAGTCCTTCCACCTCGTCGAACGCCAGCTTGGGGCCGGTGGCGATAATCAGGAAATCGTAGTCCACCATGCGCTCGTCGGCGAGTTCGATCCGGTTCTGCTCGGGGTACACGCGCTTGGCGCCCACCGGGATGAAGTCAATGCCCTTTTTGTTGAGGTAAGGCCCTGCCGGAATGGTGATGTCGGACTGGGTGCGCCAGTTGACCGCCACCCACGGATTGGAGGGCGTGAACTGGAAATAGGGGAAGTTGGAGATCACGGTGATCTTGTCCTGCGAACGCGCGTTTTCGCGCATTTCATAGGCCATGGTCATGCCGCCGATGCCCGCGCCCAGAATAACGATGTGTGCCATTGAGGTATGCCTCCGTCTGTTGTTTGTCGGAATGCGCCTTGGAAATCAGGCGTGCGCATTTACACGCAATAGCCGTGCCAGCACCAGGCACCCGCCGAAGCGCGGTGGCGAGGGCCTGTCGCCGGAACATCCGCCCATTGACATACCCGGAATGTCATGACAAGGTTTCATGCCGTCATGACATCAAGGGCAGGAAATGCCGAACGTAGACTTGCAGGAAATCATCGAGGCCCATGACCAGCCGTTCGTGGTAATCGATGAGCAATACCGCATCGTGGCCGCCAACCGCCGCTATTGCGAATCCTACGGGGTCGGCCAGGAAGCGATCCTGAACCGCCGCTGCCACGAAGTCTCGCACCATTCTTCCAGGCCCTGCCATGAAAATGGCGAACAGTGCCCGCACCAGGCCCTTTTCGATACCGGCAAGCCGACGGTGGTCCTGCATACGCATTACCACGCCGATAACGAACCCGAGCGCACACGCATCCGCGGGCATGCCATACGCGGCCTGGACGGGCGCCTGTTCCTGGGCGAGATCCTCTACCCGCTGGAAGCGAGCAGCGAACCCGACTGCAAGGACATGCGCATGGTTGGGCACTCCCCGGCCTTCCTGACCTGCGTGGACAATCTGGCGCGGGTGGCGGAGAGCGAGGCCTCGGTGCTGCTGTTCGGAGAAAGCGGCGTGGGCAAGGAACTGGCCGCGCGATTCGTGCATGACCGTTCGCCGCGCGCGAGCGGCCCGTTCATCGCCATCAACTGCGCGGCCGTTCCCGAAAACATGTTCGAGAACGAACTCTTCGGCCACGAGCGCGGCGCCTTTACCGGCAGCACCGGGCAGAAAAAGGGGCTGTACGAACTGGCCGACGGCGGAACGCTGTTCCTCGACGAGATTTCGGAAATCCCCCTTTCCCTGCAAGCCAAGCTGCTCAGGGTTCTCGAGACCGGGGAATTCCGCCGCGTGGGCGGCACCAAGACCTTGAAGGCCGATGTCAGGCTGGTGTCCGCCACCAACCGCAACCTGCTCGACTGGGTCGACCAGAAACTGTTTCGCCTGGACCTTTACTACCGCCTGGCGGGCATCGATGTCGCGCTGCCGCCCCTGCGCGAACGGCGCGAGGACATTCCCGCCCTGGCCGAGGTGCTGATAGCGAGATTGTCAGGCGGCAGCCGCATGCGCTGCCGCCTGGACAAGGAAGCGCTCAATGCGCTCAAGCACTACAATTTCCCCGGCAACGTGCGGGAGTTGCGCAACCTGCTGCAGCGCGCCTTGGTGCGCTGCCACGACGGAATCATCCGCGCCGAAGACCTGGGCCTGGAACTGCCGCTGGCCGCGGACAGGCAGTCGCCGACATCCGTGAACCGCAGTTCCCTGAACGATGTGGAAAAAGACTACATTCGCGAATTGCTGGACAAGCATGGCGGCCATCGCCGCACGGTGGCCGACCTGCTCGGCATCACCGAGCGCACGCTATACCGCAAGCTCAAGCAGCACGGGTTGAAATAGAAGCGCGCGGGTGGAGCGGCGCCCTCGCCGCGATCGGTGTTTCATCCACCACAAACATCGGCCCGGGGGCGGGCCT
>DISR01000056.1 GCA_002421825.1 Thiobacillus sp. UBA6205 | reverse complement strand
TAGCCGGCGCCGCCGATGGGCGCCTCTTCCATTTCCAGCTTCAGGCCATCGCTGGCCAGCGCCTTCATCACTTTCACCGCCTGGGCAACGATTTCGGGGCCGATGCCGTCACCGGGTAGAACTGCAATTTTCATGTCAAAACCATTTCACAAAGAGGACAAGAGGCACAGGAGGAAAAGTGGAAACAGGCAGTCCTCTTGTCCTCCTGTCCTCCTTGTTCAAATCAAAACAGCCACGGCGCTTCCGCCTTGCGCCGTTCTTCGTAGGCCTTGATCTTGTCGCTCTGCAACAGGGTCAGGCCGATGTCGTCGAGGCCGTTCAGCAACCGGTATTTGCGGCCGGCATCCACCTCGAAGGCGATCGTTTCGCCGGTGGGCGTGGTCACGGTCTGCTTGTCGAGGTCCACGGTGAGCGCGTAACCCTCGCTCGCCTCGCACTGCCTGAACAGCCGGTCGACGATGGCGGCATCGAGCACGATGGGCAGGATGCCGTTCTTGAAGCAGTTGTTATAGAAGATGTCGGCGAAACTCGGCGCGATGATGGCGCGAAAGCCGTAATCCTCCAGCGCCCAAGGCGCATGCTCGCGGCTGGAGCCGCAGCCGAAATTCTCGCGCGCCAGCAGCACCGAGGCGCCCTGGTAGCGCGGCTTGTTCAGCACGAAATCCGGATTGAGCGGGCGGTCGTGGTTCGACTTGCCGGGCTCGCCGACGTCGAGGTAGCGCCATTCGTCGAACAGGTTGGGGCCGAAGCCGCTGCGCTTGATCGACTTCAGGAACTGCTTGGGAATGATGGCATCGGTATCGACATTGGCGCGGTCGAGCGGCGCCACCAGCCCGTCAAGCTTGGCAAAAGGTTTCACTACTTGGCTGCCTTCTCGATGGCCTCGCCACCCTTCTGGATGTCCTGGCCCAGACCTTCGACGGTGTTGCAGGCCGAGAGGCTCACCACGCCCATGAGGGCAAACAACGCAACAAGGTAACGCATGCTGATCTCCTTGGAAAAATCAACGACAACGAAATTCCCGTGCCGGGGCACAGGGGGACAGATCGATAAGACAGCGATTCCGGCTCAAAATTTTCTGACATCCACAAAATGTCCGGCAATCCCGGCCGCCGCAGCCATCGCCGGGCTGACCAGATGCGTCCTGCCGCCCGCGCCCTGCCGCCCCTCGAAATTGCGGTTGGAGGTCGAGGCGCAGCGCTCGCCCGGCTCCAGGCGGTCGGCGTTCATGGCCAAGCACATGGAACAGCCCGGCTCGCGCCATTCGAAACCGGCCTCGAGAAACACCTTGTCCAGGCCCTCTTCCTCGGCCTGCTGCTTCACCAGGCCGGAGCCCGGCACCACCATGGCCAGTTTCACATTGGCAGCCTTGTGCCTGCCCTTGACCACGGCCGCGGCCTCGCGCAAATCCTCGATGCGCGAATTGGTGCAGGAGCCGATGAAGACTTTATCAATGGCGATCTGCTCGATCGGCGTGCCCGCTTCAAGCCCCATGTACTGCAGCGCGCGCTCCCAGTCGTGTTTTTTTACTTCGCTCGACGCATCGGCGGGGTTCGGCACCTTGCCATCCACCGTCACTACCATTTCGGGCGACGTGCCCCAGGTCACCTGGGGCTTGATCTTCGCCGCGTCGAGCACGACCTCGGCATCGAATTTCGCATCGGCATCCGAGACCAGCGTCTTCCAGTAGGCCGCCGCCTGGTCGAACATCTCGCCCTTGGGCGCGTAGGGCCGGCCGCGGAAATACTCGATGGTCTTCTCGTCCACCGCCACCATGCCGGCGCGCGCGCCCGCCTCGATGGCCATGTTGCACAGGGTCATGCGGCCCTCCATGGACAGCCCGCGGATGGCCGAGCCGGCGAATTCCACGGCATGGCCGGTGCCGCCGGCGGTGCCGATCTCGCCGATGATGGCGAGCGCCACGTCCTTGGCGGTGACGCCGCGGCCGAGTTCACCTTCCACGCGAATGCGCATGGCCCTGGATTTCTTCTGCACCAGGCATTGCGTGGCCATCACGTGCTCGACTTCGGACGTGCCGATGCCGTGCGCCAGCGCGCCGAACGCGCCGTGCGTGGAAGTGTGCGAGTCGCCGCACACCACGGTCATGCCCGGCAGGGTCAGGCCCTCTTCCGGGCCGATGACGTGCACGATGCCCTGGCGGATGTCGTTCATCTTGAATTCGGTGATGCCGAACTCGGCGCAATTGGCATCCAGCGTTTCCACCTGCAGGCGCGACACCGGGTCGGCGATGCCCTGGTTGCGGTCGGTGGTCGGCACGTTGTGGTCCGGCACGGCCACGGCGGAACTGGTGCGCCAGGGCTTGCGGCCGGCCAGCTTGAGGCCTTCGAAGGCCTGCGGGCTGGTGACTTCGTGCACCAGGTGGCGGTCGATGTAGAGCAAGGTGGTGCCGTCGGGCTCCACGTGCACCACGTGGGCATCCCACAGCTTGTCGTAAAGGGTACGTCCGGGCATGACAGCAAAAAGCTTTTTAAGAACAAAAGATTATAAGTCAGCCAGCGTCTGCCGGAAAGCGCCGCAGGCGCACAAGGAAGGCCAAAAGCGCGCAGCCCGCCGCCAGGCTGAAAGTCCACTGCGCCCCCAGCCCCTCCCAGGCCCAGCCGGCATACAGCCCACCCAGGGTGCCGCCGGCGCCGAAGGCCAGGCTGTTGTACAGCGCCTGGCCGCGCGCCTGGTGACGACCCCTGAAATAACGGTGGATGAGCGTGACCGCCGCGACGTGGTAGGCGCCGAAGGTGAAGGCGTGCAGCAACTGTGCCGCCACCACCGCGGCCGGGCTGCCCACCCCCCAGGCAATCATCAGGAAGCGCAGCGCAGCGACAGCGAAGGTCAGCAGCAAGAGGCGCTCGAAATTCACCTGTGCGACGCGCGGCAGCCACAGGAACACGACGATCTCGGCGACCACCCCGATCGCCCACAGCCAGCCCACCGCGGACTTGGCATAGCCGTGATCGACCAGATAGATCGAATAGAAGGTGTAGTAAGGCCCGTGCGCCGCCGCCATCAGGAAGCAGCCCGCCAGCAGCGTCCACACTTCGGGCCGGCGCACGATGTCCATGATGGGGGCATGGTCGTGCTCGTGCGGCGCGATCACCGCCTCCGGCATCACGCGCGCGAACAGGGCGATGCCGATGATGAAGCCCAGCACCGCCCACAACAGGTCCGACACCGGCCGGTAATCGAACCAGTAGCCCAGGCCGATCACCACAACAATGAAGCCGATCGAACCCCACAGGCGGATATAGCCGTAATTGGCCATGCGCTCGCCCAGGTGCGACAGGGTCATGGCCTCGACCAGCGGCAGCGAGGCGCTCCAGAAAAAGCTCATGCCCGCCATCACCGCGAACATCCACCAGAACGAGGTGCCGAAGAACACGCCCGCATAAAACAGCAGGCTGCCGATGGCGGCGATCTGCACGATCGCCACGCGCCTGCCGCTGCGGTCGGCCATGTGCCCCCAGATGTTGGGCGCGAAGATGCGCATCACCTGCAAGAGCGACATCAGGATGCCGATCTGGAAGGCGGAGAATTCGAGCGACTTGAGATACAGCCCCCAGAACGGCGCCATGGCGCCGACGAAGGCGAAGTAGAAAAAGTAGAAGCCTGACAGGCGCCAGTAGGGAACGTCTTTCATGTTGGTGAATTATCCCGAATATCCGGCCACGCTTTCAGGTCGACGCCGAAAAAACACGCCGCGCAGGCTGGCCGCCCTCACAACAACACTAACCCCGGCCCGGGCTTAGGGTTTAATATTCAAGCCACCGTACTACGACAGCCGCCATGCAGAAACTGCCAGCCGTTTCAAACCTGGATGCCGCTCGCGCCTATTTCAGGCGAGCGCGCGAAACCCATCCTGAACTGTGCGAATGGGCCTACCTGTTGCACCAGCCTGGCGCCGGGACCTGCTGGACGGGGATCGGCGCCCATCGCATCGTGCATTACACGGGCGACCGCTTCGAGATTCATACCGACGGCGAAAAAACCGCCCGTCCGGCCGGCACCGACATCTTTCGGGAATTGCGCCCTCTGCTCGACCCGTCGCTGCCGTGTTTCTTCCTGGTCAGCCTCGATATCAGGCGCGCTGCGCGTGACCCGTCCCTGCCGCTGATGAGCTTCGTGCAGCCCAAGGTTGAAGCCTGTTTCGGCGATGCCGCACCGGCTTTGCTCGCGGCGGCGCCCGGCCTGGAAGAAGCCGCCCGCGACCTGATCGAAAGAGACGACACCGCCCCCCTTCCCGCCATTTGCGCCAAGGGAAATGCAAACGCCTCGCCCTGGCAAGGCGAGGACGACGCGCATTTCCTGGAGCGGCTCAAGCGCGCCGTGGAAACGCTGCAATCCGTCCACGGCAAGATGATCATCACTCGCACTTACCACAGACCCGCACCGGCAGATGCCGATGCGTTTCGACTGTTCGAGATCTACTCCGATTTCGAGGCGAATGCCGCGGCCTGCCATTACGCCGCACTGGGCGGCATAAATTCGCTCGGCTGCAGCCCGGAGAACGTGTTCGAAATGAACGGCAGCGAACTTGCCTTCGACGTGGTCGCCTCGACCCGCGGCATTTCCACCGACCCCGAGCAGGATGCCCGCTGGCTGAACGAGCTGCTCACCGACGCCAAGGAGCGCAAGGAGCACGGCATGGCGCTGGAACGTTATCAGAAACGCATGGAGCGCCTGTGCCAGGCCGGCAGCGTGAGGCTCGAACGCCACATGGACGTGCGCACGCTGCGCCATGTGCGGCATCTTTTCTCGCGCGTGTCCGGCACGCTCAAGGAAGGCATGGATTGTTTCGACATGCTGCACGACAGCTATCCTCCGCTCAGCTCCTATCCGGACGAGTTGATTCCCCTCGCCGATGCCGGCACCGAACCCACGCGCTACTATGGCGGCATGGTCGGCCGCATCGGCCCCGGTTGGCAGGACGCCTGCTGTTACCTCAACCTGCGCGCCGCGCTTGTGCAAGACGGGGGGATCCATACGCAGGGCGGCGTCGGCGTGATTCGTGAATCGATTCCGCGCCAGGAGCTGCTGGAAGTCGTGAACAAGCTGCGCAGCCTGAAGGAAGCCGTGTCAGCGTGGGAAAATGAGAAATCGAACTGAAAGCAAAACCGGAGTCTTGATGACCGCCAATCGACCTGCCGCCCCCGGAGGCTACCCTCTGCCGCTCACCTTCCTGCTCGGTCTCTCGGATTCCGGCAAGGAATACGTGCGCCTGGGAAGAAACCTGCGCCCGCAGATCACGCTCATGGGCACCTGCAGCTATATGCCGCACCTGACGCCGGGCCGTTTCGCGATCCAGGAGCTTTGGCTGGGCGAGCAAGGCAGAAAAAAGTTTCCCGAGCCGGCTGCGCCGCTGGTGAATTACATCGCCGACCCCGACAGCCATGCCATAGCGCTGAAACAGGCCATCGAAATCGTGGAAAAGACGGGCAGGCCCTGCTTCAACGACCCCCGGCTGATCGCGCAGACCCGCCGCGACCAGATCGCGGAACGGCTGTCCGGCGTCGCGGGCATGAACATTCCGCGCACTGTCCTCATCAAGCCGTCCCGTCCCGGGGATTTTGCCGCTGCCGCAGAAAAGCACAGCCTGAACTACCCCATCATCGTGCGGCTCGCAGGCGACCATGGCGGCGTCAGCACCCTGCGCATCGACGATACCGGCAAATGGGATGAAACCTTCGCCCTGCCCTGGATAGGCCGCTCGGCCTACCTTACCGAGTTCGCCGACTTCCATGATGCCGACGGGCTCTATCGCAAATGCCGCATCATCTTTACCGGCGGCAAGATGATGCTGCACCACGTCATCATCAGCAAGGAATGGCTGGTTCATCGCGGCTCGCGCCTCAACACCGACCAGACCGCCGAGGAGGAGCGCTACTGGCTGTCCGCATTCGAGCATGACCACCTGCCCCGCTTCCAGGGCACGCTGTCTGAAATCCGGCGCATCATCGGCCTCGACTACTTCGGCCTCGACTGCCATTTGGGGCAAAACAACGTCATCACCCTGTTCGAGTGCAATGCGGCCATGAACGTGCTGAGCTACGGGCATGAATCCAGCCACTGGAACGAACCCAAGGCGCGCATCCGCAGCCGCCTCGAAGCCGCACTGGAGAAATTCGCCCGGACCTCGGCCAACACGACGCCCGCCTGAACCCGCATTCCGCATTACAGGCGCCTCCAGCACACCGCTCCGACCGGCCCGCCCGAGCGTTCCCCGGAGCGGAAACTTGTGTTCAAATCGCAGATTCGCAAGACGCAATACAGCAGACATGCAGATCCCTCTCAGCGAACTGATCGTCAAATACATGGAGCAGCTGGGCATCGAGGCCATCTTCGGCATCCCGGGTTCGCACATTCTGCCGGTTTACGACGCGCTCTACGATTCGCCCATTCGTTCCGTGCTGGCCAAGCACGAACAGGGCGCGGCCTTCATGGCCGGCGGGCATGCCCGCGTCACCGGCGGCATCGGCGCCTGCATCACCACCGCCGGGCCGGGGGCGACCAACCTCGTCACCGCCATTGCCAGCGCCTATGCCGACCACCTGCCGGTGCTCGCCATCACCGGCGAGGCCCCCACCTACATCTTCGGCAAGGGCGGCCTGCAGGAAAGCTCGGGCGAGGGCGGCAGCATCGACCAGGTCGCCCTGTTCGCCGGCATCACCCGCTACCACAAGCTGGTTGAGCGCACCGACTACCTGGCCACCGTGCTCAACCAGGCGGCCAAGCACCTCTTGTCCAAAACGCCCGGCCCGGTGGTCTTGAGCATTCCCTACAATATCCAGAAAGAACCGGTGGAAGAATCCATCCTGGACGACATCACCTTCAGCCGCGTCAACGGCGAAGGCGTGATCGCCGATGCCTACATCGCCAGGAGCGTGGAACTGCTGCGCGAGGCCAAACGCCCGCTGATCATCGCCGGCTATGGCTGCATCCGCTCGGGCGCGCAGCAGGCCCTGCGCAGCATCAGCGTGGGGCTCAACATTCCGGTCACCAGCAGCCTCAAGGCCAAGGGCGCGGTCGACGAACGCTCCGCCCTGGCCCTGGGCAGCCTCGGCGTCACCTCCGGCGGCCACGCCCTGCGCTATCTGGAACAGGAGGCAGACCTGGTGCTGGTGCTGGGCGCGGGCTTCAACGAGCGCACCAGCTACGTGTGGGACAAGCATCTGCTGGCCGGCAAGAAGCTGATCCAGGTCGACAACAGCGCCCAGCAGCTGGAAAAGGTTTTTCGCGCCGACCTGGCGGTTCAAGCCGGATTGGGCACCTACCTCAAGGCTCTGGATGCCGCGATTCAGCGGCAAGGCTTACCTGCCAAGGCGCCGGTCGATGTCGCCGCCTTCATCGCAGCCTCGCAGAAACAGAGCGACGATGCCGGCGAGACCATTTTCGACAAGAAATTCGACCAGGTGCGCGCCTTCTACGCCTGGCTGGAACGTCAGTTCCCCGACGGCCTGGTCATGTTCGACGACAACATCGTCTTCGCGCAGAACTTCTACCGGGTCTCGCACAAGGACCGCTTCTACCCCAACACCGGCATCTCCTCGCTGGGCCATGCCATCCCCGCCGCCATCGGCGCCGGCTGCGCCATCCGGCAGCCCCTGTTCGCCGTGATCGGCGATGGCGGCTTCCACATGTGCGCCATGGAAGTCATGACTGCGGTCAACTACAAGATCCCGCTCAACGTGGTGCTGTTCAACAACAACACCATGGGCCTCATCCGCAAGAACCAGCACCACCTCTACCGGGACCGCTTCATCGACTGCGACTTCACCAATCCGGATTACGCCCTGCTGGCCCAGTCCTTCGGCATCCGGCATGCGCGGGTGGAAAGCGAACAGGACCTGGAAAAACTCGCGGCGCTCGATTTCCACCACGACATCAACCTCATCGAGGTGATGATCGACCAGGATGCCTACCCCAACTATTCATCCCGCCGCTGACGAATGAGCGGTTTCGATACAACGCTGCTGGCGAATTGCATCGAGCGTTACCAGAACCGCATCCCCGCCCTGGCCGAGCTCGGCCGGCAGCTGCAAGGCGGCGCCGACCCCCTCGCCCTCTACGAGCAGTGCCATCCCCTGCTGGAGCAGGCCATGTGGTCCGGCACGATGGATTTCCACGCATTGCTGGCCGACTACCAGGCCCTGTTCCGCGAGCAGGAAGCGCTGATCGCGCAACGCGGCAACGACGACCGCCACCATTTCATCCTCGGCATCCCCATCGCCGATCGTCCGCCGCACCTGCGCGCCTGCCTGGAAAGCATCCTTCAGGTCTGCCGGCTCTTCGACTACGGCGGCAACACGCATGGCGCGTGGGGCAAAGTCCAGGTCGTCGTCGCCGAGGACAGCCGCTTCGAGGCCAACATCCGCCGCGACATCGAACTGGTGGAGGAATACCGGGGAAAAGGCCTGCGCGTCCATCACTTCGGCCTGGACGAGCAGTACGATCTGCTGCATTCCCTGCCTGCCGACATGCGTGAACGCCTGGGCCGCCTCCTCACCGACCAGCCGCGCGAGAAGTTCTACCTCAAGGGCCAGGCCGCCAATCGCAACCTCGCCTACCTCAAGTTCCTGCAACTCACGCAGGACAAGGATTGCACGCTGTATTTCCTGGTCGACAGCGACCAGCGCCTGTGCGTGAACCGGCAAACGGATTCCGGCGACGAGACGGTGGTTGCGCTGAACTACTTCCACACCGTTGACAGGATTTTCCGCCGCACCGACACGCTCATGCTCACCGGCAAGATGGTGGGCGACCCGCCGGTGTCGCCCTCGGTGATGGCCGCCAACTTCCTCGACGACGTCCGCGCCTTCTTCGCCCGCCTGGCCACATTGGAGGAAACCCGGCACTGCCAATTCCACGGCACGCAGCAAAAGCCGGGCGACGCCGCCTATCACGACCTCGCCGGGCTGTTTGGCTACGAACACAAGCAGGCCGCGTTCGATTACGCATGTCGATTGACCGGCGCGCACAACCACGCCGCCTGCCTGCGTGATTTTGCCGGCCGCCTCAACGCCTTCTTCTTCGGCGAGCACCTCACGCGCAGAACCTGGTTCGACTACGGAACAGGCTACAGCACGCTCAGCCCCGCGCGCACCGTCTACCCCGGCAACACCATCGTCAACTACGCGGGCCTGAAATACGTCATCCCCTTCGGGCATTTGCGTTTGAGAATGTCCGGCCCCACCGCCGGCCGGCTGATCGCCGCCGAGATCGGCCCGCGCTTCGCCGCGTTCAACATGCCCAGCCTGCACCTGCGCACCACCGATGCGGGAATGGAAGACGACTTCCGCCCCGGCGTGGAAGTCGAGCAAGAAAATGAGCGGCAGCGCATCGACCTCTCCAACGAATTCGAGCGCCAGTTCTTCGGCGACCTCATGCTGTTTTCCACCGAAGAACTGGTGAAGCGCGCAGACGTGAACCGGCCTTTCCCTCGCGACACCGTCGAAGCCGTGCTCGATCAGAAAGAAGCCGAGATACTGGCGCTGTACCGGCAAAAGCACGAAGCCATCGTGCAAAAGAACCGGCAACTGGGCGAACAGGTCTTCAAAGCCGGCAATTGGTGGCTGGATGCGCCCGGACTAAAAGAGGCATTGGCGCAAGTGCGCGCCTTCATCGACAACATCGAGCGCAACTTCGGCGAGCACGCCCCGGCCTGGCAGCAGATTCAATCCAGCGAGCACCGCGCCCACCGCAAACAGCAGATCGTCGAGGCCCTGCTCGACTACCGGGCGGAACGCGACGCCTGGGATAGCCTGTTCCCGGAAATTTCTGCACCGCTCTGAACCCAACAACCCGAAGGGGATGCGGTAAAAATGACACACAATGCGCAATATTGCGCAATATTATATACATGCAAGTTGCGCAATATTGCGCATTAATGGAAAAATCCATTACCCCTCGACAGGTTGCAGCCCCATATGCTGTCGTTTGAGCCGAGCGTCAAGCTCGAAAAAGCCCTCAAGCAGTTACAAGGGAAGCTGGTAAGCGCCGCTTCCGGCCTTCGTTCGCTTGAGCCTGCCGAGGCACAGTATCTGAACCGTTGCGCACTCATCAGCAACGTCGGCGCCTCAACACGGATCGAGAACGCGCTGCTCACCGATGCAGAGGTGGAATGGGTGGACACCACGCTCTCGGTGGATGGACGTGTCACGGCCTTTGAACAGCACAAAGCATTCATCCTCGACAAACTTTCCAAAGATCGTGAGCGCAGCGTGGAAGAAGTCGTCGGATGCCGCGAGGTTCTGGCAACGGTCTACGCGCAGGCGCGCGACTTCGTTCCCCTCACCGAGATGGTGATTCGCGGCCTGCATCACGATCTGCTCAGGTTCTATCCGCAAGCCTCAGCCTATGCCGGTGCCTACAAAACCTCGCCCAACCGTGTGGTCTCGAAAAACCACGCCACGGGCGAAGTGCGCACCGTGCTCGACCCGGCCACGCCCGGCATCATCACAGAAACTGCCATGGCCGAACTGGTGGCCTGGTACAACGCCAATCGGCACGAAACCCCCTGGCCGCTATTGGTGGCAACCGAATTCGTGTTCCGCTTTCTGGCGATACACCCATTCCAGGATGGCAATGGCCGCATCGGCCGCGCCCTGTTCCTTCTGGCGCTGTTGCAATCGGACGATGAACACCTGGCCGCGGTGATGCCCTACGTCGCGCTGGACCGGCGCATCGAGCAGAGCCGCGCGCAGTACTACGCGGTATTGCACGAAGTCTCACAGGGACAGTTTCATGCCGACCCGGCGCAATATCAATATGAGCCGCTGACGTGGTTCTTCCTGAAAATGCTGGAAGGCTCACTGCGCGACGCGGACCAGTACCGCGAGCGCTATGCGCGGCTGCAAAAACTTTCGGAAGCGGCATCGACCGTGCTGCAAAGCTTCAAATCGCAACCCGAACAACGTCTGCGCGTGAACGACATCGTGAACAGCACGCAATTGCCGCGCCGCACAGTGCAATACGCCTTGAAGACCTTGACCGATCATGGCTTCCTGCAACGCCTGGGCCAAGGTGCGGGCGTAAGGTATCAGCTGGTGTTCTGAGCGCGAGGCTCTAATCAAGTTGTAGCGAATCCGCCGCCTGCTTGATGATCTGCCGGCGGCATTCCCGGTAAGCCTCGCATGCCTCGATCAGCACCGCATCCGGCACGACAATATGCGCATAATCGCTCCCGCCCCTGTCGATGCTCCCGCGATGAATGCGCGGCGATGAATCGCCCTTCAACGGCTTGCCGGTATGGCCGAAGGTTTGATATTGCTCGCGCAAGGGAGAATCCAGTTCCAGCCACTCGGTGAGCCTGGGCAGCAGTCGTTCCGGCGCGCGCTGCCACAGCTCGGCATCGAAATAGAAACAGCCGGGGTTGGCTTTCGCGAAATCGGCCAGCGCCCTGACCCGCTCGATGTAATAGCGCGCCGCTTTCTCGGGCGAATCAAACAGATCTCCGCCATCCTTTTGCCGATACAAATGCACGATGCTCTTGAGGGTGGGTTCGGCATGCCGCAGGGAGAGCAGGATTTTCATGTCCGGCAGGCCAAGCCTGGCGGGCGCCAGGGCATAGTCGTTGTGCAGCAGCTTGTCGAACAGGTAGCGGCTGNNTTTCGTAGTAGCCATTGATCTGCGGGTGCGAGCCGAGAACGTGGCCTGTCAGGCTGGTGAACGCCCGCATGTGGCTAAGCAGGAAGATTCTGGCGAGGCGTCCAGATGGCGCGCTGGCGGAATCGGACTGCATTGTTCAGCTCGGTGACCAGGCTATGCGCATGCCAGCGCACAGGACGCAGGGTGCGGGACGGTGGGCTTG
>DISR01000064.1 GCA_002421825.1 Thiobacillus sp. UBA6205 | reverse complement strand
TGCGGCCGTTGGCGGCGTTCTCGCCAAACAGCATGGCGCCGAGGTCCTGATTGGTGGCAAGGGCAACCGAGGCCGGGCTGGTCCAGGGATAGAACAGCACCGAATACAGCGTCTTGTCGCTGTCCGGGAAGGGATTGATCATGTAGTAGGCGATCACGGCGATGACCAGCAGCACCATGACGGACTTGATGTTGCCGCCGCCGATGCGGATCAGGGTCTTGTTGCCGCAGCCCGAGGCAAGCGTCATGCCGATGCCGAACAGCACGCCGCCGAGCACGTTCTCGAGCCAGACCAGGTTGGTCTGGCGGTAGGGCGGGAAGGTGCTGGTGACGTTGATCATGCCGGCCGCTTCCAGCCCCATCACGCCCAGCACGCCGATGGCGATGGCGAATATCCAGGCGCGCAGGCGCCCGGTGTCGCCCATGTTGACCCAGTCGGAGACCGCGCCCATGGTGCAGAAATTGGTCTTGTTGACCACCGCGCCCATGATCAGGGCGATGGCGAAGGTCGACCACAGGAAAAACGATTGCGCGCCGGCAAAGTCTTGATAGGTCATTTGTTGTCTCTCCTCCTTATGGTATTGAATGTGGCCGCAGCCGCGGCTATGCCCGTAAAAAGCCGGATTCTAATGGTTTCATCCCGAACACCAACTGGACATTAAATACCATAGCCGGCCGTTGGCAAAGCCCTGACCGGTCGCCGGCCGCTCAGGCTTTGCGCGCGTAGCGCGTAGGATCGGGGATGCCCGCGCCGAGGAAGCCTTCGCGCCGCAGGCGGCAGGAATCGCAGCGCCCGCAGGCCAGGCCTTCGGCGCTGGCCTGGTAGCAGGACACGGTCTGGCCGTAGTCCACGCCCAGGCCGGTACCGAGCCGGATGATTTCCGCCTTGCTCAGGCTGATCAGCGGGGCGTGCATATGGAAATTGCCCTGCTCCACCCCGGCCCTGGTCGCCAGGTTGGCCAGTTTTTCGAAGGCATCGATGAACTCGGGGCGGCAGTCGGGATAGCCCGAGTAGTCCACGGCGTTCACGCCGATGAAGATGTCGTTCGCGCCCAGCACCTCGGCCCAGGCCAGCGCATAGGCCAGCATCACGGTATTGCGCGCCGGCACATAGGTGACCGGGATGCCCTCGGTGGGGGCCTCGGGCACGGCGATGGCGGAATCGGTCAGCGCGGAGCCGCCCAGTTGGCCAATATCCAGGCGCACGACACGATGCTCGACCGCGCCCAGGGAGCTTGCCAGGCGGCTGGCCGCATCCAGCTCGGCCACATGGCGCTGGCCGTAGTCGAACGACAGCGCATGGCAGGCATAGCCACGGGAATGCGCCACGGCCAGCGTGGTCGCCGAATCGAGGCCGCCGGACAGCAGCACGACCGCACGCCTTGGCGCGACCTTGTCGGCAGCGCGCTTCACCGCGCGCGTTCCTCGCCGCCGTGCTTAATCCGGCTCCTCGCCTCGCCGCCGTGCCTCATCGGGCTCGTTCCTCGCCCCACAGATGCTTGTGCAGCTGGATCTGCAGGCGCGCAGCGGCCTTGTCCGCCAGCATCCATTCGGCCAGCACGCGCGCGTCGAGCTTGCCGTGCACGGGCGAGAACAGCACCGGCACCTCGCGCGGGAAATCGTCGCGCCGCATCACCGCCAGCGACCATTCGTAGTCCTCGCGGTCGGCCAGCACGAACTTGATCTCGTCGTTGCGGTTGAGCACGGAAAGGTTTTCCCAGTGGTTGCGGTCGGACTCACCGGAAGCCGGCGGCTTGATGTCCATGATGCGCGACACGCGCGGGTCCACCCCCGCAACGTCGAGCGCGCCGCTGGTTTCCAGCGACACGTCGTAGCCGGCGTCGCACAGGGCCTCGAGCAGCACCAGGCAATGCTTCTGCGCCAGCGGCTCGCCGCCCGTTACGGTCACGTATGGCGTACCGTAGCTTGCCACCTTGTCGAGGATGTCGGCGATTTTCCAGGTTTCGCCGCCGGTGAAGCTGTAGGGGGTGTCGCACCAGCCGCAGCGCAGCGGGCAGCCCGCCAGGCGGATGAACACCGTGGGCAGTCCGGTGCGCGAGGTCTCGCCCTGCAGGGAGAAAAATATCTCCGTCAGGCGAAGTTCGATCCGTGTATCCAATTACTTCAACAAGATTATTTGAGCAGTTCGAGGCGCTTCGCCGCGATGAGCGCCGCATTTGTGCCGGGATATTTGGCGACAATGTCCTGGAAGCCTTTTTGGGCCGCAGCGTTGTCCTTCAGCTCCATCTGGCAACTGGCGATGTTGAGCAGCGCGTCGGGCACCTTGGGGTTTTGCGGGTAGGCATTTACCAGCCTGGTCTGCTGCTCGATGGCATTCTTGTAGTCCTTGAGCACATAGTAGGCGTAGCCGGTCCAGTACTGCGCATTGGCGGCCAGCGTGCTGTTCGGATAGGCCTTGAGAAAATCGGCAAAGCCGGCAATGGCCTTGTCGTAGCTGCCCGCCTTGAACTGTTCGAGTGCGCCTTCGTAGGCCCTGGATTCGGCCATGGGGTCGTCCTTCGCCGCCGTGCCCGCCGCAACGGGCTGTGCGCCGCTCTGGGCTGTGTCCCTGGCCTGTTTGCGCAGGTCTTCCACACGTTTGTCGAGGTCGAGATATAAATCGCTCTGCCGCTTGCTCAGCGATTCGAGCTTGTGTTCCAGCATTTCGTTCTGCCCGCGCAGGCGCGCAACCTCGGCCTTCAAGACCTCGATATCCTTGAGCAGTCCATATGCCGCTCCACCCTGCGGCGAAGCGACCGGCGCATCGACGGTACCCTGAGCGGCAGGCTGAACCTGGGTTGGGGGAGACGCCTGCTGGACAGGCGCGCCCTCGGCCGCCCACGCCGCAATCGGAAAGATCAGCGCGGGCAGCCAGCAGTGCCTGGCAAGATTGTGGTTCATTCGTCACCGTACACGATGTCGGCGCGGCGGTTCTCGGCATAGTCCGCTTCCGTGGTGCCGGTACGGCGCGGCTTTTCCTCGCCGAAGCTGACCGCCTCCATCTGCGAATCCTGCACGCCGGAGACCGAAAGCATCCTGCGCACGGCTTCGGCGCGCTTCTGTCCCAGCGCGAGGTTGTATTCGCGGCTGCCGCGCTCGTCGGCATTGCCCTGGATGGTGATGCGCGCGCCACGGTGGCCGTTCAGGTAAGCGGCATGCGCATCGACCATCGGCCGGAACTCATCCCTGACCACGAACTGGTCGAAGTCGAAATACACGCTGCGTCTTGAAAGAATGTTCGCCGGATCCTTGCGCGGATCGCTGCCCATTGCCTGTCCCTGGACAGACTGGCCGCTCGCACCGGAGGTCGCCGCGGAACTTGCCGCGTTTGCAGCAGGTTTCGCGGTACTGCGATCTTCGATGGCGGCTTCCTTGTCGTTCACGCCCATGGTTTCGCAGCCGCTCAAAACCCCCAACACCAGAATTGGCAAAATAAGTCGTTTCATCTTCAGGTCTCCTTAATATCAAGACATCAACCAACTTCAAAAACCGCCGCAACCTTTTCCGGCCCCGGCACGACAAACTTCTCGAATCTAACGCCCCCAAACCGGTTCGCGCGCGTCCGTGCCCGGTTCGGAGAGGCGAGCCCTGGTACGCCCATCCAGGCTTACGGTACCCAGCACGCCGCGCCCCCGGGAAAGCGTAGCGTACAACAACAGCTGGCCATTGGGCGCAAAGCTGGGCGATTCGTCGAAGTCGGTGTCGGTCAGCACCTGCTCCTGACCCGTCGCCAGTTCGTGCAATACCGCCCTGAAACGTCCGTCATCACGCTGGATATAGGCAAGATGCCTGCCATCGGGGCTGATGTCTGGCGAAACGCTGTAGCCCGCAGAGAAAGTGATGCGCTTGACCTCGCCCCCCCTGGAGGAAACGCGGTAGATTTGCGGCGAGCCGCCGCGATCCGAAGTGAAGTAGATCCATTGCCCGTCTGGCGACCAGACCGGTTCGGTGTCGATGGCGCTGCTGCGCACCAGACGCGAAACGCCGCTGCCGTCTGCGTTGATCAGGTAAAGCTGCGAGCCGGCATCGCGGGTCAGGGTCAGCGCAAGGCGCTTGCCGTCCGGCGACCAGGCCGGCGCCGAGTTGGAGCCCTTGAATGCGGCCAGCGTGCGGCGGCTGCCGTCGCGCAGCGACTGCACATAGACGATGGGCTTCTTGTCCTCGAACGAAACATAGGCCATGCGCTGGCCATCGGGCGAAAAAGCCGGGGAAATGATGGGCTCGCGCGAGCGCACCACCGTCTGCCAGTTCTCGCCGTCGGCGTCGGCCACGCGCAATTCGTATGCCGTGCCGCGTTTTTGCACGTAGGCGATGCGTGAGCTGAACACGCCGGGAATGCCGGTCAGTTTTTCGTAAATGATGTCGGCGATCTTGTGCGCCGCGGCACGCCACTGCTCCGGGCCGATATTGAAGCTCAGCCCTGCCAGCTGGGTTTGCCTGACCGCGTCCATCAGCCGGAAACGCACTTCGTAGCGCCCGCCAGGCTGTGGGATGACTTGACCGATGACGATGGCATCCGCGCCCTTGCCTCGCCAGAGCGGGTAATCGATCTGCGCAGGCTCGAACGGCTGCTGGCTGCCGGCAGTCCCGATCAGGTTGATCTGGCCCGAGCGCAGCAAATCCTGGCCGATGATGCTGGTCAGCTCGGGAGCCGGGCTGTTGGGGGCGGGCTTGAAGGAAATCAGCGCAACGGGAATGCGGGTGGCCGCACCGCCGGTGACCTGGATTTCGAGGGCGGCATGGGCATGCACGCCGAAAACGCAGGCCGCAAGCGGCAACAGAACGCGGAAGAATAAGTGCGTCAGGGAACGCAACGTCTACCCCCTGCTTATTGACAACAACGGTTTGAGTTTAACACAGGGAAAAGTTCACCCCGATGACAGACCGGCCTTGTGGAAAAGCGAAAACCCTTGAACGCAGGAGCGCAGAGAACACCAATAGCACCAACGGGGAGGCATGGGAGGATAAAGAGAGGAAACCAGCCGATCTCCCATCCCTCCCTTAACCCCTCTGTTCGTGAGCCCTCTCCGAGTCCCTGCGCCCCTGCGTTCGAATTGGATTCACTCGCGTGCCTTGTGCTTGATGTCGAGGTCGCGGAATTTTTCCATCGCCGCGCGATCTGCGGGCAGCGGCAGCGGCGAGGATTTCTCGATGCCGCGCAGCACCGCCTGGTCGAAGGCGGCATTGCCGCTGCTCTTGGTGAGCGTGATCCTGACGATATCGCCAGAGGGCAGCACGCTCAGCCTGAACTCGACCTGGGGGTTGCCGGGCAGGTTGTCGGGCAGCCGCGTATTGCCGCGTATCCTGGCGCTGATCATGTCCTGGTAGCGCGCGACCAGCTTGTCGACTTCCGACGCGCGCTGGGCGGCCGCAGCCCTGGCCCGGAGCTGGCCGGATTCGGCCGCCATGGATTGCTCCAGCATCCGGCGCTGCAGGTCTGCCTCCTCACGCTGCAAGTCGGCGCGCCGCTTTGCTTCGGCAAGTTCCTTCAGCTTTGCTTCCCGCAGCTTTTTCTCGGCCTCCGCGGCCTGCTGGCGTTTGAGCTTTTCCTGCTCTGCGCGTTTCTTTCTTTCCAGCGCGATATCGGCCGCCCTGGTGTCGGGTTCCGGCTCGGGTTTGGCTTGCGGGGGCGGCACAGGCCTGGGTTGCGGCGCAGCCCGGGGCACGGGACGGGGCGGCGGAGGCAGCGCCTCCCACAGGTCCGCCATTACCGGCTGCGGATTGTGTATCTGCCAGGACACGCCCACCACCAGCAGCACGGCGAAGAAAACATGCACTGCCGCGGCCAGCAGGCCGGCAGCCAGGTCGTCGCGCAGCAGGGCTGGATTCATCTCGACGGCGTCGCGAGCAGGCCGATTTTTTTCACCTGCGCCGCCTGCAGCACCGACATGACGTTCATGACTTTTTCATAGCGCACGCTCTTGTCGGCGGAAATCACCACCGGCTGGTCGGGGCGCGCGGCGAGGATGCGCCTGACTTCCCCCGCCAGGCTGTCGGGAGAAACCGGCGACTCGAAATTGCCCTCGGCGCGGTCGCGCAGCACCAGTTGGCCGTCGGACTTGATCATGACTTCCAGCGGCTGGCTCGGCGTGGCCGCGGTCTTGCTCACGCTGGGCAGTTCGACCTGGCCGGGATTGATGAAGGGCGCGGTGATCATGAACACCACCAGCAGCACCAGCATCACGTCGATGAGCGGCACGACGTTGATGCTGGCAACCTGTTTGCGGACGCGCGCCATGCCGGATATCCCTGCCTTAAGCCGCCGACTTGGCGGCCTGCCGCTGCAGGATGTTGGAGAACTCTTCCATGAAGGTTTCCATGCGCGTGGAGAGGCGGTCCACATCGGAGGTGTAGCGGTTGTAGGCAACCACCGCGGGTATGGCCGCGAACAGGCCCATGGCCGTGGCGATCAGCGCTTCGGCGATGCCGGGCGCGACCTGCGCCAGCGTGGCCTGCGCGACCGAAGCCAGGTTCTGGAAGGCCAGCATGATGCCCCACACCGTGCCGAACAGGCCGACATAAGGCGAAACCGAGCCCACGGTTGCGAGGAAGGAGAGGTGCGCCTCCAGTCCGTCCATCTCGCGCTGGAAAGCCGCGCGCATCGCGCGGCGCGCGCCGTCCATGGTGACGTTGACCGAGGTGCCCGCCTGGCGCCGCAGCTTGAGGAACTCGCTGTAGCCGGCCTCGAATATGCGTTCGAGTTCGCCCGCCGCCTCGCGGTTCTGGCTCACGCGCTGGTAGAGCATATTTACCTCCGCCCCCGCCCAGAATTCCTTCTCGAAGCTGTCGGTATTTTGCGCCGCCCGTTTCAGGGAAAACATCTTGATGAAAATGTGCCACCACGACATGAATGAAGCCAGCAGCAAGAGGCCCATGACGATCTTGACGGGAATGCTGGCCTGCAGGATCAGGTGCATCAGCGAGAGGTTCTGCGAAATTTCCAATTCGATTCCCTATTGCGGGTTCAGCGATTCGAGCACTTCTGCGGGGATTCTAGCGGGTTTGAAGGCTTTTTCATGCACCCAGACCAGAGTGACGCGCGCGCTCAGCAGGAGTTCCTCGCCGCGCAGCACGCGCTGGTTCATGACCAGGCTGGTGCGGCTCTGCTCGACGACAAGCGCATCGACGACCAGGCTGTCGTTGAAGCGCGCTGGCAGCAGGTAGTCGGCTTCGACGCGGCGCACCACGAACACGCCGCGATGCTGCGCGATGAGTTCGGGCTGCTCGAAGCCGAAGCTGCGCAGCCATTCGGAACGCGCGCGTTCGAGAAACTTGAGGTAGTTGGCGTAATACACCACGCCGTAGGCGTCGGTGTCTTCCCAGTAAACCCGTACCGGCCAGGAGAAAGCTGCTGCGCGGCACGATTGCTTTGTCGCGTCCTCGCTCACGCCTCGCCGTACCTCAATGTACTGTCTCGGCGCTCGCTGCGGGGCTTCGCGCACTCGTGCCTGCTCGCTACGCTTTCTGTCATTTTTGCGCGGACGGGTGCAGTCATTGCTTCTCGAACAGGTCCGGCGGCGCCGCCGGCGTGGCAAAGCCAAGATGCCGGTAGGCGTGCGGCGTGGCGATGCGGCCGCGCGGTGTGCGCTGCAGGAAACCCTGCTGGATGAGATAGGGTTCGAGCACGTCCTCGATGGTGTCGCGTTCCTCGCCGATCGCCGCAGCGAGGTTGTCCAGGCCCACCGGGCCGCCGGAGAATTTCTCGATCACGGCGAGCAGCAGTTTGCGGTCCATCATGTCGAAGCCGGCATGGTCGACGTCGAGCATGGACAGCGCGGCATCGGCGACCTCGCGCGTGGCGACACCGTCGGCGCGGACTTCGGAATAGTCGCGCACGCGGCGCAGCAGCCTGTTGGCAATCCGCGGCGTGCCGCGCGAGCGTTTGGCGATTTCCAGCGCGCCTTCCGTTTCCAGGCGCATGTTGAGCAGGCTCGCGGAGCGCGCGACGATGAGCGAAAGCTCAGACGGAGAGTAGAACTCCAGCCGCGCCACGATGCCGAAGCGGTCGCGCAGCGGATTGGTGAGCATGCCGGCGCGCGTGGTCGCGCCGACCAGGGTGAAGGGCGGCAGGTCGAGCTTGACCGAGCGCGCCGCGGGGCCTTCGCCGATCATGATGTCGATCTGGAAATCCTCCAGCGCCGGATACAGCACCTCCTCCACGACCGGGCTCAGGCGATGGATCTCGTCGATGAACAGCACGTCGTGCGGCTCGAGATTGGTCAAGAGCGCGGCGAGGTCGCCGGCGCGTTCCAGCACCGGACCGGAAGTCTGGCGCAGCCCCACGCCCATTTCGCGCGCGATGATGTGCGCCAGTGTGGTCTTGCCGAGGCCGGGCGGGCCGAACAGCAGCACGTGATCGAGCGCCTCGGCGCGCTTTCTGGCCGCCTCGATGAAAATCGACAGCTGGCCGCGCGCCTTTTCCTGGCCGATGTATTCGGCAAGCTCGCGCGGACGCAGCGCGCGCTCGAACTGCTCCTCCTGCGGGCTGGACGTATCCGGAGCAATAAGGCGGTCGGTTTCGATCATGCCCGTATCTTAACCCTTGGACAGCAGCTTGAGCGCCTGGCGGATCGCATCCGACACCGGCAGGTCGGCCGGCACCTGCTTGAGGACGAGGTCGGCTTCCTTGTCGTTGTAGCCCAGCGCCAGCAAGGCCTGACGCACATCGTGGCGGCTGTCGGAGGCGCCCGACGCCGGCAGCGTGACGGCGGCGAAATCGAGCTTGCCCTTGAGTTCCAGCAGCANNGAGGCAAGGTCTTCCACTGACAGGCCAGACAGCACCGACAACGCAGTCTTGGCGCCGATGCCCGAGACCTTGATCAGTTCGCGAAAGGCGCGACGCTCGCTCTCGACTCCGAAACCGAACAGCAGGTGCGCGTCCTCGCGAATGGCGAGATGGGTATACAGCGAAACCTTCTCGCCCACCGCCGGCAGGTTGTAGAAGGTGGTCATGGACACATCGACCTCGTAGCCCACGCCGCCAACGTCCACCACGATCTGCGGCGGGTGCTTCTCGATCAGCGTTCCGGTGATTCTTCCTATCATTTCACGAGTCTCCCCCCGCGCACGCGGTAGCCTGAAGTGGACAAGCCGCCCAGCGCGCCGGCGTGCGCATGACAAATGGCGCAGGCCAACGCATCGGCCGCGTCTGCCTGCGGCACGGCTGGCAAATTCAACAAGCGCTTGACCATTTCCTGCACCTGCTCCTTGGCCGCCTTGCCATGACCCGCCACGGCCTGCTTGATCTGCAGTGCGGTATATTCACTGACGGGGAGTTTCTGGTTGACCGCCGCGCTGATGGCAACGCCGCGCGCCTGCCCGAGCAGCAAGGTGGACTGCGGATTGACGTTGACGAAGACGATTTCCACCGCGCACACGTCGGGACGATGGCTGCCGATGATTTCAGTGAGGCCCGAGAACAGCACGCCCAGGCGTTCGGGCAACTCGCCCTCCCCGCTCTTGATCACCCCGCTGCTGACATAGGACAGCTTCTGCCCCGACTTCTCGATCAGCCCGAAGCCGGTGAGGCGAAGGCCGGGGTCGATGCCTAAAATGCGTAAGGCGTGAGGCGTGAGGCGTGAGGCGGAAGAAGCGGGCATTACGACACGCCTTCGTTTTGGAGTGACTTCAGGAGGCCGCCGAGCAAGCCGAAAACCCGATCGATTTGATGCTCCAATTCCGCTTGCCCCGATGTGAAGTTCAACTGCTTGGCCAGCAAATATTGCGTATCGAGTTCGCTGAGCGATCCACGCGCAATCACAAGAAATTTCGAGAACGCCTTGTCTGATTGGCGCGCAGCGCCTTCGGCAATGCTGCTCGGCACCGAAATCGCCGCACGGCGCATCTGCGAAATTAGTCCATATTTTTCTTCAGTCGGGAAATCGCAGGTGATTTCATAGACATGCTTCACCAGCTGCATGGCCTGCTGCCATGCCATCAAGTCATAGTGCTTTCGCGCCTCACGCCTCACGCCTCACGCCTCACGCCTCACGCCTCACGCTGAATCAGTCCGGCAGCACCGCATTGGTATAGACCTCCTGCACGTCGTCGAGCGACTCCAGCGCATCGAGGATTTTCTGCATCTTCACCGCGTCGTCGCCGGCAAGTTCGGTCTCGGACTCGGGCTTCATGGTGATCTCGGCGAGCGCGGGCTTGAAGCCGGCCTTTTCCAGGGCCTCCTTCACCGTCTCGAATTCCTTGGGATCGGGCGAGGTGACGACTTCGATGGAGCCGTCCTCGTTGCTGATGACGTCCTCGGCGCCGGCTTCCAGCGCGGCTTCCATCACTGCGTCCTCGGATGCGCCGGGCTCCAGCACGATCTGGCCGCAATGCTTGAACTGGAAAGCCACGCAGCCGTCGGTGCCCATGTTGCCGCC
>DISR01000049.1 GCA_002421825.1 Thiobacillus sp. UBA6205 | reverse complement strand
GCGCAATTACGACAACCCGACGCAGCTGTCGCAGCTTGCCGCCGAGATCCGCGCGCTCAAGTCGCCGCCGCTCCTGATCGCGGCAGACCAGGAGGGCGGACGGGTACAGCGCTTTCGCGAAGGCTTCACCCGCCTGCCGCCGATGCGCGCGCTGGGACAGGTTTACGACGCCCATCCGCACCGGGCCAGAGCGCTCGCGCGCGAGGCTGGCTATGTCATGGCGGCAGAGCTGCGCGCGCATGGCGTGGACCTGAGCTTCGCGCCCGTGCTTGATCTCGATTACGGCATTTCCGGCGTGATCGGGGACCGCGCCTTTCATCACGACCCCCAAGCCGTAATTGATCTGGCGCATGCCGTCATGCTGGGCATGAAGGGTGCCGGCATGGCAGCCTGCGGCAAGCACTTTCCGGGGCACGGCTACATCGCTGCCGATTCGCACGTCGCCATACCCGTCGACGAGCGCGACTACGCAGACATTGCCCTGCACGATCTGCTGCCCTTCAAGGCGCTGATCGACATGGGCCTGGCCGCGGTCATGCCGGCGCATGTCATCTATCCGAAGATCGATGCGGCGCCGGCAGGTTTTTCCGCCGTCTGGCTGCAGAAAGTGCTGCGCGGCGAACTGGGTTTCCAGGGCATGATCTTCAGCGACGATCTCGTCATGGAGGGTGCAGCCGTCGCAGGAAACATCACTGAGCGCACAATCGCCGCACTCAAGGCCGGCTGCGACATGGCGCTCATTTGCAACCGTCCCGATCTCGCCGATGAAGTGCTGGCCAGACTTGATTTCGACTGGTCGGCCGCCAGCCGGCTGAGGCTGGCGCGGCTGCACGGCGAGCCGCACCCCCTGACGATGACGGAATTGCTCGAGCAGGCCGCATACGACAGGGCACGCCATGCCATCGCCGCGCTGGGCATGGAAAGCGGCAATCTGGCGCTGGGGCCGGACCCGACCGACCATACCGGCAAGGCGGCATGATGGAGCATTTCCACGAGCATTCCGGCGACAACCTGTCGCATCACCGCCCGCACAGCCTCGGCCATCGCGCCTTCGGCTGGGCACTCCTGTTCACGCTGGGCTTTGCCGCCGTGGAAGCCATTGCCGGCCTGGCCGCCAACTCGCTCGCCCTGCTCGCAGACGCGGGACACATGCTGACCGACAGCCTTTCGCTCGGGCTGGCCGCCTTCGCCGCCTGGCTTGTGCGCCGCCCCCCCTCGGCCAGCCACTCCTATGGGCTGGCACGTGCCGAAGTCGTTGCGGCGCTGATAAACAGCCTTGCCATGCTGGCGCTGGTTGCCTTCATCGTGTACGAGGCCTGGCAGCGCTTTAGCGAACCGAGGCAGATCCAGGGAACCATGGTTTTCGTGGTCGCCCTGATCGGCCTTGGCGTCAATCTTGCCGTGGGCTGGCTGCTGCTGAAGGGCGAGCAAAGCCTCAATCGCAGCGCCGCGCTGCTGCACGTGGCTGGCGATGCCCTCGGTTCGGTAGCGGCGCTGACTGCCGGATTGATCATCATGTTCACCGGCTGGGCGCCGATCGACCCCATTTTGTCGGTGGTCATCTCGCTGCTGATCCTGGTTTCCACGCTCAACCTGCTGCGCAAATCCCTGCACGTGCTGATGGAAGGCGTGCCGTCCAATATCGACCTGAACCGCGTCGGCCACAGGCTGGCGCAGTTGGAACACGTAGTGCGCGTGCATGACCTGCATATCTGGACGCTCGCCAGCGGCCAGATTGCCCTGTCCGCGCATCTGGACGTCAATGACATGGGCCGCTGGCCGCAGATACTGGTCAACGCACAAAGCCTGTTGCAGAAGGATTTCGGCATCGGTCACATCACCCTGCAGCCCGAAGCTCTTTTATCACAGCCGGTGCCCCTGTATGCCCACCTCCCAGAAAGCACGCACCACGACCACGCTTGCTGACTGCCGCGATTGTCCCAGGCTCGCCGGCTTTCTCGACCAGGTCAAGGCCGAAAATCCGGATTACTACTGCAAGCCGGTGCCGCCATTCGGCGCCGCCGACCCCGGACTCTTGATTGTGGGCCTTGCACCCGGCCTGCACGGCGCCAACCGCAGCGGCCGCCCCTTCACCGGCGACCATGCCGGCATCCTGTTATACGAGACCCTGCACCGATTCGGCTTTTCCAGCCGACCGGTATCCGTATCTGCAGAAGACGGCCTGGAGCTCATCAACTGCCGCATCACCAATGCCGTCAAATGCCTGCCGCCCGCAAACAAGCCGGAAACCGCGGAAATCAGGCAGTGCAACAAGCACCTCCAGTCCGAATTGCAATCCTTGCAACCCGGCACTGCCGTACTCGCGCTCGGCAGCATTGCCCATGCATCGGTGCTGATGGCCTTAGGCCTCAAGGCCAAGTCCCACACCTTCGGCCACGGCGCAGTACATGAGCTGCCATCGGGTTTGCGGCTGTACGATTCCTACCATTGCTCCCGTTACAATACCCAGACCAGGCGCCTCACACCGGAAATGTTCCACGCCGTGTTCGCGCGCATTGTGAAGGATTTCAAGGAGTAGCCCATGCCAGTCGTCTCCATCAAGCTTGCCGGCACGCTCACGCGCGAGCAGAAAAAAGCCATCGCCCAGGAAATTACCGCCACTCTGGAAAAGCACGCCGACAAGCCGGCACGCTATACCTACATCTCGTTCGAGGAGTTGCCGGACGAGAACTGGGCCATCGCCGGCGTGTTGCTGGATGAGGATGACTAGTTCGAACAAAGAGGACAGGAGGACAAGAGGAAAACTCCAATCTGGTTTCCTCCTGCCCTCTTGTCCTCCATGTAAATCCGATTTTGTCTTTCGACCTTAGAACCTTCCTCGCCACGCTGCCCAACCTCCCCGGCGTCTACCGCATGATCGGGGCGGACGAAGCCGTGCTCTACGTGGGCAAGGCGCGCGACCTGAAGAAACGCGTCTCCAGCTATTTCAACAAGAGCGGGTTGTCGCCGCGCATCCAGCTGATGGTGGCGAAAATCGCGCGCGTCGACATCTCGGTGACCCGCACCGAGGCCGAGGCCCTCTTGCTGGAAAACAACCTCATCAAGTCGCTGAGCCCCCGCTACAACATCCTGTTTCGCGACGACAAGTCCTATCCCTACCTGATGATCTCCGGCCATGCCGCGCCGCGCCTGGCCTACTACCGCGGCACCCAGGACAAGAAAAGCCGCTACTTCGGCCCCTACCCCAATGCCTGGGCGGTGCGCGAAACCGTCAACCTGGTGCAGCGCGTGTTCCGACTGCGCACCTGCGAGGACAGCGTGTTCGCCAACCGCTCGCGCCCCTGTTTGCTCTATCAGATCAAGCGCTGCAGCGGACCCTGCGTCAACGCCATCAGTCCCGCGGCCTACGCGGCCGACGTCAAGCGCGCCGTGCTGTTCCTGGAAGGCAAGGAAGACGAGCTGCTGCAGGACCTGACCGCACGCATGCAGGCGGCTGCGGAAAAACTCGAGTTCGAACTCGCCGCCGCCTACCGCAACCAAATCCAGAACATCGCCAAGGTGCGCGAGCAACAAGTCATCGAAGGCGGCAGCGAGCGCGACGCCGACATCATCGCCGCCGTTTCGGAACGGGGCGTGTGGTGCGTGGCGCTGGCCATGGTCAGAGGTGGCCGCCATCTGGGCGATCGCCATTTTTTCCCGAAAAACACCGAAGAAGTCAGCGGCCCCGAAGTGCAGGAGGCTTTCATCGAGCAGCACTACCAGGACAAGCCCATCCCGCCCCGCGTCATCCTCAACCAGCCGCTGGACGCGGCTGCGCTGGGCGAACTGCTGTCCACACAGGCCGGGCGCAAGGTGCGCGTCATCCACAATCCGCAAGGCGAGAGCAAGGTCTGGCTGGCCATGGCGGAAAAAGGCGCCCAGGTCGCCGTCATGCAGCAGCAGGCGCAAAGCGCCAGCCAGGAAGCGCGGCTCACGGCGCTGCGCGAGGTGCTCGACATGCCGGGACTCAACCGCATCGAATGCTTCGACATCAGCCATACCATGGGCGAAGCCACCGTGGCCTCGTGCGTGGTGTATGACCAGGGCAAAATGCAGAACAGCGAATACCGCCGCTACAACATCGGCGGCATCACGCCCGGCGACGACTACGCCGCCATGCGCGAGGCGCTGACCCGGCGCTACCGCAAGCTGCAGGAAAGCGGCGAAGGCGACGGCAAGCGCCCGGACCTGGTGCTGATCGACGGCGGCCTTGGCCAGCTCAACGTCGCCAAAGAGGTGATGGCGGAACTGGGCGCCTCCGACATCGATCTCATCGGCGTGGCCAAGGGGCCGGAACGCAAGGCCGGCCTGGAGGAACTGGTATTCACCGATAACCGCGTGCGCCAGCTCAGGCCCGACGACCCCGCGCTGCACCTCATCCAGACCATACGCGACGAAGCGCACCGCTTCGCCATCACTGGCCACCGCGCCCGGCGCGGCAAGGCGCGCACCCACTCGACGCTGGAAGACGTGCCCGGCATCGGGCCGGCGCGGCGCAAAATCCTGCTCGAACGCTTCGGCGGATTACAGGGCGTGGCCGGCGCCAGCGTGGAAACGCTTGCCCAAGTACCCGGCATCAGCCGAGAATTGGCACAAAGAATCTACGACACCCTCCACTGATGCCACTTAATTTGCCCAATCTGCTGACCTGGCTGCGGATTTTGTTCATCCCGCTGGTCATCGGCGTGTTCTACCTGCCGGCGAGCTGGCTATCCGCGACTGAAGCCAACCTGATCGCCACGGTACTGTTCATCGTGGCCGCGGCGACCGATTGGCTGGACGGCTATCTCGCGCGCAAGCTTAACCAGACTTCCGCCTTCGGCGCCTTCCTCGACCCGGTCGCGGACAAGCTCATGGTGGCGGCCGCGCTGATCGTGCTGGTCGATCTCGACCGTACCCATTCCGTGATCGCGCTCATCATCATCGGCCGCGAGATCGCGATTTCGGCGCTGCGCGAATGGATGGCCAAGGCAGGCAAGTCCGGCAGCGTGGCGGTGAGCTTCATCGGCAAGCTCAAGACCGCGTTCCAGATGATTTCCATCAGCCTGCTGCTGTACTGGGAACCGTTGGCCGGCATCCCCATCCAGATGCTGGGCCATCTGCTGATCGCCCTTGCAGCCCTGCTGACGCTGCTTTCCATGTTTTATTACCTGCGCATGGCAGCAAAAACTTTGCGCGAATGACGCAAACGATATTGACAGGCGATTCCGGTTTCACCATAATGCGCGGCTCCTAACGCGGGAATAGCTCAGTTGGTAGAGCGCAACCTTGCCAAGGTTGAGGTCGAGAGTACGAGACTCTTTGCCCGCTCCAATTTCAGAAAAGCAGCGTGGCTGCTTTTTCCGACAAAGTCGGCAAAAGGGAAGCTCGCGCTTCCCTTTTTTTCGGCGCGGTA
>DISR01000051.1 GCA_002421825.1 Thiobacillus sp. UBA6205 | reverse complement strand
TCGAATCTCGCCCGACCCACCAGAATGCGAACGGCCTGCAGCGATGCAGGCCGTTTTCTTTGCGCGTTCGCCGGTTAGGGCTGCACGAAGATGTGCTCGGGCGGCAGCCCGGCTGCGTGTCTCTCGTGGGCGGCGATGAGGCCATGTTCGATATGGCGGGTGGTCAGTTCGGTGTCGAATAGCGGCTGCCCCGACTTGCTGGCGGCCAGTTTCTGCCTGAGTGAACGCAGCTGACCCGGCTCCGACGCGAGCCTGGACGCGATTTCTTCATACTCCTGCGGGTTGCCGGCAACCAGTTCCGGCAGGCCGACGGCGTTGACGATGCTCGCTGCCATGCGGCCGACATAGGTGTTGCCCTTGCAGGCCAGCACCGGCAATCCGGCCCACAATGCATCGCTCGCCGTGGTGCCGGCGTTGTAATAGAAGGTGTCCAGGAACAAATCGGCTGCACGGAAGCGCGCCAGATACTCGGCGTGCGGCGCATGGCCGGCGAAGACCAGCCTGTCCGGCGCGACGCCGCGTTTTTCCGCTTCCTTGCGCAGGTTGTCCTCCGCGCCGTCCGAACCGCGCAGCAGCCAGAGCACGCTGCCTTCGATCTTTCCCAGCAGGCGCATCCAGATGTCGAACACGTCGGGCGTGATCTTGTAGAGATTGTTGTGGCAGCAGAAGACGAAGCCCTTGTCCGGCAGCCCCAGTTCCTGTCGGGAGAAGTTCTTGTCCGAAATGACCTTCTTGTCGTCGTTGACCTGGTAGGTGTGGGGCAGGTAGATGATTTTTTCATCGTAGAACTGGCGTTCGTTTTCCGGAATGACGATTTCATCCGCAATGGTGTAGTCGATGAATTCCGCGCCCATGCTGCCGACGTAACCCAGGTATTGCAACTGCAAGGGCGCCGCGCGCCTGGCGAATATCGCCGTGCGCGAGAATTGCGTATAGCCCGTCAGGTCCACGGCAATGTCCAGTCCGGCTTCGCGTGCCAGCGCAACGACCTTGTCGTCCGCGGTGTCCATGACGTCATGGAAATGGTCGAATGCCTTTGCCATGCGCTGCCGCCAGGGATCGTCGACGACCGGGCCGATGTTGAAGCCGTGCACCTCGAAGCGGCTGCGATCGTGCCGTTCGATGAGCCCGGCGATGAGGTGGGTGACGGGATGGTTGCGGAAGTCGGGCGAGAAATAGCCGATGCGGATCTTGCCGTCCCCGGCAGGCGCAGATTGCCGTTCCCGGGGCAGCACATCGAGCTTTGGAGCGGACAGCCTGGCGCAATCTCTCAGCTTTCGCGGCGTGGTGGGCAGGGACAGGCAAATGAACGGGGAAACCACTCTTTTCCCTTGTTCCAGTTTGAGGTTGATCTCTTCGAGAAGCCTTTCATTGTTGTCCCAGTTGCACAGATACTGGCGGCAGGAATAGATGCTGCCGAGCAGATAGGCGGTTTCGGGCGCGAGGCCATAGGCCTTTTCGAAGTTCTCGATGGCTTCCCTGTACTGCCTGATCTCGTTGAGCATCCAGCCCAGGTGCCTGTATGCCAGCGCGTAATCCGGCCGGATCGCGATTGCGCGTTCGAAATCGGCGCGCGCCAGTTCGTTCTCGCGCAGGTTGAAGCGGGCCAGGCCGCGGTTGTTGTAGGCTTCGGCGTAATTCGGTTCAAGCTTGATTGCCGCATCGAAATCGGCGATCGCTTCCCGCTGCAGATACATGTCCTTGAGCGCGCCGCCGCGGTTGTTGTAAAGAACCGGGTCGTTCGGGTTCATGGCGATCGCGCGGGTAAAGGCATCCACCGCGTCCGCGTGGTTCTTGAGCGCGGCCAGGGCGACCCCGAGGTTGGACAGGGCGTCGGGCTGGCGCGGGTTCAGCTTGAGCGAACGCCGTATCCATTCGACGCCTTCTTCGTATTGGCCTTTTTGCAGGCAGATCAGGCCGAGGTTGACCAGCGCATCGGTATGCCCGGGGTCGCGCTCCAGGGTTTTCTGGTAGAAGGCCCGGGCCTGATCCAGCTGCCCCTGCTGGTGCCAGGCCAGCGCCTGGGAGAAGGCGGCGGCGGCCTTGGGATTGGTCTTGTGCGGCGCTGGCGCCTTGTGTCCGCCGCCGGTTTTCTTGCTCATGATGCGTGCGCTCCCCGGCCGCCGCAGGCGGGCGGCGTGGCGGCGCTATTTCTCCTCGTGATATTCGTCATCGATGTTCACCGCCCAGATGTTCGACTTGTCCGTAATGCCTGCAAGTATATTGTCCACCGCCAGCCGCGCGGTCAGCATGGAGTGGTCCTGGTTGTTGTAGCGGTGCATGCCGTTGCGGCCGACGGGGTACAGGTTGCCGATGCCATCGAGGAATTTTCGCACCACGTCGAACCTGGCATAGGCGCCGAAATAGGCCGGGTAGGCCTTGGGCATGCGGATCACGATGCTGTCGACCACGTCTGCAGGGTCGATCAGGTTCATTTTCGCCATCTCGTCGCGGGCGAGCTGCCGCAGCGCCTCGTCGCTCATTTCCCACAGCGCGTCGCCCTCGTTGCAGAAGTATTCCAGGCCCATCCAGATCCGGTTGGGGTCGGCCACCATGCCCGGGCTCCAGTTGTTGAAAATCTGCAGGCGGCCGACTTTCACGTCGGATTCCTGGATGTAGATCCAGTTGTCAGGCGGCATGTGGTTGGGCAGGGCCGAGCGCGACTGCGGGTTGGGCCGCATTTTCTCGACCAATAGTCCGACCGTGATGAAATCGCGGTAGGGCAGGGCGAGCGCGATGTCGCGGACCTCGGCCGGCACCGTGTCGCCCATGCCGCGCACCAGGTCGCGCACCGGCATGGTGGAAATCACGTAGTCGCAGGGGAATTCGACCTCCCGGCCGCTGGCGAGGTCGAGCGCGCGCACCGAGCGGATTTCGCCGTCTTCCAGGCTCAGGCCGCGCACCTGATGGCGGTAATGCAGTTGGCCGCCTTTCGCCAGCACCTGTTCGGCCACGACCTCCCACATCTGGCCGGGGCCGAATCTGGGATAGAGGAACTGCTCGATGAGCGAGGTGTTGGTGCGCTTCCGGTCCGCGCCGCCATCGCGCCTGAACAGCTTGCCGAGGGCGTGCATCAGCGCCTTGCCGATGCTCAGTCCCTTGATGCGCTGCGCCCCCCATTCCGCGCTGATTTCCTGGCAGGGCACGCCCCACACCTTTTCCGTGTAGTCCTTGAAGAAGGTCAGGTAGAGCTGGCGGCCGAAGCGGTTGACGAGGAAGTCTTCCAGGCTGCGTTCCGGCTTGCGCGGGAACAGGCGGGCCCACACGTAGCTGCTGCCGACGCGGATCACGCGCACGATGCCGAGGTTGGCGAGCGTGGCGGGCGTGAGCTTGAGCGGATAGTCGAAGAACTTGCGCAAATAGTAGATGCGCGACAGCCTGCCGCGCACCATCAGGACCTGGTCGCCGTGGCTGCCGTCGCCGGTCACCGTGCGCGTCTTGTTCTGGTAGGAGATGGCCAGCGGCTGTCCGGCCTCTGCCTCGACCGGCAGGATCTCGCGCCACCAGTCCATGACCCAGTCGGACTTGGAAAAAAAGCGGTGGCCGCCGATGTCGATGCGGTTGCCCTTGTAGTTGACCGTGCGCGAAATGCCGCCCACGCAGTCGTCGGCCTCCAGGATGACGGGGCGGATGCCGCTGCGGCGCAGCAGTTCTAGGGCGGCGGTCAGCCCGGCGGGGCCGGCGCCGATGATCACCGCGGTTTTGCCGGAGGCCATGCTCATGCGGGGGCGCCGCCCGCGACGGGGAGGCGGGGCGGATTGTTTGCCGAGGCGCGGACAGGCAGGGAATTCATCGGGGCGGGCTGGTATGGGAATTGCTGTAATCTTCGAAGTATGGCATTTTTACTGCCGGACTTTGGGCGCGCCGCGCCGCGAGGCTGCGTAACCAACAACAAGAACAAAGCCGGATTGCGTAACGAATGTCTGTCTGCATACGGATACGGAAGTCCTTTCTGGAGGGTGCGGGGAATGAAAAAACTCAAAGGTTTTACCTTGATCGAGCTGATGATCGTCATACTCATCATCGGCATCCTGGCTGCAGTGGCGATCATGTCGTATTCGGAATATGTGTCCAGGGGCCAGGACAAGGCGGCGCATGCCGACGCGCGCAATTTCCTCATGGCGGTCAGCGGCCATCAGGACTGACGCCGAGCGGCAGGGGTTGACGTTTTTCGTCAGGCCGGAACACCCGGCAGAATGCGCCGCCCGCCCTCGGTTCCCCTTCAACCCACGCATTTTCGCGATTTAATGAAATCGACACTAAAGTTGGCATAGTATCTGCTCGTTACTGGCTGCAAGGCCAATGACATCGTGCCGGCCCTGTCGTAATGACTTCGTTAACAACATTGGAGACGTCCATGAAATCTCTGCAAAAAGGTTTTACCCTGATCGAACTGATGATCGTGGTGGCCATCATCGGCATTCTTGCCGCCATCGCCATCCCGCAGTTCACCGAATACCAGAAGAAAGGCCAGGACAAGGCAGCCCAGTCCGATGCCCGTAATTTCCTGACCGCCGTGTCCGCCAACAGCAACTAATTCATCGAGGAGATTTTACTTATGAACGCGAAATTCCTGATCCCCCTGCTGTTGGCCGCTGCCACCACGGCTCAGGCCGGCACCCTCACCGCCAACTCCGCCGGCACGAGCGACGCTTCTTTCGACAACGCCGACTGCTCCATGGTGCAGACTTCCTTCAACCTCAAGCTGTCGCAGAACGTCGGCGCGGGCTGGACCTGCAACTCCACGACCGCGGTCGTCAACACCGGCAGCACCAAGGGCTCCAAGTCCTACGGCGGCAGCACCGCCGGCGGCACGGTCGCCAAGTGCGGTTCGGATGTCAGCACGACCAACGGTTATTCCGTTGCTGCCCCGAGCATCACGGGTGACGGCTGCAGCTGATAACCAGCAAGCCCACACCCAAGAAAACCCCCTTCAGCATTGAAGGGGGTTTTTTATGATAAAAGCATAAGGCGTCTTTTCCGGTCGCGGGGAACGACCGCAGTTCAACTGTATGGCGAACTGCAACTGACATCAGCCTTGCGACTTGGCTGCCGGTCGATTGTCTCCCACGAGGTTGACGGAGCATGATCAAAATAATTGAGCCACGTCGCTAATGCCGGGTATTGCCGATATTTACCTTATCAACCAGCGAGTTGGCCGGGCATTCAGAATTGCGGCCGCCTTTCTGCTCTTCGCCTGCATCTGGCTGATCTGCCATCCCTACCGCGGCATCGAGGGCGATGCCATCCTGTACACGGCGCAGGCGCTGCGCCATCTGTATCCGGACATCTACGCGCATGACGTGTTCTTTCGCGGCGAGTCGCAGGACAACTACACGCTGTTCAGCCCGCTCTACGCCGGCTTGATCGGCTGGCTGGGCATGGGCGATGCGGCCTTCGCCCTGTCGCTCTTCGGCGGGCTGTTCTGGTGTTACGCGGCCTGGCGGCTTTCCGCGCAGTGGCCGGATGCGAAAAGCCGTGGCCTCTTCCTGCTGCTGCTCGCCGCCATGCCCGTCAGCTTCGGCGGCTACGGCATGCTGTCCGCCGCCGAGCTTTTCGCTTCGCCGCGATTGTGGGCGAATGGCCTGACGCTGCTGGCCTGCGCCGGGTGGCTGGAAAGGAAATGGCTCGCAGCCGGTGCGGCCTGGCTTGCGGCCATGGCGCTGCATCCGCTGATGGCGCTGGCCGGATTCGGCTTTGCGCTGTTTCATGCCTTCCGCCCGACACGCGCGTGGTTCGCGGCGCTGGTCGCCGGCACGGCCGTGGCGCTGGCGTTGGCGCTGCTGGAGGTGTCCCTGTTCGGGCGCCTGTTGCAGGTCATGGATCCGGGCTGGTTCGGCCTGGTCGAGCAGCGCATCGGCCTGCTGCTGCTGCCATCGCGCTGGCCCCTGGAGGACCAGAGCGCGATGCTTTTCCACCTGAGCCTGCTGGCATGGGCGGCCTGGCTGGAAAAGGGCAGCCGCATCGGCAGGGTGTTCGCCGCCGCCGCCCTGCTGGGTTTTTCCGGCTGGGCCGTTTCCCTCGTGGGCGGAGAGTGGCTGCACAGCGTGCTGATCCTGCAGGTGCAACCCTGGCGCATGTTGTGGCTGAGCTATGTATTCGGCTGGGGGGCGGTCGCCTGTCTGGCGGTGCGCTTTTGGCCCGCTGACAAGATCCTGGTGTCGGCCATCGCGCTCGCATGGCTGTCGCATGAAAACGGCGGTGCGTTCCTGCTCTGGCTGGTGCTGCCCCTGTGGCACTGGCGGGCGAGCCTGCGTCCCGTTTATCTCCGCGCAGCGGGCGTCCTCGTCATTCTCGGGCTGGCAGCGGAAGCTTACTGGGCCTGGAATGATTTTGCCCTGACCCTGAGCGGCCTCTCGGAAACGGACAGCCGCATGGGCTGGCAAAAACTTTATCTCTGGTTCCGGCAGACGCTGCCGCCGCGCGGCGAAGCCTTGCTGATTATCCTGGCGGCGCCGGTGGCCTGGTGGCTATGGAGGAGAAGCCGGCCAATAGCGCTGGCGCTGTTCCTGCCCGTTGGGCTGTTCCTGCTGTCGGACTGGGGTGGCCGCATCGAAGCGGGCAGGACCATGCGCCCGGAAACCTACGCTTTGCAGCAGGACGGAATCTGGGGCAGTTCGCCCTTCGGCCGCATCGTTCCCGTCGGCGCCGACATTTACTGGCCTGACGGGCTGGAGCTGACCTGGCTGGCCGTGGGGCGCTCCAGCTATTTCTCGCTGCACCAGGCAGCCGGCGTAGTGTTTTCCGAAGAACAGGCGCGTGAAGTGTACCGGCGCTACCAGATGATCAGGCCGCTGGGCGGAACCAACCAGTTCTTCAGGCTGCTGACGCTGGAAGAAAAACTCAGGCTGATGGGCAATGCGATTCCTGTCGGCACGCTCGAAGGGCTGCGGCAGGTGTGCAATGCCGAGCCGAAGCTGGAATTCGTCGTGCTGAGAAACCAATACCGGCCATGGGTCGCGGCTTCGTGGTACGCGCCTTTCTTGCCCGGCGGGGCTCATTTATACTCGTGCGACCGTTTCAGAAACCATTCACCCCATAACAAGGCATGAAGCAGTCATTCCTGATCGCACTCCTGTCCGGTTTGCGCAGCCGCGTGTTCCAGAGCCTGTTCGCGGCCGGCCTTCTGGCGATGGGCGCAGCCTATCTTGCCGGCGGCTTCTCCCCGCGCCAGCCCAGCACGGTCACGCTGGATGTGGGGCTGTCGATGATACGCGGCGTGTCGCTGGTGCTCGTGCTGTACTGGGCGTACGAACTCATCGGCAAGGAAATCGAGCGCCGCACCATTTATGTCAGCCTCACCTATCCGGTGACGCGCGGACAGTTTCTGCTGGGGCGCTACCTCGGCATCCTGGCGCTGACGACGCTTGCGGTGGCGCTGCTCGGGCTGATGCTCGCCGCGGTGGTCTGGCTTTCCGGCCTCACATACGAGCAGACCAATCCGCTCTCGCTCGAATGGCCCTACGTGCTGACGCTGCTCGCCCTGCTGCTGGACCTCGCGGTCGTGGCCGGCTTCGGCTTCCTCGTGGCCTCGGTGTCGGTGACGCCCTTCGTGCCGCTGGCGGCGGGCCTTGCGTTCGCCATCTCGGCGCGCAGCCTCGGCCCGGCACTCGAGTATCTGTCGAACATGTCCCAGGCCCAGGCCGAGCTGCAGGCCACCATGACCCCCGTGTTCGAATGGCTGCGCTGGCTGCTGCCGGACCTTTCCCGGCTCGACATCCGCTACTATCCGCTGTACGCCTACCAGCCCGAACCCGGCATGCTCGCGGGCAGCGCACTGATGGCGGTCGGCTACACCGGCATTCTGCTCTCGCTCGCGGTCATGCTCTTCAACCGCAGGCAATTCAACTGATGGCCACGCCCCGCACCTCGCGCAGGATGATGGCCGCCGCCCTGGCGCTTTCGGTGGCGGCGTACGTCATCGGCATCCGGCAGACGGAGCAAAGCCGCTGGGTCGCCATGCCCGAGCAGATGCGCATCGCGCTGCCTGCGGAACTGCAGGTGTTCATGGCTCTGGGCGACCGCTACCTCGCGGCCAACATGGAATTTTTTCGCGCGCTGGTGCTGTCGATAGACAATATCGATCCTGACAGCCTCAAGGTGCTGGCCGAGGTGCAGAAGGGCGCCTCCCGGCTCAACCCCGCCCACGAGGACAACTACTACATCGCCCAGGCGATATTGCCCTGGATGGGGTTTGTCGAGCCCACCCAGTTCATCCAGTCGCGCGCGACAGACGCGCGGCCATGGGATTTCCTGCCGGGTTTCTTCCATGCCTTCAACCGCTATTATTTCGAGAACAGGCCGCAGGAGGCCTCCAACATCCTGCTTGGCGTCGCCGGCCGGCTTCCAGACAACAGCGGCGTGCTGGAAATCGCCGCCAAGTGGCAGGAAAAGGGCGAGGACCCGCAGGCCGCCCTCGCCGTGATCCGGGCCATGCTGAAAGAGACGCGCGACCGCAAGCTCAGGACCGTCCTGCAAACGCGCATCGACAGGCTGGAAGGCGTGGTCGCCCTGCGCGAGGCCGCGGCCCGATATGAAAAACGTACGGGGCAACCCTTGAAACGGCTCGACGAGCTTGTCGCATCCGGGGAGATGCGAACGCTGCCCCTGGACCCCACCGGACTGGGCTACGTGCTGAACGAGCGGGGCGAGCCCGCGCTGTATTTCCCGCCGAAGAAGCGGCTCGGAGAGCGTTGAGATGAGCGCCGCGATATTGATCGACTCCCTGAGCAAACGCTACCGCGACAAGCGCCTGCGCGTCGTCGAGGCGGTGAAGAACGTTTCGCTGACGGTCGAAGAGGGCGAGGCGTTCGGATTCGTCGGTCCCAACGGCGCCGGCAAGACCAGCACCATCAAGATCGTCATGGGTCTGAACCAGGCCGATGGCGGGCATGTGGAGATTTTCGGCATCGACGCCGGAAAATCCGAGGCGCGCAGGGGCATCGCCTATGTGCCGGAAAACCTCTACCTGTACGACTACCTGACGCCGCTCGAATTTCTCATGACGGGCGCGCGCATGCACGGCGCCGCGGCGCACGGGCTCAGGCAGCATTGCATGAAATGGCTGGAGCGGTTCGACATCGCCCACGTCGCCCACAAGCGCGTGCGCACCTTCTCCAAGGGCATGACTCAGCGCACCGCGCTCGCGCACGCCATGGCCTGCAGCCCGCGCCTGCTGGTGCTGGACGAGCCGCTTTCCGGCCTCGACCCGGTGGGGCGCAAGCTGGTCGTGGAAGTGCTGCAGGAATACAAGGCGCAGGGCGGCACGGTTTTCTTCAGCTCGCACATCCTGCACGATGTCGAACGCCTGGGCGACCGCTTCGGCATCATCCACCAGGGCGTGCTGCGCACCGTCAGCTCGCCCGAGGAACTGCTCGGCGATGCCGGCCACCGCCTGCTGGTGAGAACAAGAGGCGAAGCGCCGATCGAAGGCTTTTCTCCAGAAGGAAAGAACAAATGGTCGACAACGTCCGTGCCGGAAAACCTCTGGCCGGTGCTGGACATGGCCAGGCAAGCCGGGCATGTGATTTTGGAAATCCAGCCGCAAGGCGTGTCGCTGGAAGAGGTGTTCATGGCCTACATTGCCGGGCTGCAGCCGGGGCAATGAGGGATGGACATGAATGCGTCTGCGCCCCGAATCGAACCGATGCAGGAGACCGAGATAGCGGTCACCGCGGTCATGCCCTGCCTCAACGAGGAGAAGACGCTGGGGCTGTGCATCGAAAAGGCGCAGCGTGCGTTCGCCGAGCTGAACATCGAGGCCGAAGTGGTGGTGGCGGACAACGGTTCGAGCGACCGCTCCGTGGAAATCGCCGAGTCGCTGGGCGCGCGCGTCGTGCACGAGCCGCGCAAGGGCTACGGCGCCGCCCTGCTGGCCGGCATTGGCGCCGCGCGCGGCCGCATCGTCATCATGGCCGATGCCGACGACTCCTACGACTGGGCCGCGCTCGGTGATTTCGTGCGCAAGATCGAGGAGGGCTACGACCTCGTCATGGGCAACCGCTTCAAGGGCGGCATCGAACCGGGCGCCATGCCGCCGCTGCACCGCTATCTCGGCAACCCGGTGCTGTCCATGCTGGCGCGGGTGATGTACAAAATCCCCATCAGCGACTTCCACTGCGGCATGCGCGCCTTCACCCGCGAGGCCTTCGGGCGCATGAACGTGCGCACCGACGGCATGGAATTCGCCACCGAAATGGTGGTCAGCGCCGCCCACGCCGGCCTGCGCATCACCGAAATTCCGACCCGGCTCTATCCCGACAAGCGCGACCGCCCGCCGCACCTGCGCTCGTTCCGCGACGGCTGGCGCCACCTGCGCTTCATCCTGACCTACGCGCCGGACTGGCTGTATCTGGTTCCCGGCGGCATCCTCTCCGTGCTGGGCGTGCTCGGCATGGCGCTGCTGGCGTTCGGGCCGCTGGCCGTCGGCGAGGTCAGGCTCGGCATCCACTTCCTCGCGCTGGCCAGCCTGTTCACGATCCTGGGGTCCAACATCGTCGGCTTCGGCTTGCTCGCACGCCTCATCAACGCCAGGCGCAAGCCCGTCCGCGCGGATTCCAGCTTCGGCCGGCTGCTGAAGTCCTTCAGCCTGGAAAGGGGCCTGGTGCTGGGCAGCCTGCTGGCGCTGGCCGGCGTGGCGATCGATGTCGGCATCCTGCTCGAATGGATTGCGCGGGGCTTCGGCGACATGGACGCCACCACCGTCCACCTTGCCTTCGTGGCATCGACCATCCTGCTGCTGGGGGTCAACCTCATCTTCGGCACCTTTCTCTTCAACATGGTCCTGGACGAACACAAGGAATGATTGAACCGCAAAGCAACGCCAAGGCGCCTGTGCCGGCCACCGTCTATACGCCCGAATCCTCGCTCGCCCATCCGGCCAGGATGGCGCGCGAAATGTTCCACGACCTGCTCGCCGCGCGCGAACTGTCCTGGCGGCTGGCGGTGCGCGACCTCAGCGCCCAATACCGCCAGGCTTTCTTCGGCTTTGCCTGGGCGCTCATCCTGCCGCTGGCCAACACCGCCGCCTGGATATTCCTGAGCAGCAGCGGCGTGGTGTCCGTGGGCCAGACATCGCTGCCTTACCCCGTTTATGTTTTCGTCGGCACCATGCTGTGGGCCATCTTCATGGATGCGGTCAATGCGCCGCTGCAGGGCGTCACCGCTTCGAAGGCGATGCTGGCGAAAATCAATTTCCCGCGCGAGGCCATCGTCGTTTCCGGCATCTACCAGACCCTGTTCAATGCGGCCATCAAGGTCGGGCTTCTGCTCGCCGCCCTGCTGCTGCTGGGGATCAACCCCGGCTGGAACCTGCTGCTGTTCCCGTTCGGCCTGCTGTCGCTGGTGCTGGCCGGCACCTTCGTCGGCCTGCTCATCACCCCGGTCGGCGTGCTCTACACCGACGTCGGCAAGGCCATTCCCCTGCTGATGCAGTTCCTCATGTACCTGACCCCGGTGGTGTTCGCCATGCCCAGGGAAGGCGTGGCCGCCACCCTGTTCACGCTCAACCCGTTGACGCCCCTGATCATGACCGCGCGCGACTGGCTGACCGGCGGCAGCCCGGAATTCCTCGGCTACTTCCTGGCGGTCAATGCCGTATCCGCGCTGCTGCTGCTCGCCGTCTGGGTCGTCTATCGGCTGGCAATGCCCATCCTCATCGAACGCATGAGCGCCTGACCCATGAGCGACACCCTGATCAAGGTCGAAGGCGTTTCCAAGAAATTCTGCCGCAGCCTGAAGAAATCCCTGTGGTACGGCATGCAGGACCTGGGCAACGAACTGCTCGGCCGCCGCCACGGAGGAAACGGCGAACTGCGCCCGGAAGAGTTCTGGGCGATGAAGGATGTGAGCTTTGAAATCAAGCGAGGGGAGGCGGTTGGCATCATAGGGCGCAATGGGTCGGGAAAGACCACGCTGTTGCGAATGCTCAGTGGACTGATCAAGCCCGATCAAGGTCGAATTGAGATGTATGGCCAGGTTGGCGGATTGATTGCTCTTGGGGCTGGCTTTAACCCCATTTTGACGGGGCGGGAAAACATCTATGTAAACGCATCAATACTGGGTTTAAGCAAGCGACAAATCGATGCGAAGTTGGACGAAATCATCGACTTCGCGGAGATCGGTGAATTCATTGATTCGCCCGTCCAGAACTACAGTTCCGGCATGGCGGTAAGACTTGGTTTCTCAATAGCCACTGCGCTCAACCCGGATGTGCTTTTGCTTGATGAGGTCTTGGCTGTTGGCGACGAGTCTTTTCAGCGTAAATGTTTTGAGCGTCTTGGAAGCTTGCTGGACCAGCGTGACAAGGTACTTATATTTGTAAGTCACAACATTCGTCAGGTCGAGCGTATCTGCAGTAGGGGGATTCTGTTGGACCATGGGCACGTCCTTGTTGATGCTTCCAGCAGCGAGGCATGCAGTGCCTACCATGACAAGACCTTGAAAGACGATTACGCAAGCCGTAGAGCCCGCGGTGGTTTTTCCAATTACACCGGGTCAGGCGAGATAAGTGTCGAGGAGGTTCATTTGTTCGGCGACGGCAGTGCCGAGCCAACCGATGAAATAGTCATGCATGCCCCAGCTACCATCGGCATTCGGTTTCACTGCCATAACATGATAGAAAAGCCTGAAGTCATACTGGGATTCCACACCCAGGACTCGATTTATGTCGCCTCGTCGAGTTCTTATACGCTGTCGAGACAACCTGACTTGAGGCCTGGGGAGCATTACCTGGAGTGCAGAGTCCCCGATCTAATGCTAGTGCCTGGCATCTATTTCCTGCGTTTGGCTTTCCTCGACAAACACCGTCGGAACATGTGGGATGGGCACAAGTTGAACCCATTCAAGGTGGTACAGGATGTGCGCACCAATGTTATGCACATGCCACAAATGACACTTGTGGATATGCCATTTTCCTGGAAGGTGGATGGAGAAAACATTCCACCCCAATCGAACAGTTGATAACAGAAGCCCATGCTTAAGATTGCTTTTATAACAACTATCGAGCGCAACCCGGGTGATGCTTTTATCCGGGCGGGCATTGAATACCTCATTCAGCAGCATATTCCATACTACCTGCCGATCTACGTCGACAAGCATGATTATCGTGCCTGTGGCATCCGGCGCAATAGCCATTTCTGTGGCCTGGCAAGAAAACTTGCCGGCATTCTTACGGGGAATTCACCAAACCGTCCGGACACTTTCTCGATAGCAGATATCGTAGTTCAGGCCGGAACCCCTTTTTATTACATCAGCCCGGGCAGAGATGGGACTTATGCCAGGTTCACAAGCAGCATCAGCACAGACTGGATACAGGAAGTCTGGCTGAAAAGGCTGTTTAAGCTCGGGAAGTCGGTGCCAATTCTCAATCTGGCCGTGGGCACATGCCAGCCGTACCATAGCGACGCTGCCGAATTCGATCTAAGCCCGGAACTGGTGACGTTCATTCGCCGGACCTGCGAAGACTCCAAGCTGACAATCGTCAGGGAGAATCTCGCCTATCAATTGTTATCCCGGTATGGCTTGCAGGGGTATAGCCTTCCTTGCACGGCAATTTTTGCGCCGGATTTTCACCAACTCTTCCCGGAGCCTGGCACTTTCGTTTGCATGAATTACATGCCTGGTGGTGCCCACTACACCCTGGGGCAGAAGGTGGATTTTGAAGGCTGGGAAAGGACCTTTCTCGCTCTGTATGAAGATTTGCGCAAGCGACATTCGGTCGTCGTCATGTGCCACTCGCCCAGCGAAGTGCTCAAAGTGCGTGCGATGCTTCCAGATGCGGAAACTTTCTTTTCCACTGATTACACTGCCTATCTCCGCATGTATGCAAAGGCCAGTTTCGGCATTCTGAACAGGGTGCATGGCGCCATGGTCATGGCGGGCATGGGCAAGCCAGCAGTCGTGGTTGGCAATGATAGCCGCGCCAAGATGGCCGAAATGATGGGGCTCCCGATCTATTTCGTGAATGATGCAACACAGGCACAATTGAACGAACACATCGCTAATTTCGAGGCGCATGCTGATGCGTGGTTCGAGAGACTCATGTCGAAGAAAGCCAAGGCACGCCAGGAATATCTGCGGCTTATTGGGGATGCGTTGGAAGGTACGATTGGCTCGCTTGAATATGCATCCGGTTATCAGAAAAGTGATTTCGACAAGGTAAAGAAACAGATAGGCGGGAAGTGAGAAATTCTCTGGCATTGTGGCTCGCGAGAATCATTCAGTTTGGCATCCAGCGAAATTGGTGCCGGCTTGTCCACGTGGCAACAACCCCTTTTCTTGTTTTGCCGGCATTTCTCAGGCTTGAAGTTCATAAGCTCCGCCGAAGCTTCAAGCGGCATAAAGGCCCAATAATCTGTATTGCCCTCGTGGAACACATGGGGGACATTGTTGCAGCCGAGCCGATCGTGAGGCATCTGCGCAAGGACAATCCAGACGCATTCCTGGTCTGGTGTATCGGGAAGCCTTATCGCGCAATGGCGGACAGTCACCCGGATGTTGACATGACTTTGCCGGTGCGCTGCCTGACAGAGTGGATAATGTTGCGAAACATTGCCGGGTTCGACCGGATTGTCGATTTGCATGTGCCAGGCAGAACTTGCGGCGACTGTGTGATACCCCTGAAAAAGGACACGGGTAACTTGCTGATAACGGCAACCAATTATTACAACTTTGGCAATTTGCTCAACGTCATGTCGCAAAATGCAGATTTATCAATGGAGAGCATATCGCCGAGGATGTATTTGTCTGACGAAATAAGCGGCCGTGTGGATCAATATGCATTGCCCAAGAGCTTTATAGTTGTCCATTGTGCCTCCAACGAAGACTCCAGGAACTGGGAGGCAGGCAAATGGAGCGCTCTGGTAAAGCGTCTTGTCGATGAATTTGGAATTGATGTGGTCGAAGTCGGATTGAGGCCTGAAATAGCCAGGTTCAATTTGCCCCATTACGTCGATTTATGCGCAAGGCTTACGATCCCGGAAACGGCTGAGGTAATACGCAGGGCTCATGTTTTCATAGGAGTAGACAGCGGGCCGGCACACATTGCGAATGCCGTGGGCACCTTTGGCATAATCCTGATCGGCAAATATCGGAATTTTTCACACTATATGCCATACAGCGGTGCGTATGAGAGCGGGCAGAATGCACAAATTATTTACCATGATGGGGCTGCACGAGACATCCAGTTACAAACCGTTATTGATGCTGTCTGGGCGAAGTTGCATATGTCAATGGAAGAGCATGTCAGAGGGGGCTCGGGCAGATTAGGGTTTCGGGACAGCAAGGCATGACCGGGTCTTGCAATAAAGATTCTCGGCCTTCAACCCGTTCTGGGGCCGAGCCTGTGCGCATGATCGCCATCTACCTCCCCCAGTTCCACCCCATTCCCGAGAACGATGCATGGTGGGGAAAGGGCTTCACCGAGTGGGCCAACGTAGCCAAGGCGCGCCCGATGTTCGCCGGGCACTATCAGCCGCACATTCCCGCCGACCTCGGGTTCTACGATCTCAGGCTGCCGGAGGCGCGCAAGGCGCAGGCCGAACTGGCGCGGGAATACGGCATTCATGGATTCTGCTACTACCACTACTGGTTCAATGGCAAGCGGCTGCTGGGGCATCCGCTGGACGAGGTGCTGCGCAGCGGCGAGCCGGACTTCCCTTTTTGCCTGTGTTGGGCGAACGAGAACTGGACTCGCGTCTGGGACGGCAAGGACGATGCCGTGCTGGCAGAGCAGCAGTATTCGGACGAGGACGATCGCGCGCATATCGAGTGGCTGCTCGATGTTTTTCGGGACAAGCGTTACATCCGCATCGATGGCAAACCGCTGATGCTGGTCTACAAGGCAGGCCGCATGCCCTCGCCACGGCGTACTGCCGAGACCTGGCGCAACGCTGCGCGTGAAGCCGGTGTGGGTGAAATATATCTCTGCCGGGTCGAAAGCTCCGCGGAGGAATCGGGCGATCCCAGGGATATCGGCTTTGACGCGTCGATCGAGTTTCAGCCGGACTGGGGCAACCTGGGCGAGCCGGTGGCCGAGATTGGCGAGACCGGGCATCGCATCTTCGACTATGCAAGCTTCGTGAAGCGCCAGATGGGGAAGCCCGGTGTGCGCTACCGGCGCTTTCCGTGCGTGACGCCTTCCTGGGACAATGCGCCGCGCCGCAGTTCGGGGGCGCTTACCATCGCCCATTCTGATCCTGCCACATATGGCGCATGGCTATCCGGCGCCATCGAGAAGGTGCGCGCCTGGCCTGCCCAGGAGAAGATCGTTTTCATCAATGCCTGGAACGAGTGGGCCGAGGGCAATCACCTGGAACCCGACTTGCGTTTTGGCAGGAGCTATCTGGAGGCCACGCGCGACGCCCTTGTGGGCAGCAGGTCTCTGGCTGCGGCCGATTCGCAAGCGGTTAATGAAATGCCGGTGGCGGCGGAAGCGGCACTGCTGCCCGATCCGTTGCCTTCGCTTGCCGTCCGTGTGCGCGGCATTCAGGAGGGCCTGCAAGACGCGAAAGCGGATTGCGGCAGTGAAGCCGCCCCGCGGATCGGCAAGGCAGCCGGGGAGCTCGCCGCCATCGCCGAAGAGCTGGAAGAGAAGCCCGGGCGCTTCCATGGCCAAACCAGTTGGCAGGACGAAGTCCGCGCCAGGGAACAGCGCATTGTCGCCCTGGAAAGGGAAATCCGGCGGATCAAGGCAAGCTATTCGTGGGCGGTGACCAGGCCGCTGCGCTATCTCTCCGAGCTGGCAGCCCGGCTGCTTCGCTAGGAGCGCAGTGTGATCGCCGCCATTCTCGTGCTTTATTCGCCGGCATACAGCCGGCGTTCGCTCGCCGTGCTGCAGCGCCTGCTGCGCCGTGTCGACGAGGAATACAGGCTGGTCGCGGTTTGCAATCACGCAGGGCTGGAGGTTGCGCCTGGCCCGAACCTGAGCGTGATTCAGGGGCACAATTCGCTGGGCGAGTTCGGCGCCTGGGACCAGGGCCTGGCGTATTTGAGCGGCCAGCCGGGTTGCGCAAGTCCGAGGCTGTTTGTCTTCGCCAATGATACGTTCTGCCACCATCGCCCTTTTGGCCTGCCCGAGGAATGGATTTTCTCGCGCAGCTTCAGGCAATTGGCCGGCATGCAGAGAGCGATCGCGGGAGAGCTTTCCACATTCGGCGAGCCTTTCTATCTCGGGGGGCAGAGGCTGGACGACTGGGTTTCCACCTATCTTTATGCCATGACGCCGGCTTTGCTCGATGCGCTGGACTGGCGCATTGCGCCGGAAGACGGGGTGCTGGAACGCCATGTCCGCGGCGGGCTGGACGAGCGGGAATTCTTCGCACCCGAACTGGATGCCGCGCTCGCCGCGCATCTGCGGGGCTGGCTGTTCGGCGGCCGCACGCAGCGCGTCTGGCGCAACGCAGCGCCGTTGAGCCAGCAAAACCGGGACTACATGCTGCGCAAGGCACGCGCCATTTTGTGCGAGAAGCTTCTCAGCGCGCGTTGCCGTTCGCTGGGTGCGGGCTTCCTCGATCCGTATGCATGCTTCGAGGGCAGGGCGATGCGCGCTGCCAGGGGGGCGCTCGGCCGGCTCGCTGGCGGCGCAGGAATGAAGGCATGAGAATCATCGCCACGCCGGCCTTCTCGAACCGCGGGCTGAATCCGTACAACTGGCTGTTGTATGGCGCGGTGGGCAGGCTGGGCCACCAGGTCCGCGACGGATTCTGGATATGGACGGACTGGCGCGCGGATGTCTGGCATGTGCACTGGCCGGAAGAGTTTCTATGCAATCGCAGCATATTCAGCACCCTGGCAGGGATGGCATTCGCCTTTCTCAATGCCGGCATTTGCCGCGTACTGGGGGTGCGCATCGTCTGGACGGTGCACAATCTGCAACCGCACGAGCGGCACTGGCCGCTGCTGGAGCGGGTTTTCTATGCCGTTTTCCCGCGCCTCGTGGACCGCTTCGTTTTTCTCAGCGAAACCACGCGGCATGCCGGCATGAGGCGAATGGCCCGCATCCGCGCCGGCGCCACGGCCGTGATTCCGCACGGCCACTACCGCGACATCCTGGGGCGATGGCCGGACAGGAACCAGGCAAGGGCCAGGCTGGGCCTGGACAATGAGGTTTCCCTGATGCTGTTTTTCGGCCAGATTCGGCAGTACAAGAACGTGCCGTCCCTCATGCGGACGTTTTCCGCCATGGCGGGCAGCAATCTCAGGCTGGCGGTAGTCGGTTCGGCAGGCGGGCACGATGCGTTGAGGGACGAGGTATTGCGCATGGCGGAGGGGGACGACAGGATCATTGCGGATCTGCGCCATGTTCCCGACGAGGAGCTCGCCGCCTGGGTGTCGGCGGCCAATCTTGTGGTGCTGCCATATCGTGACATTGCCAATTCCGGCAGCGCGATGCTGGCGCTTTCCATCGGCCGACCGGTGCTGGTGCCGGACAAGGGCGCGATGGGGGAACTGCAGGCCAGGCTCGGCGGGAAGTGGGTTCGGGTTTACCAGGGGGAATTGACTCCCCAGGAACTGGCATCTGCCATTGCCTGGTCCATGGCTGCCGGCTGCGACGGCCCGGACCTCGACGGCTTCGAATGGGACAAGATCGCGCAGGCCACGGTGGCGGTTTACGAGGGCGCCAGACGAAAGGCGGCAGATTGAGCGTGCAGCGGGTAACCGTCTATATCCCGACGCGCAACCGCAGCAGCCTGCTGCGCCGCGCAGTCGAATCTGCACTGGCGCAGTCGCACGACGACATCGAGATCATCGTCGTCGACGACGCATCGGAAGATGACACGCCGCAGGTCATGCGCGAGCTGATGGCTGCCAACAATACTGCCAAGACGCTGAGCTTCATCCGCCTGGAACGTCCTTCGGGGGCATGCGCCGCTCGCAACGCGGCGATCGAGGCCGCGACCGGCCGCTTCATCACCGGCCTGGACGACGACGATTATTTCCTGCCTGACAGGGTGCGGCGCCTGCTTGATGCCTTCGAGCCCAACAGGCACGCATTCGTCTTTTGCGGCTATATTCGCGAGACGGTGCGCGCGGGCGGCAAGGCATCGAGGGCTGCGGTCCGACTTACGGATCAGGCGCGCTTTCCTTCCTTGCTGCAGCGCAACAACGTCGGCAACCAGGTGCTGACCCTGACCGAAAGGTTCCGGGCGCTGGGTGGATTCGATGTTGCCTTGCCGGCCTGGCAGGACTATGACATGTGGATCAGGCTGGTGCGGGCCTACGGGGAAGGGCAGGGCATCCGCGGAGTGACATACGTCCATACGGTCGACCCGGGCGTTCCTGGGATATCTGGCAGCCATGAAAGGGTTTCGCATGCATTCGAGGTGTTCCGCTCCAAGCATCGCGAATATGACGATGAGCGCCTGCTGTCATGCTTGCGTCTTTCGAAAGCGTATTACGGCATTAATGCGCTGCGTTCATCGGACTTGCTGAACATATTGTCGCTAGGCAGGCCTCGCCTTGTGGCTTCATCGTTGTATTTTTACTTGAAGAACAAGTTTCAGTCATATTGAATAATGGAAAACCAACGGACCCAGGACGGACCTGCTCCGCACAGCGTGACCGGAAATGCGGTAACGAGGTGTGCGGGCGGCCTTTCTGTCAGTTGCGTCATCCCGACGTTCAATCGCCGGAGTCAGCTTGCGCTTGCATTGGATTCTGTCATTTGCCAGACAACGCCTTTGCATGAAATCATCATCGTCGACGATGGATCGACAGATGGAACGGCGGAGATGCTCCAGGAGTTCGCCCGGCTGCATGAAGATTTTCCTGTCGTGGTTATCCGCCAAGAAAACAGTGGGCCGGCAGTTGCAAGAAATACGGCAATCGAGGCGGCGTCGGGCGACTTGATCGCCTTCCTTGACGATGATGACATATGGCTTCCCGAGAAAACAGAACGCCAGCTGGCGGCGCTTGAAACAAGCCCGGAAGTTTGTCTGCTGGGGTGCGCTGCGGATACGCTCGTGCCTGCGGGAGGCGCGCACTTTGTGGACATTAATGAATGGAGAATGCTTGTCCGGAACTGGTTCCTGACGCCGGGAGTAATTGCCCGGAGAAGCGTGTTGATCGACTGCGGCGGCTTCCCGGCGAGAATGCAGCATTGCGAAGATTATGCTCTCTGGTTGAAGATAGCCTCGCGTTACAGGTGTGCCTTGCTGAATGAAGTTCTTGTCATTTGCGGACATGGCAAGCCTTCCTTCGGGTATAGCGGGTTGTCCGCCGATCTGGATGCGCTTCATGTCGGAGAGCTGGAAGCTCTTGCGGAGTGGCGAAAGGAATGCGATTCCGGACCTGGAATGGCTTTCCTGGCGCGGGGGCTGGCAGAGCTGCGACATCTCCGACGCAAATTCATGTGCAGGTTTTTGAAGGGCCCTGCATGACGGCGCGCAGCCTTGTGCTGGTCACGCACTATTTTTCCACGCATTGTGGCGGTGTGGAGTCGGTGGCAGAAAATCTGGCGTGCCATATTTCCATGGAGCATGGCTGGAAGGTCATCTGGATGGCGAGTGACACGGGGCCGTTACCGGACAGCCTTCCGGGACGGGTTCGGCTTGTTCCGGCGCGATCCTGGAATGTTGTCGAGCGTCGCCTGGGTATCCCCTGGCCAATCTGGTCGCCCTCCGCATTGCGCAAGCTATGGAAAGTCGTCGGGGCCGCCGATGTTGTCCACCTCCACGATGCGCTTTATTTCGGCAATCTTTTCGCCTGGTTGTTCGCGCGCTTGCGCGGCGTGCCCGTGATTGTCACCCAGCATATTGGCGGCGTACCGTTCAAATCAGTCTTGCTGCGCGGGCTCCATGCACTGGCCAACCATACTCTGGGGCGGTTGGTGTTGTCGAACGCCGACCGCGTCGTGTTCGTCAGCCCCGCCGTGCGCCGGGAGTTCGAGCGCTTCTGCCGTTTCCGGAATGCTCCTGTCTATGTTCCGAACGGGGTGGATCTGAAGGCATTCAACCCGGCCGGGCCGGTGGCCGACGATCTGGCCATCACGCAAGCGCGCAGCGCCGGGAGGCGTGTGTTTCTTTTTGTCGGCCGCTTCGTGGAGAAGAAGGGCTTGAACATTCTGCACGATCTGGCGGCTGCCTTGCCGGACGATCTTTGGCTGTTCGCGGGGCAGGGGCCGCTTGATCCGTCGGCTTGGGGGCTGCCCAACGTTCTGGTGGTGCGCGGTTCGAGCGGAGCGGATCTGGCGCGCTACTACCGCGCAGCGGATTTGCTGGTGCTGCCCAGCGTAGGCGAGGGCTTCCCGCTCGTGGTTCAGGAGGCCATGGCCTGCGGCACGCCTGCGCTGGTCGGGGAGGAAACGGCGCAGGGATGTCCCGCCGCGCGCCCCCTGCTGTTTGTCGAGGGGGTGGGCGATGATGCCGCCGCCCGCTGGGCCGAAACAGTCGTCCGTATCGCCGCCGATCCGCATGGCTTGCGTAAACGGCGGGCCGAGGTTGCAGGGTTCGCGCGGGCCAACTGGTCGTGGGAAGCGGCGGCGGCCGAGTATGCCGGCATCATCGACGGGCTCTTGCAATCTCGCCGCGGTACGCGGCGCGGCGCGGCCGGTGTCTAGCGAGGCTCAATCGGTGACGCTCGCGCGCTTGACTGCATATGGCATTGCCCTCACGGCTGCGTTCCTCGTCTTCATTCTTGCGAACGGCCTGCCCGGCGGCCCCATTTTCTGGAATCTGCTGTGGGCCGACATCCCCTCAGCCCTGCTGATGCTCGTGATGTTGCTGGTCGGTCACTGGTATGGCGATCAGCGTTCCGGCGATGGCGCATGGGTCGAGCAAATGCTGCGGGCGCTCGATCGGAATCGTTATGCGGCGGCGGCCGCGTTGTGGCTGGTTTTGTGCGCGGGGTCGCTGTGGGTGTACCGCAACCACCCGCTGTCGATGGACGAGTATGCCGCGGTATTCCAGGCCAGGGTTTTCGCTGCCGGGGCAATGCACGGAACCTTCCCGCCCGATTTGCTCGATTACCTGATCCCGCCGGATTTCCAGAACAACTTTCTGATGGTCAACCGTGCCACCGGTGCGGTGATGTCGGCATATTGGCCGGGATATTCGCTTTTGCTGGCGCCCTTTGTCTGGCTGGATATCCCATGGGCCTGCAATCCGACACTGGTGGCGATGAGCTTTCTTCTCATTGGCCGCGTCGCTCGCGATCTGGCGGATTCGCCGTACGCGGCAGGCTGGGCGATGCTTTTTGCGCTGGCGTCGCCGGCCTTCGTCGCCAATGGCATCGCCTACTATTCGATGCCGGCGCATTTGCTGTTCAACCTTGCGTTCGCCTGGCTGCTGCTGGTGCCGACGCCCTTGCGCATGTTTTTGGCCGGGCTCACGGGCGGCTTTGCGCTGGTGTTGCACAATCCTTTCCCGCATGCGGCATTCGCCATTCCCTGGATTGTCTGGCTGGCGGTGCAGCGGGGGCGCTTTCTGCGAAACATGGGGTTGCTCGTCGCGGGCTATCTGCCGATTGCCTTGCTGTTTGGCGCAGGTTGGTGGGTATGGCGACAGCAGATTCTTGCGGAGGCCTTGCAGGCGGCTGTCGCTGGCCAGCAGGCCGTGAGCCTGGCAGCGCCGGATATCGTCGAGCGCATGCAGGGCCTGTTGCGCGGCTTCATCGGATTCCTGCATTGGCCGGATGTGCAGATCATCTACGCCCGCCTGGGCGGCCTGGCCAAACTGTGGCTGTGGGCGGCGCCGCTTTTGTTGCTGCTGGCGTGGTGGGGAGCGCGCGGCGAGCGAAAGCCGGGCATCCGGCTGCTGGGCGCATCGGCGCTGCTGACCTTCCTTGCCTATTTCCTGATCAGGTTCGACCAGGGCCACGGCTGGGGCTACCGCTATTTCCATTCGGCATGGGGCGTGCTGCCGGTATTGGGGGCGCTGGGGGTGATCAAGCTGGCCCGGGGGGATGCACGGCGCGTGTACAGGCAGATTGCGATGCTGGCGCTGCTAAGCCTCGCGGCGGCGAATGCACAGCGCCTTGTGCAGATGGGGGCTTTCATGCAGGCGCACCTGGCGCAGTTCCCGCCGCGCGCGGAGGCGGGGCGCAGCATCGTGCTGCACAACGGCAACGGCTACTACGTGCGCGACCTCATCCAGAACGATCCCTGGCTGCGCGACGCGCAGACCGTGCTGCTGGTGCGCAACAGGGCCGACCTGGAAGCCGTGTTGAAGCATTACTCCGCGCTGCGCGAGGTGGCGCGCAACCGCTATGGCGCAATGGCGGTGGAGGCGGGTGCGGAGTAAGGCTGCACCGCTCGGTGTTTCGGAATCAGGCAGCGGCCCGCTGGCAGCGGGAGAAGCCGGCTATCGCGTGCGTCTGGACAGTGGCTTTCGAGGGCGGATTGATCCTGAAAGCGCAGGCATGTCCGTCCGTGTCCGGTGACAAACAAGGCCAGGCCGCAGCAGGCCTTCGCTGCATTGTGTTCCGCGCTTATTTGCGGAACACCGAGGCCTTCGTCGGCAGGCCGTTGGACAGGTAGGAGTGGAAGTACTCCAGGTTGTTCAGCTTTGCGCTGCCGACGGGAGCGGATACGTGGCGCATGTCCTTGAAGCAGTTGGCGTAGCGGGTCTGCAGTTGCATCAGGCTGTCGCCGCCGTGGAACACGGGCCAGTGCACGGCCTGGCCGACAGCGGGCGAGATCAGTTCGGAGCCCAGTCGCAAGCCGGCATTCTGCACGTGGCAGGTGGCGCAGGAGAAGTTGAGCTGGCCGGCGCGGCTGAAGAAGGTCTTCTTGCCGTCCTCGTAGGCAGCCAGGGCTTTCGGCCCTTCGACCTTGATGTTCATCAGCATGCCGTCCGACAAGGTGCGCATGTAGGCGGTCAGCGTGCCCATGGTGGCCGCATCCCCCAATTTGTAGGCGGCCTCGCCGGCGGCGACGCGGCAGGCGTTGATGGCGTCGGCCAGCGTGACGACCCGGCCGGCTTTTTCGTCGAAATAGGGATAGTTGCCGGCGATGTTCCTGCCGCCGTTGGGCAGGCAGTCGGCGTAGGTCTTGCCGTTCCTCAGTGGCGTGTCCCACATTTTCTTGCCCTTTTCCAGCACGGCCTGGTAAGGGGGGGTTTGCATGATGGTGTCGTACTGTGCCCTGGCCTTGCTGTCGGTGTCGAAAGCGAGCGTGCCGTAGACGTAGTCTTCGATCTTGATGTTCGGGTATTTGGCCGTGTAGTACTGGATGAGATCCTGCCTGTCCTGTTCGGGCGATGCCTGAACGCTGGCCGCGCCGAGGGCGATTCCCAGGCTGGCCATCCCTGCCAGCAGTTTCACGATTTGTTGTTTCATGCCGTTCCCCAGAAACCTTGATAAGCAAGAGTATTCGTAATTGATGCGTGATGCGGGCCTATAGCTTACCCGCTTCGATCATGAGGATGAATATAGAAATGCCCGCTGCGCAATTCTTCTGCCGCCGCCGTCCTCGCGCGGTTCGGCGGCCTTGAGGGCAGGCGGCGATGACGCAGCCGCCACTCGCGCCGGCAGACAATCCCCGGCTCTTCCCATCATCGGCCATCGTGGACGCAAAAAAACACCGGCGAATACGCCGGTGCTTTTCATGCTGCTTGCGCGAGCGGCCGGAGGGCGCTTATTTGTTGACGGGCGACGCCGGGTCGAGCAGATAGGCCATGATGTCGGCGATCTGCTGCTGACTCAGCACGCCCGTGGCGCCCATGCGCGGCATGTTGGTGCAGGCGAAGTAGGTGTGCGGGTTGTAGATCACCTCGTAGGTGTACTTCAGCGTGGCCGGGCTGTTGCCGCGTATCTTGCCGTAGCCGGTCAGGCTCGGGCCGATGTTGCCGCCGGTGCGGTCGGTGGCGAGCTGGTGGCAGTTGTAGCAGTTGCCGCCGGTCGCCCGTTTGGCATGGTCGTCCGGATTGTGCGCGGTGCGGTAGCCGAAGCCCGACCAGGCGAGTTCCCGGCCCTTCTTCCAGTCGCCGAGCTTGATGCCGTCTTCCGGATACTTGATGGAAGCGGCGGCCAGCGCCGAGACTTTCTCCCGGGTCTTGTCGCTTAAATTCTCGCCCTTCATCAGGGAGCAGGTTTTCTGGATGTCGTCCTGGGTCAGACGGGCGCGGCCGTTGGTGCCTTCCTGGGTCGGCTGGTCGAGCTCATAGCTGCCGGATTCGAAGATCAGGTATTCGGCGAGTGCTTTCGGGCTCATGGCGGCGTAGTCGACCGCCTTGGCCTTGGGCGCGGCCTTGGCCGCTTCCGGTTTGTCGGCTTCGGGCTTGCCGGTGCTGGTCGCGGAACAGCCGCCGACGATCAGGAACAGGCAGGTCGTGGCGGCAACGGCCGCGGCAGTGGAGGTTTTCTTGTACATGTGGGGCTCTCCTCGTGAGTCGGCGGTCAGCGCTTCAGGTCGGGCAGGATGGCCGGCGCGCCGCGCGCGGCATCGGTCCAGAACGAAATCAACGCAATCGAGGCATCGGAACCGTTCCGGATGTCGGGGTAGCGCATCTGCCACAGGCATTCGAGAACGCGATGCTGGCTGCTGCGGACGTGGTCGTGGCTGGTCCGGTATGCCGGCCAGGAAATCGCCTTGGTCCACTCGTCCGGCCGGTTGATGTTGGGCAGCACCGAGGCGCGAATGCGCTTGCCGTCCTGCGTGTGGCAGGTCGAGCAACTGAAGTCCATGGTCCCGGAGCGGCGATAGAACATGACCTCGCCGGCATTGCGCATGGCCTTCTCCATTGGGTGGTTCATCGGCGGATTCCAGGACATGCCGCCGGACTTGCTGGCGATGTAGGTCTGCAGCTTCATGATGTCGCTGTCCGAACCGTGCTTCTTCTTGATCGCGGGATCATTGTCGGTAAAGCCTTGCAGGGTTTTCATGCAATGCACGAGCCGGCTATCCAGGTCCATGACCTTGCCGGTGTCGGCGAAATAGCGCGGCAGTTCGACGTGGGCGCCTTCCAGCACGCCCGGGCCCTTGCCGAAATCGCACTTTTCCAGGGAGGCGTTCTTCGGGCCGCGCGGCGTCCTGAACAGGATTGCGCCCTCATCGGCGACCAGCCACGCCGGGTTGTCCGGCATTATCATGATGTTCTGAGGACTCTGGGTCAGATAAGGAGAGTTGGTTTTCTTGATCAGCTTGTCAAGCACGTCCTCCGGCGCTTCGGCCATGCTGAGGCCGGCCGTGGCCGAGACGGCCAGCGCGATGGGCAGGGCACGCAAGGTTTTCTTGAACATACAGACCCCCTTTGGAAAAGGATAAGGATGGAAAAATCAACGCCGCCTCCGGATCATTCGGAAGCCTGTCAGCCGCAGCCAGAAGGCGGAAAATCAGCGAAAGGGCAAGCGGGGCTCGCGCCCCGGCCGGCGCCAGGTTGATAGTCAGCCAATCTTGGCGGTGTCGGTGCGCTTGTCGCCCTTGTTGTCTTCCCAGGACAACTCGATGGTGTCCCCGGCTTTGGCTCCCTTGACCTTGAAACCCAGGAAGGGATTCTTGGACACGCCGCCGGCCATGCTGCCTTCCAGCACGACCGCGCCGTTGACCTTGGCGGTCACGGTGTTGATATGGTGCGCCGGCACCAGCTGGCCGGTCTTGGCGTCCTTGCGCAAGCCGGTTTCCATGGGGTGGTTCATCAGCACTTTCACATCGGCCACGTCGCCTTGCATGGTGGCACGGATTTTCATTGGTTCAGCCATGTTCGTTTCCTTTGCTCAATTCGGTATCGATCGGTTGCGTGTTCGGACAGGAATTAACCGCCGCAGCCGCCGATGGTGACTTTCACTTCCTTGGCGGCGGTGTAGGTCTTGCCGCCGGCCGTCACGACGGCGCGCACCATGGAGGTGTTGGCCATCTTGATGCGGGTGGAAATGAAGCCCTGGGCGCCGCCCTGAAAGTCGAAGCCGGCAACCAGGGGGGAGGCGTTTTTCTCGGCCAGGATGGCGATGGCGGAAGTGCCGGCGATGCCGCTGGTGACTTCCACCGGCACCACGGCGCCGTTCTCGGCGATATCGGGGGCCTTGATGGTGATGTCCTTCGAGTCGGCCGGGGAGGCAATGCCCAGCGCCTTCAGGGTGTCGGGCACGCCCTTGGCGTCAAAGGCGGCGCGCGGGGTGGCGGCGAGCACGCGGGCGGGCGTGATCAGGCCGGCGGCAACCGCAACGGCAACGGCGCCGGCACCGGTGGCACCCTTGAGGACGTTTCTACGCAATGCATTCATGCAATATCTCCTGATGAGTTAGAGGCTGTATATAAAGTCAGTGACTTTGTCGATTTCCTGTTCCGTCAGCACCTTGTGCTTGCCGAAGGGCGGCATGGAGGTGTTCGGATTGGAGACGGTCGGATCCCAGATCTTGGCGCGCAGCGCGGTTCTGTCGGGGAAGCGCGCGCTCATGGCGATGAGCGGCGGACCGAAGGAACCGCCGGCCTGGGCGTCGGGCTGGGTCGGCATGCCGTGGCAAGCCAGGCAGTTGCCCTTGGCATCGCTAAAGGCGATGTCCTTGCCGGTTTCCTCTTTTTGGGAGGCTTGTTGCGCCTGAACACTTGTTGCCATGACCATCATGCCGGCGATACCTGCCAACACTGACAGTTTGATTATCCGCATTGTCATCCTCCGTTGTAATGTTTGCCATATGAATTTTTGAGCGCGCCACCAGCAAGGAATATGCGGGAATCCTTATCTGGCATCAGGCCATCCTTTATGGATGTGCCAAGCATAGAGCAGGATGTTTTTTCTGTGCAATAGTCAAAACCGCTTTTTGCCGGGTTTTGCACAAGTAGATTAATACTAGTTTTGCGCTGACTTTCATGCGCCCGGGCGGATGCCGGTACGGCTATTTTTTCCGGTTTTCGGCGGCAAGCGTTTCCTGCCATTCGCGCCGACGCGCCTCGGCTGCGGACAATTCGTAGAAATCGCCATCTCCGGCTTTGAGGCCGAGGCCGATTTGTTCCACTGCGCCTGCGAGATTGCCCTGAGCCGCCAGCGATTCGGCTTCGGCACGATGGCTGCCAAGCTTGTGGCCAAGCGCGGCATGCGCCTGCGCAAGCAGTCTCCACAGGCGCGCATCCTCGGGGTGCAGACGGGTCTGGGCGGATGCAAAGTCAATCGCATTCTGCGACTGCCCGGCAGCGAGCAGCGCGCTGCCGTAGCCGTAGGCGAGCGGCATGTGCAGCGGGTGGCGTGCAATGGCAGCCTGGTACAGGCCGAGTCCCTGCTCGAAGCGTCCCATTCTGATCTTGAGTTCGGCCTGCAGGCTGGACAATACGGGCGACTTGCTTTCCTTCATGGCAGAGGCCAGTTCCTTTTCGGCTTCGACAAGCTTGTGCTGGCGCGCCAGGGCGAGAGACAGTCCGTAATGGTTGGCAGCCTGCAGCGGCGCCTTCCGGTTCTGCACCTGGTCGCGCAGCCGGTTGACGGCATCGTCGGCGGTTCCGCTCATGGCGATCAGCCGGGCGCGCATGAAGTGGAATTCGTCAGAATCGCGCACCTGTTTGTAGGGCATGCGCTCGACACGGCCATCCATGTCGGCAATGCGCTGGCTGTTGAGCGGATGGGTGCGCAGGTAATCGGGGGCATTGTTGTCGTACAGGCGGTTCGCCCGTTGCAGGCGGGTGAAGAATCCGGACATGCCGCGCGGGTCGAAATTGGCACGGGTCAGGATGTCCAATCCGATGCGATCCGCCTCGCGCTCGTGTTCGCGCGTGAAATCGAGCTGGCTTTGCAGACTGAGCGCCTGGCTGGCGGCGATGGCGGCCGAGCCCGCATTGGCGTTCGCGCGCGCGGCCAGGACGGCGACTGCGAGCGCCGCCAGCGAGGGCAGATAGCTTTGCTCGTGCTGGGCGATCATGCGCGACAGATGTTCCTGGGAGACATGCGCGATTTCGTGCGCCAGCACACCTGCCAGTTCCGACTCGCTTTCCGCGGACTGGAGCAGGCCGGTATGCACGCCGATGTAGCCGCCGGGCAGCGCGAACGCATTGATGGAGGAATCGTGCATCGTGAAAAAAGTCAGGCTGCGCCCGCTTGCCGAACTTTCAGCGGCAAGCCGCCTGCCCAGGTTGTTGAGGTAGGCTTCGATTTCCGCGTCGGCCAGATAATTCGGGCTGCTGTATAGGTCGCGCATGATGGAACGCGCGATCTCCCTTTCCTGTTTCTCGGAAAGGTGCTGGCGGGAGGCCTCGCCCAGATCGGGCAGGTCGTTGGCCATGCCGGGGGAGACGGCGAGCGCAAATGCGAGCAGCAGGCTGGGGATTTTTCTCACGATGCTAAGATGGCCCAATTGTCCAAGAGTTCACCCGGGAGTTTAGCAATGAGCGGTGGTTTTACCCATTTTGACGATCAGGGACGCGCCATCATGGTCGATGTGGGCGCCAAGGGGGATACGGCAAGGCGAGCGATAGCGACTGGCTTGGTGCGCATGAACGAGGCAACGCTGGAGATGATCGCGACGGGCAGTGCGAAAAAGGGCGATGTGCTGGGCGTGGCCAGGGTGGCGGCCATCCAGGCCGCCAAGCGCGCTTCCGACCTGATCCCGCTGTGCCACCCGCTGGCCTTGACGCATCTCTCGGTCGATTTCGAGCTGGACAAGGACAAATCCTGCGTGCATTGCACGGTGACCGCCGAGCTCACCGGCAAGACGGGCGTCGAAATGGAGGCGCTGACCGGTGTGAGCGTGGGCCTCCTTACCATTTACGACATGTGCAAGGCGGTCGACCGGGGCATGGTCATCGAAGGCGTGCGCCTGCTGCGGAAAGAGGGCGGCAAGTCCGGTGTCTGGGAGGCCCCCTGACTGCTGATCGGCAGCGAGTACGATTGTGCTCCGTTGGTGTCGGCATGAAATTCCTGGTTGCCTGCATGGGTGCCATGCAGTGCGCGCTGTCCGCACGGGCCGAAAAGGCGGGCATTGTGCTTCCTTCCGGTGAAACCCAGGCTTGCTGCACAACAGTGACAGCACGGCGACCAGGCGCCGGAAGGTGTTCGGCCTGCCCACCAGTTTTCTGATCGATCGCGAGGACAGGGTGCGTTATGGCCTCACCGGCACGACAGAATGGGACAAGGGAGAGGCGGTGACGCTGATCGAGGGGATGCCCAGGCAGGCAGAACCCTTGTTGCCGACCACGATTTAATTTATTTGGCAGCGAATTCAATTCGTTGATTGCTTAAACCGGTTTGTTCAAGCAATATAACAAGATATTCGAAACTATTAATATTACTGGGCAGCTTTTGTTGCCGAGCGCATCTCCGGTTGTCTGACCGGGACTTCCTGGCTGTAAATCACACAGCTTTTCGGACGGTGATCCACTATGCTGGACTTTTCCCGCGGAATCTTCCGGGGGATGCGCTTAATTTGTCTTTTGAACAATGAACGCACGCATACCGGTCGAAGACCATTCCAAACAGGAAATCAAGTATTCCACCTGCTACATGTGCGCTTGCCGCTGCGGCATCAAGGTGACGCTGCACGAAGGCAAGGTTCGCTACATCCAGGGCAACAAGAACCACCCCACCAACCAGGGGGTGCTGTGCGCCAAGGGTTCGGCGGGCATCATGAAGCTGTATTCCAGGGCTCGCCTGTCGCAGCCCCTGATCCGCAAGCCCGGCACCGAGCGCGGCGCCGGCGAGTTCGAGGCCATCGAGTGGGATCAGGCGCTGGACATCCTGACCGACCGACTGCAGGAAATCCGCGCCACCGACCCGTCCAAGCTGGCCTTCTTCACCGGTCGCGACCAGATGCAGGCGCTCACCGGCCTGTGGGCGCAGCAGTTCGGCACTCCAAACTGGGCGGCGCACGGCGGTTTCTGCTCGGTGAACATGGCCGTGGCCGGCCTTTACACCATCGGTTTCTCGTTCTGGGAATTCGGCGCGCCCGACTGGGATTACGCCAAGTATTTCATTCTCTGGGGCGTGGCCGAGGATCACTCCTCCAACCCCATCAAGATCGGTTTGGAAAAACTCAAGCGCGGCGGCGGCAAATTTGTCTCGGTCAACCCGGTGCGCACCGGCTATTCCGCCATCGCCGATGAATGGGTGCCGATCAAGCCCGGCATGGACGGCCTCTTCGCCATGTCCATCGTGCACGTGCTGCTCACGCGCGAACTCTTTGACTATGAGTTCCTCATCAACTACACCAACGCCAGCTGGCTGGTGATCCGGAACCCCGGCCACAAGGACGACGGCCTGTTCCTGCGCGACGAGAACGGCCAGCCGCAGGTGTGGGACCTGGAAAAGGAAAGCTTCGTCAACGGCGCCGACGTGGGCATCACCCCGGCGCTGTTCGGCGATTTCGTGGCGCAAGACGGAAGGAGGCTGAAGACCTCGTTCACCCTGATGGCCGAGCGTTACCTGGACGAGCGCTATGCCCCGGCCAATGTCGCCGCCGAATGCGGCGTGCCGGCCGAGACCATCGAGCGCATCGCCCTGGAAATGGCGCACGTCGCCTTCAAGGAAGCCATCGAACTGCCCATAGCGTGGACTGACGTGTGGGGCCGCAAGCATGACAAGGTGATCGGCCGCCCGGTGGCGATGTACGCCATGCGCGGCATTTCCGCGCACTCCAACGGCTTCCATTCCTGCCGCGCCATCCACTTCATCCAGATGCTGCTGGGGGCGCTCGACGGCCCCGGCAACTTCCGTGCGCGCGCGCCGTATCCGAAGCCGATCCCGCCGCACCAGTTGCCGGAAAACAACCTCGACATCATCAATGCGCCCAACACCGCGCTGTCGCGCCCGCCGCTCGGATTCCCCACGCGGCCGGAAGACCTGGTGATCGACGAGCACGGCAACCCGCTGCGCATCGACAAGGCCTATTCGTGGGAGGCGCCGCTGTCCTCGCACGGCCTCATGCACATGGTGATCACCAATGCCACCAACCATGATCCGTATGCGCTCGACACCCTGATCCTGTTCATGGCCAACATGGCGTGGAATTCGTCCATGAACACCGGGAACATCCAGGACATGCTGCGCGAGAAGGACCCCGAGGAGCCCGACCAGTACAAGATCCCCTTCCTGGTGGTGGTCGACGCCTTCCATTCCGAGATGGTCAACTTCGCCGACCTGGTGCTGCCGGATACGACCTATCTCGAGCGCCACGACTGCATTTCGCTGCTGGACCGCCCGATTTCCGAGCCGGACGCGGCGGCCGACGCCATCCGCTATCCGCTGGTGACGCCCGACCGCAACGTGCGCCCGTGGCAGGAAGTCATGGTGGAGCTGGCGGGGCGCCTCAAGTTCCCGGCTTTCACCAACCAGGACGGCACGCGCAAGTTCAAGGACTACCCGGACTTCATCGTCAATTACGAGCGTTCGCCCGGCGTGGGTTTCCTCGCCGGCTGGCGCGGCAAGGATGGCGACAAATTCCTCAAGGGCGAGCCCAATCCCAGGCAGTGGCAGGCCTACATCGACAACCAGAGCTTCTTTGCCCACCACTGGCCGGACAACCAGAAGTACATGCGTTACGTGAACCGCGACTACCTGGAAGTCGCCGCGGACGCCGGCTTCATCGGCAAGGTCGAGCCCATCATCATGCAGTTCTATTCCGAGCCGCTGCAGAAATTCCGCTTGGCCGGCCAAGGCCTCTATGACGGCCCGCAGCCGAAGGACCCGGCGGACAAGGAGCGCCTCGCCAGGTATTTCGATCCGCTGCCCATGTGGTACCAGCCGCTGGAGCAGCAGCGCGTGGATGCCGGGGAGTATCCCTTCTTCGCGCTGACCCAGCGGCCCATGTTCATGTACCACTCCTGGGATTCGCAGAACGTCTGGCTGCGCCAGATCATGGCGCAGAATTATTTGTACATGAACGCCAGGAAAGCCGCCGACATGGGGCTCAAGGACTACGACTGGGTGTGGGTGGAGTCGCACAACGGCAAGATCCGTTGCCAGTTGAAGACCATGGAAGGCACCCAGGAAGACACGGTGTGGACCTGGAACGCCATCGGCAAGCAGAAGGGCACCTGGGGCCTGAAGGAAGACGCGTCCGAGGCGACCAAAGGATTTTTGCTCAACCACCTGATTTCCGAGCTGTTGCCAGAAAAGCAGGGCGAGCGCCGCCTTACCAACTCCGACCCGATCTCCGGCCAGGCGGCGTGGTTCGATCTGCGCGTGAAGATATGCAAGGCGGAAGCCGGCGAGACCGGCAGCTGGCCGCAGTTCGACCGCGTGAAGAGGCTGCCCTCCGACCATTACAGCCGCCCGGACGTGCTGCGCTACGACGCGCGCCGGGGCGACGAGAAAGACTGAAAGGCAATGAACAAGGAGGACATGAGGACAAGAGGTAATACATGAATGAGTTTTCCTCCTGTCCTCTTTGTTAAGGAATTGATTAGAGAATCAAGATGAGACTAGGACTGGTTATCGACCTGGACGTCTGCGTGGGCTGCCATGCCTGCGCGGTGTCCTGCAAGCAGTGGAACGCCTCCGGCACCACCGGCCCGCTTTCCGACTACGAGCCCTATGGCGCCGAGCCGTCGGGCGTGTGGTTCAACCGCATTCGCCATTACGAAGTGGGCACCTACCCCAACAACAAGACCATCAACTTCCCGATGTCGTGCATGCACTGCGAGGACGCCGACTGCGTCACCGTATGTCCCACGGGGGCAAGTTACAAGCGCGCGGAAGACGGCATCGTGCTGGTAGACCAGGACAAGTGCATGGGCTGCAACTACTGTTCGTGGGCCTGCCCCTACGGCGCGCGTGAACTCGACCGCGAATCCGGCACCATGAAGAAGTGCACCCTGTGCGTGGACCGCATCTACGATCAGGCCATCCCCGAAGCCGAGCGCCAACCCTCCTGCGTGCTGACCTGCCCGGCGCACGCGCGCATGTTCGGCGACTTCGACGACCCCAATTCCGAAGTGAGCAAGGTGGTGCGCGAGCGAGAAGGCTACGTGCTGATGCCCGAACTCGGCTACAACCCCACCAACCATTACCTGCCGCCGCGCAAGCACAAGCCCATCCCCACCGATATCGGTGGGGACAAGGCGGGCCTCGCCGGCAAGCTCAAGCAGTTCGTCAACCGCATGGTCAAGCGTTAAGGAGTCCCCCATGCATCCGGCTTTCTCCGTCATTTTCTTCACCGTGCTGTCCGGCGCCGGTCTCGGCCTGTTCGCATTGATCTATCTGGCCGATCTCTTCAAGCTGGGCGGCGGCCTGCCGGGCGCCTACGTGTTCTGGACCGGCGTGCTCGCCATCGCCATGGTCGGGGTGGGCCTGCTGTCCTCGACCTTCCACCTCGCCAATCCCAGGAACGCCTGGCGCGCGTTCTCGCGCTGGCGCACGTCCTGGCTGTCGCGCGAGGGCGTGCTGTCGGTGGCGTTCTACCCGTTCGCGCTGGCCTACCTCGGTCTGTACTGGCTGGACATGTGGCCGGTCGTGCGGCATTTCTCCGGCGCAGTCGCCACGCTGCTGGCCTGGTTGACGATTTTTTCCACGGCCATGATTTACGCCAGCCTCAAGACCATCCGCCACTGGAACACGCCGCTGGTGCCGGCGGCCTACCTGTCGCTCGGCCACTTTTCCGGCGGCATGATCCTGCTTGCGGCAGCCATGCTGGCCGGCGTACAAGCCCTGCCTTTCGTGATGCTGTCGCTGTTCCAGCTTTTCGTCGCGGCGTTCGTGAAGGCGATCTACTACTACTGGATCGATCGCATGGGCGTGGGCTCCACCATCAACACCGCCACCGGCTTTACCCGCGCGCAGGTCAAGCTGCTGGATGCCGGCCATACCCACGGCACTTTCCTTACCCAGGAATTCGGCTACATCGTGCCGCGCCTGACGGCAACCGCGCTGCGCCTGATTTCCATGTTTCTGGCCTTCGCCGTGCCCTTGGTGCTGCTTTATTTCGCATTGGAGTACCATGCGCCGGTGCTGGGCATCGTTGCCCTGGTGTCGGTGTTTGCGGGGCTGGTGGCCGAACGCTGGCTGTTTTTCGCAGAAGCGCGCCATGTCGTGAACCTGTACCACGGCGCCCAACGTTGCTGAGTCGCATAAGCCCCACGCTTTGTGGGGCTTATGGCTTGTTTTTGCTGGGGATTTTGGTATATTAGCGATTCCTTATTATAAGTTTTGGGGGCAATATACATGTTTGGCATTCGCGAAATTGATTCCCACCAGCTTGAGCAGGCGCTGAAGGCGGGTGTGCAGCTTATTGACGTGCGCACCGAAGCCGAGCATGCTCAGGCCAAAATCGAAGGTTCGACCCACATTCCGCTGCACATGCTGCCGCTGAAACTGCAGGACTTTAAAGGCAGCCAGCCCATCGTGTTCTACTGCCGTTCCGGCGCCCGCTCGGCGCAGGCCTGCGCCTGGGTGATGTCGCAAGGGGTCGAAAATGTCTATAACCTTGCCGGCGGCATCATGGGCTGGGCGCGTGACGGCAAGAAGCTGGCCGCCTGACGGGCGAACTGGCATTTTCGTATTGCAATAATCAAGAGCGTGCGTTAACGTTAGCGTTTCCTGATTTTTTAACCCGTTTTCCGGAGAGACACAATGGAATTCAACAAAGAGCTTGACGCCCGCGGCCTGAACTGCCCCCTGCCCATCCTGCGCACCAAGAAAGCGCTTGCCGAGATGGCCAGCGGCGAAATCCTGAAAGTGCTCGCCACCGATCCGGGTTCCGTCAAGGACATGCAGGCTTTCGCGAAGCAGACCGGAAACGACCTGGTCAATTCCGCGGAAGCCGGCGGCGAGTACACCTTCTTCATGAAAAAGAAATAAGAATAATTAAACGGGGCGCCAGCCAACAGGCTAGGCGCCTTTTTGTTTATATAGAGCGGAGGCATTTTGTAATGGAAACCAAGAAACTCGCGATCATCGCGACCAAAGGCACCCTGGACTGGGCCTATCCCCCTTTCATCCTGGCTTCGACAGCTGCGGCGCTGGGCTATGACGTGCAGATTTTCTTCACCTTCTACGGCCTGCAACTGGTGCGCAAGGACGTGTCCGGCCTCAAGGTGAGCCCGCTGGGCAATCCGGGCATGCCGATGAAAATGCCTTTCGGTCCCAAGTGGTTCAAGGGCATCAACTGGAACATCCCCAACGCCGTGCAATCCATCATTCCCGGCTATGAGAATGTCGCCACCAGCCTGATGAAGATGACCATCGCCAACAACGGCGTGGCCACCATTCCAGAACTGCGCAGCCTGTGCCAGGAAGCCGACGTCAAGTTCCTGGCCTGCCAGATGACCGTGGAACTGTTCGGTTTCGATCACGCCGACTTCATCGATGGCGTGGATTACGTCGGCGCAGCCAGTTTCTTCGAGTTTGCCGGTGAATCCGATATCTGCCTGTTCATCTAAGCAGAACTTCGGATAGACAGAGCATCCGGTTTGCCATTTAAAACGCCCCTGCAGGGGCGTTTTTTATGGTCCTTGTTTGTAGTTTTCCCGCAACATTTTTAATAAGCAGAGTCTGATATACGCAACTGAAAGTGTTCTGCCACCGGACTCAGCTTGTAACATCACCAAAGCTTGTTAAAGCTTTGACAAAGCTGGTCCCAAATAAATGATTTATTGTGCTTCGGAGGCAACATGAAATTAACCCGCATCGCTCTCGGCCTGGCAATCGCAGGCCTTTCCTTTGGCGCCCACGCCACCAACGGCTACTTTTCGCATGGCTACGGCATGAAAGCCAAAGGCATGGCCGGGGTCTCCACCGCCATGACGGGCGATGCCTTCGGCGGCGCCAACAACCCCGCCACCATGGCCTTCGCAGGCAACCGCCTGGATCTGGGCGTGGACCTCTTCAGCCCCATTCGCGAGGCCAGCCGTTCCGGCAGCACGGGCGGCCTGTTGCCGGTCAACGCCGATGGCGGCGCTTCCGCGCTGGATCCGAATAATCCTTTCTCTTCTCCCGCCGTCGGTGGGGGCAGCGTGTATGACGGCATGTTCGGGACCGTGTATCCGGACATGGGTACCGCCTTCGCAAACGGCGCGTACGAATTCTGGCAGATCATTCCCGCGATCGATGGCACGTCGGAAAGCGATTCCAACTACCACCTGATTCCCGAGTTCGGCTACAACAAAATGATCACCAACAACCTCGCGCTGGGCGTGACGGTTTACGGCAATGGCGGCATGAACACCAACTACGGCGAGGATTTCTACGGCGGCACCGCCAACATCCTGGGCGGCTCTACCCGTCTGGGCGTGGACCTGATGCAACTGATCATTGCGCCGACCATCGCATACAAGATCAACCCGAACCATTCCGTCGGCATTTCCCCGCTGATTGGCTACCAGCGCTTCGCGGCTGAAGGCCTGCAGGCATTTGCCGCGATTTCCCAGGATTCTTCGAACCTGACCAACAAGGGGCATGACGATGCCTTCGGCTACGGTGTGCGCGTCGGCTACTACGGCAGGCTGACCCCGACCTTCGCCATCGGCGCAGCCTATGCCAGCAGGATGGAGTTCGAGGAGTTCGACGAGTACAAGGGTCTGTTCGCCGAGAAAGGCGATTTCGACATCCCCGAGAACTACAACATCGGTTTTGCCTGGCAGGCTACGCCCAGCCTGCTGGTTGGCGTGGATTACCAGCGCATCAATTTCAGTGATGTCGCCTCTGTCGGCAACCCCTCAACCAACTTCATGGGCTGCCTCTTTAACGGCCTGGGACTTGGCATGGATCCCTATACCATGGGCACCAATTCCTACTGCCTCGGCGGCGACGATGGCGCCGGCTTCGGCTGGCAGGATGTCGATACCTGGAAGCTGGGCATGGAATACAAGTACAGCAGCCAGCTGACCTTGCGTGCCGGCTATAGCCACGCCGACCAGCCGATCCAGTCGCGCGATGTGGAGTTCAACATCCTGGCGCCCGCTGTCATCGAGGATCATGTGACCCTGGGCTTTACCTACACCCGCGCCAACGGCGACGAGGTTACCATGGCTTACATGCACGGTTTCGCCAACGATGTCAAAGGCCCCTCCCAGTTCTTCGGCGGCGAGGACAAGATCGAGATGTACCAGAACTCCCTGGGCATCCAGTACAGCTGGAAGATGTAATCCCTGCTTCTATATTCGTATAGAATCGAACCGGGCCGCGTGGCCCGGTTTTTTTTTCGCCTGTTTCAAGAGGGTGACATGCTGAAACTCCTCGCTGCGGCGGTTTTGTCTGTTTGTCCCGGCCTATGCTGGGCGATTGCGCCTTATGTCCAGGGTGAAAGCCTGAAGCCGGCAGTGCCCGCGGATGTGGCGGAAGAGGTTGCGGGCAAGTTGAAAGCCGCCGGTTTTGAGGTGCTAGGCCAGTACTTCCCCAAGCAGTTGCCTGAACATGGCGTGGTAGTGGCGGCCGACCCGATCATGCTGAACGAAATCCGCAGCCTGGGCGGCGCCAACATCGTCGGGGCGGCAATCCGGGTAGGCGTGCAGTCAAATGGCACGGTGAATTACACGAACCCGGACTATTGGTGCCGCGCCTATTTCCGCGGCCAGTTTCCCAGGGCGGAAAAATCCGTGCGTGCGCTGCAGGAGAAGCTGGCAAGGACGCTTGGCGCTGGCCCGGGGCTGGGCGGCGATGTGCCTGCCGAGGAGCTGCCCGTTTACCGCTACGCGCTGGGCATGGAGCGCTTTGACTCGGACAAGGGCAGGCTGGCCGAGCATGTCAGCTTTGACGAGGCGGTAGGACTCATTCGCGACAATCTCGACAAGGGCGTGGCTCGCACGAGCCAGGTGTATGAGGTCGTGATGCCCGACGAGAAGATGGCGCTGTTCGGTGTGGCCATGCATGATGAAACCCGGGGCGACGCCGCCTGGGTCGCCAGGCTTGGCGCGCAGGCGTTCATGGCTGCACTGCCATACGAGGTTTACGTGGTCGACAATGTGGCTTATGCACTCTATGGGCGCTATCGCATTGCCTTGTCTTTCCCCGGTTTCAAGACGCCTCAATTCATGCGCATCGTTTCCACACCTGCAGAAATCCGGAAAATGCTGGGCGAAGTGGCTGGCGCCAAGCCCAAGAATTAACTTGAAGGATTCACCGCGGAGTTCGCTGAGCAAGAAAACCATAACTCCGCGTCCTCCGCGAACTCCGCGGTGAATTGCTTTCCCCTAGCGGTTCAACCGACCCAGCTGCCCGTTGAGTTTTTCCAGCGTTGCCGAGAAATCGGCCAGGCGCTTTTTCTCCTGCTCGACCACGGCGGGCGGGGCCTTGTCGGCGAAGTTGGGGTTGGAAAGCTTGGCCTGGCATTTGCCTATTTCGCCCCCGATGCGCGAAATTTCCTTGCCGAGACGGGCGATCTCGGCGTCCTTGTCGATCTCGATCTGCAGCATCAGCCGGCAGTCGCCGACGATGGCGACAGGGGCGTCGCCCGCAGGCAATTCCGGCTGGATGTCGACTTTTGCAAGCTTGGCCAGGGCGGCGAGATAAGGCGTGTATGCCGCGTAGCGTGAAGCGTCGCCGGCAATGGCGAGCGGCACTTTTTCGGCGGGCGAGAGCTTCATCTCCCCGCGCAGGCCGCGCACCGCGTCCACCAGGGTCTTTAGCTCCTGCACTTTTGCGACGGCATCGGCATCCTGGGCTTTTTCATCGGCAGCCGGGTAGGGTTGCAGCATGATGCTCTCTCCGCCCTTGCCGGCCAGCGGCGCGACTTTCTGCCACAGTTCCTCGGTGATGAAGGGAACGATGGGGTGCGCGAGGCGCAGCGCGGTTTCCAGCACGGAAATCAGGGTATGGCGGGTGGCGCGCTGCTGGGCTTCACTGCCGGACTGCAACTGTACCTTGGCCAGTTCCACATACCAGTCGCAGTATTCGTCCCAGACGAATTCGTAGATGGCGCGGCTGGCCATGTCGAAGCGATAGTCGGCAAAGGCTGTTTGCACCGCGCTGACCGCCTCGTTCAGGCGGCTCAGGATCCAGCGGTCGGAGAAGGAATATTCGCGCGGCAGGCTGGCGTCCAGGCCGCAGTCCTTGCCGTCGGTGTTCATTAATACAAAGCGAGTCGCGTTCCACAGCTTGTTGCAGAAGTTGCGATAGCCTTCGCAGCGCTGCAGATCGAACTTGATGTCGCGGCCGTGCGTGGCGAGGCTGGCGAAGGTGAAGCGCAGCGCGTCGGTGCCAAATGCCGTGATGCCCCCGGGGAATTCCTTGCGGGTGCGCTTTTCAATATTGGGTGCATCCTTGGGGTTCATCAGTCCGCTGGTGCGCTTTGCCACGAGATCGTCTGCGGCGATGCCGTCGATGAGGTCGAT
>DISR01000076.1:537-30731 GCA_002421825.1 Thiobacillus sp. UBA6205 | reverse complement strand
TTCTGCATTTCGGCGATGACCTGCAGGGTGAGCGTGGTCTTGCCGGAGGACTCCGGACCGTAGATTTCGACCACGCGGCCGCGCGGCAGGCCGCCGACGCCCAGGGCGACGTCGAGGCCGAGGCTGCCGGTGGAGACGACCTGCAGGTCCTGGTTTTCGGCGTGGTCGCCCAGACGCATGACCGAGCCCTTGCCGAACTGTTTTTCAATCTGGCCTAGCGCTACGGCCAGGGCTTTCATTTTGTCTTCTTGAGATGTCGCCATGTCTGTCTCCTGAGTGCGGTTGGGGGGTCGGGCAGGCATTGCGCGACCCATGGCGCCAATTTAGGCGATACTTCATATTATGTCAATAGAAAATATCACGTAAACATAAAATACGATGTGATAATTTGTATCATGCTGGAGATAAGTCTTACTATAATAGGCAAATCAAGCACTTAAGCGAGCTCCGTATGGCTGCCAGGGAAAAAATGCGTCTGGACGTGAAATGGGCGACCCGCCAGCGCCTGCAATACATCGAGGTCATGGCCTATTACACCGGGGTCGTGTCGCGCAGCGACGTCGCGCGCGCCTTCGGCATTTCCGATCCGGCCGCGACCAAGGACCTGAAGCTGTACGGCGACCTGGTGCCCGGCAACCTCGTCTACACCCAGAGCGTGTTCGGCTTCGTGCCCAGCCCGGATTTCAGCCCGGCCTTTGCCGACCTTTCCCCCGCCGCCGTGCTGCCTGTCATTGCCGCCAACCTCGCCGTGGCCGGCGGGCCGTATGGCCAGGAAACAATCTACGCCCTGCCCACGGCATCGCTGCCCTTGCCGGCAAGGCTGCCGGGCAAGGAAGTGTTGGCGCAGATCACGCGCGCCATCCATGGTTTTCGAAAGCTGCGCGTAAGCTATCGCTCACTTTCCGACCGCGACAGCCCGCAAAGTCGCATCATTGAGCCTCACGCGCTGGTGGATACCGGGCTGCGCTGGCATGTGCGCGCCTACAGCACGGACACCTACGATTTTCGCGATTTCGTGCTGTCGCGCTTTCTCGAAGCCGAATGCCTGGGTGATCCGGCCGAGTCGAGTGCGGAATACGACGAGGATTGGGTGGAAACCGTGACGCTGAAGCTCGGCCCGCATGCGGGTCTGGATGCGCAGAAGCGGGCGAGTCTTTTGCTGGATTACGGCGCCAGCGGCGAAGTGATCGAAGTGGAAGTGCGCCGCGCGCTCATCGGCTATGTGCTGCAGCGCCTGAGCGTCGACACGACCCCAGACCATTCCCTGAACCCGCAGGCCTATCAATTGATGCTGCTCAACCGCGAAGAAATCGAGCCGTTCGCGGGCTGGGCTTTTCGTTAAGAGGGGATTCAGACGGCAAAGTGAACGCAGAGGTGCAGAGAGTTTTGAACAAAGAGGACAAGAGGACAGGAGTAAGGCAAGGTAAACCGATTCTCGCAGGCCCCGTATTTCCTCTTGTCCTCATGTCCTCTTTGTAAAAAAGAATTTGCTTCTTGGTTTTCTCTGCGCCTCTGTAACTAATCGATCAGCTCGATCAGGCCGCGCAAAGCCGCGGCCACGGCACGCGAGCGGATTTCCTCGCGGTCGCCGGACAGTCGGCAGGTGGTGGAGAGCGGTTCGCCATCGACTGTCGCCCAGCCAATGCACACGGTGCCCACGGGTTTCCTGGGCAAGCCGCCGCCGGGGCCGGCGATGCCGGACAGCGCCACGCTGATGTGGGCCTGGCTGCGGGCCAGCGCCCCGCGCGCCATTTCCCTCACGGTTTCTTCCGACACCGCACCGTACGCTTCCAGGGTGGCGGGATTCACGCCGAGCATGTCTTCTTTGGCCTGGTTGGAATAGGTGACGAAGCCGCGGTCGAACCAGGCGGAAGAGCCGGGGATGGCGGTGACGACCTGCGCCACCCAGCCGCCCGTGCAGGACTCCGCACTCGCCAGCACCCAGCCCCTGGCGTGCAGCTTCTGGCCCAGGGTATGGGCCAGTTGCAGGAGTTCATCGTCGCTTACTCTAGCCATAATTGTCGGGGGCTTACGCCCCTAGCCATTGCCAGCCTTTGATAATGAGCAGCGCGTAGAGCGCCGCCAGCATGTCATCGAACATGACCCCGAAGCCGTTTTTCAGGCGCGTGTCGAAAAAACGGATGGGCCAGGGTTTCAGGATATCGAAAAAGCGGAACAAGCCAAAGGCTGCGAGCCACCCAAGCCAGCTCGCCGGCGTGAAGGCGAGCACCAGCCACATGGCGACGATCTCGTCCCACACGATGCCGCCATGGTCGCTGACGCCCAGATTCTTTCCCGCGACCGCGCAGGCCCAGATGCCCAGCGCGAAGCCGGCGGCGATGACGGCAAGCAGGGCCGGCAGGGCGAGCCACGATTGCAGCAACCAGTAAAGCGGCAGCGCGGCCAGCGTGCCGAAAGTCCCCGGGGCCCTGGGCGCGAGGCCGGAGCCGAAGCCCAGCGCGATGAAGTGCGCGGGATGGGAGACAAGGAAATTGGCTGTGGGCTGAGTCATGCCGGAAGGTGTCCAATGATGCGCGAGGCTGGATTGCCGCGTCGGCTGCGCCTCCTCGCAATGACGTCATCGCGAGGCCCGCAGGGCCGTGGCGATCCAGAGGGCGTCAGCTTGAATGGTTGCCTGCTGCGGTTCATGACTGAAAGTGGTCGAAGCCTGCTCGCGCAAGCGGCATGGGCTTGCCGCGGTTGAGGACGCGCAGTCCGGGTTCCGGCTGGATGCTGCCGACGCGGCTGAGGCGCAGTTCGAGTTGCGCGGCGATCCTGGCAATGTCTTCGCGCTTGTCGGCGGGGGCGGTGAACACCAGTTCGTAGTCGTCGCCGCCGGCGAGGATGCAGTCCTGCGCCGCCGGATCGCCGGCCAGCGGCGCGAGGGCATCAGACAGCGGCAGCTGCTCGAACCAGACCTCCGCACCCACATTCGAGCGTTCGAGGATGTGGCCGAGGTCGGCGGCGAAGCCGTCGGATACGTCGATGGCGGCATGCGCGATGCCGCGCAGCGCCAGCCCAAGTTCGATGCGAGGCGCAGGGACAAAGAGGCGCGGAAAGCATTGCACGGCCTGCGCGGTTTCCAGGCGCAGCCGGCCCTGATGGTGGCCGAGGGCGGCAGCGGCATCGCCCAGGGTGCCGGACACCCAGATGTCGTCGCCCGCCTTTGCGGCATCGCGGCGCAAGGCCTGGCCCGGCGGTACTTCGCCGATGACCGTGACGTTGAGCGTGAGCAGGCCGCCGCGCGTGGTGTCGCCGCCGATCACATTCACGCCGTATTTTTGCGCAAGGCCGAAGAAACCGCCGGCAAAGCCCTTGAGGAATTTCTCGTCGGCTTCCGGCAGGGCGATGGACAAGAGCGCGAAGCGCGGCTTCGCCCCCATGGCGGCGAGGTCGGAAAGATTCACCGCCATGGCCTTGTGGCCGATGGTGCCGGGGCCGTCCGTGGGCGTGAAATGGCGGCCCGCGATCAGCATGTCGGTCGAGATCGCGAGTTCCATGCCGGGGGTGGGCGCGATCAGCGCGCAGTCGTCGCCCACGCCCAGCACCGCATCGGGCGTGGGGCGGGTGAAGTACTGCGCGATGAGGTCGAATTCGCCGGGCATTTGAAAAGCGGTTTTACAAAGAGGACATGAGGACAGGAGGAAGCGGCAAAAAGCTTTTCTCGTGTCCTCTTGTCCTCCTTGCTCAGGTCTTTTTTTGGAATTCTTCAGGCCGCATCAGCTTGGCCAGCTTGTCGAGCACGCCGTTGACGTATTTGTGGCCGTCGGTGCCGCCGTATTTCTTCGCAAGTTCGACGGCTTCGTTGATGGCGACGCGCCACGGCACATCCGGGCAGTTGGCGAGTTCGTGCGCGCCGATCAGCAGGATGCCGCGCTCGATGGGCGAGAGTTCGTTGATGGGGCGGTCGAGGTGCGGCGTCAGCTTGAGTTCGAGGTCGGCGCTTTCGGTCAGCACGTCGTGGAACAGCGCCTCGAAAAAGGGGGCATTGGCCTTGGCGAAATCCTGGTCTTCGCGCACGTGCGCGGCCACGTCGACTTCGTCCTGGCCGGAAAGCGATTGCGCGTAGAGCGCGCGCAGGGCGAATTCGCGCGACAGGCTGCGCGAGCCGGCGCTGCCTGTTTTGCCGGCGGTTCTTTTGTCACCGCCGGATGCTGCGGGTTTTTTCATATGCGCTTCATCAGGTTGGCCATCTCCACCGCCACGCGCGCAGCATCGGTGCCCTTTTCCATCATGCGCGCATAGCCCTGGTCATCGTTTTCCAGGGTGAGCACGGCGTTGGCAATGGGCACGCCGGTTGCGAGCTGCACGTCGGAGATGCCGCGCGCGGATTCGTTGGAGACGACCTCGAAATGATAGGTTTCGCCGCGCACGATGGCGCCGATGGCAATGAGCGCGTCGAACTTGCCGCTTTGCGCCATCTTCTGCAGCGCGATGGGGTGCTCGAGCGCGCCCGGCACGTTGACCAGCAGAATGTCTTCCCCGGCCACGCCCAGCCTGATCAGCTCGCGTTCGCAGGCAGAGAGCAGGCCGTCACAAATGTCCTTGTTGAAGCGGCTCATGACGATGCCGATCCTGAGGCCCTGGGCCTGATAGGCGGGGTCGAGTTCGGAAAATTCGCTGTAGTTGGTGCCCATTTTTTCCTTTCAGCTGTGTTCAACATAACCGGTGACTTCGAGGCCGAAGCCGTCCATGGCCGGCATCTTGAGCGGGCTGGACAAGAGCCGCATCTTGCCCACGCCGATGTCCTTCAGAATCTGTGCACCGATGCCATAGTCACGCAAATCGACTTTCTTCGCCGTTGCAGGCTGGGCGGGAGGATTCACGCGGTTAAGCAGCGCATCGGCGGTTTCCGGCCGATGCAACAAAACAAGAACGCCGGACTGCGATTCGGCGATGCGTTCCATCGCGCCGATGATGGGCCAGGAATGCCCGCCGCCGGTGACGTCGAGAAAGTCCATGACGCTCAAGGGCTCATGCACGCGCACCAGGGTTTCCTGGTCGGCGTGGATCGTGCCCTTGACCAGGGCGAGGTGGGTTTCGCGGTTGTTGTCGCGGTAGGCGAGCAGGCGGAAGGCGCCGTACACCGTCTGGATCAGGCGGTCGGACACGCGTTCGACCAGGCTCTCGGTCTGGTTGCGGTAATGGATGAGGTCGGCGATGGCGCCGATTTTCAAACCATGCTGCTGCGCGAAGGGAATCAGGTCGGGCAGGCGCGCCATGGTGCCGTCGTCCTTCAGGATCTCGCAGATCACCGATGCCGGCTCCAGGCCGGCCAGTTGCGCGAGGTCGCAGCCGGCTTCGGTGTGGCCAGCGCGCATCAGCACGCCGCCGGGCTGCGCGCGCAGCGGGAAGATGTGGCCGGGCTGGATGATGTCGGCAGGCTTGGCGTCGCGTGCAACCGCCGCCTGAATGGTGACCGCGCGGTCCTGCGCGGAAATGCCGGTGGTCACGCCCGTCGCCGCCTCGATGGAAACCGTGAAGGCGGTGCCGTGCGGAGTCTGGTTGTCGNNACGTGCTCGGCGGCCATGACCAGGTCGCCTTCGTTCTCGCGGTCCTCTTCGTCCACCAGCACGACCATGCGGCCGGCCTTGAGTTCTTCGATGATTTCGGTGATGGGGGCGAGGCTCATTTTTTAATCTTTATCCGATGGATTCATGAATTGCGTCAGGCGCTCCACATAGCGCGCGACCATGTCGATTTCCAGGTTTACGCGGCTGCCCGGCTCCAGGTGCTTCAAGGTGGTCATGGCCAGTGTGTGCGGAATCAGGTTGATGAAAAAGCGCACGCCCTCGACACGGTTCACCGTGAGGGATACTCCCTGCACCGTGATCGAACCCTTGGCCGCGATGTAGCGCGCGAGTTCCGCCGGCGCGTCGATCGCCAGCAGATGCGATTCGCCCGCTGCTTCGAAGCGGGCCACCGCGCCCGTGCCATCGACGTGGCCGGACACGATGTGCCCGCCCAGGCGGTCGATCGGGCGCATGGCCTTTTCCAGGTTGACCTTCGCGCCGGGCGCGAAGCCTTCGGTGCAGCGCAGGGTTTCGGCGGACACGTCTACAGTGAAAGTGGCGGGGGCAAGCGCGACGGCGGTGAGGCACACGCCGTTCACCGCGATGCTGTCGCCCACGGCCACGTCGGCGAGATCCAGTCCGCCGGCGTCGATGACCATGCGCGCGTCATTGCCTCGCGCCTCGTATTCGTGGATTTTGCCGACTGCCTGGATGATTCCGGTAAACATGGTTAAAGAGCGTCACTGCAGAGAAGACCGCCATTTTAGGCTTTTCGGGCAGTGTGGAGAACCCCGTCCGATCAATCCGGCAACGCAAATGGCCACATTACCGGAGCATATATTAAGACAAGGAGGTCGTGTTAATATGCTCGGCTCGCTTTGCTGGCTGGAGGAATCGCCATGCGCACGACCGACTATCCGGAGTTCTCGATCAAGGGGAAAACGCTGCTGCCCATCGTTCAGGGCGGCATGGGCGTGGGCGTGTCCGCGCATCGGCTTGCCGGCGCCGTGGCCAAGGCCGGCGCCATCGGCACCATCGCCAGCATCGATCTCAGGCATCACCATCCAGATCTGATGGAAAAAGCGGGCAAGTGCCGCGACAAGGAAGCCCTTGATGCCATCAACCTTGTCGCGCTCGACCGCGAAATCAGGATGGCGCTGGAAACCGCAGCGGGCAACGGCCTGGTGGCGGTCAACGTCATGAAGGCCGTGACCGAGCACGCCGCCTACGTGCGCCAGGCTTGCGCCTCCGGCGCCGAGGCCATCGTCATGGGCGCGGGCCTGCCGCTCGACCTGCCGGAGCTGGTGCAGGGCTATCCCGATGTCGCGCTGATCCCGATCCTGTCCGACGTGCGCGGTGTGGCAGTGGTGCTGAAGAAATGGATGCGCAAGGGCCGCATGCCGGACGCCATCGTCATCGAGCATCCGCGCTATGCCGGCGGTCATCTGGGCGCGACCAGAATCGAGGACGTTGATGATGCGCGCTTCGATTTCGCCAGCGTGCTGCAGGGCATATTCGACCTCTTCAAGGAACTGGGCATCGAGCGCGAGCGCATTCCGGTAATTGTTGCCGGCGGCGCCAACACGCACGAGAGGTTCATGGAACTGCTGGCGCTGGGCGCCAGCGCGGTGCAGTTCGGCACGCCTTTCGCCGTCACCGAGGAGGGCGACGCACACCCCAATTTCAAGAAAGTGCTGGCCGAGGCCAGGCCAGAGGACATCGTTACCTTCATGAGCGTGGCCGGGTTGCCGGCGCGTGCGGTAAAGACGCCATGGCTGGCGAACTACCTCAGGCGCGAGCACAAGCTACAGGCCTGTGCCAAGTTCGACCACGAGCGCTGCACCGTGGGGCTGCATTGCCTGATTCAGTGCGGCCTGCGCGACGGCATCGCCAGGGCGGGACAATTCTGCATCGACACCCAGCTGGTGGCCGCGCTCAAGGGCGACATCGGGAAAGGCCTGTTCTTCCGGGGCAGCGAAAGCCTGCCCTTGGGCAGCGCCATCCGCTCGGTGAGAGAACTGATCGACTACCTGCTGACCGGAGTCAAGCCGGCATTGGCGTAAGCGCCAGCAAGGCGGTCAACCACGGGGAGCACGGGCAAAACAAAACAGAAAATTCGGCAATCCTGCCTGTCGAATCGTACCTTGACCCTTTTGATTCGCCCTTCTGCCGATTGCTTAGTCTTCCCCCGTGCGCCCCGTGTCCCCCGTGGTTAAAGACTTTTTGAAAATTTTGCCTTCCCGCTAGCCCGTGCTCCAGGCGCGCGGCCGTTTCATGCCTGCGATCTTGCAGGCCTGTTTCACGTAGCCGTAGGGAAAAAGGGCGAACAGCATTTTTTGCGCCCCGGTGCCGACACGATTGGCGAGGTGCTTGATGACGAAGCGGGCGTCGGCAGCCACCTGGTGCTCTTCGTAGTAGGCGCGCATGAAATGGATGACATCCCAGTGGTCGTCGCTGAGCTCGATATTCTCGGCGCGTGCCAGCACCCGCGCAATGTCCTCGTTCCAGTCGGCAGGTTCGACCAGATAGCCTTCTGCATCCAGCTCGGGGAGTTTGATTTCAACATCTGTCATTCGTTGCTCCTGTCCCGCTTGCGCAAATCATCAGTACTTGGCAAACATCATGGTGTAAAAAAAGGCCCGGCCGAATGGAGGGAGGGAAGATAGGGCCGGGCCTGGGTAGGGTAAACACCCACCATGAAAAACATCATGGTCAATTCAAGACGCACTCCTCGTGCGCATCGGCATAACCACTTGTCAAGATTCCTAGCTCCGGATCATGCCGCGCTTGGTGCGCACCACCTGGTAGGCGCGGATGAGGTAGGTGAGGGGCGCGCTCCAGATGTGCACCAGCCGGGTGAAGGGGAAGAACAGGAATACCGACATGCCCAGGAAAAGGTGCAGCCTGTAGACCAGGTCCACGTTGCGGATCAGTTCCGGATTGGGCTGCAGATAGAGAATGCTCTGCACCCAGTCGGCCAGCAGGATCATGGTGGTCGGGTCGTTGTTGTTGGCATGGTGTATGGAGGTCGGGACCGTCGACAGCCCGAGCAGCACGGTCAGGGCGAGCCAGCCCAGGATGTTGATGTCCATCCAGCGCGAAGCGGCACGCACGCGCGGCGTGAACATGCGCCGCATCCACAGCATTACTGCACCGATTAAGCACATGCTGCCGAAAATGGTGCCGGCGATGATGGCGATCCACTGGTGCACCATGTCCGAAACGCCGAGGCTGAGGAACACGCTGTGCGGGGTCAGCAGGCCGGCCACGTGACCGAAGAAAAGGCCGAGAATGCCGACATGGAAGAAGTTGCTTCCCAGACGCAGGCCCTTCTTGGAGAGCAGCTGCGAGGAGTCGCTCTTCCAGGTGTACTGCTCGTGGTCGAAACGGATCCAGCTGCCGAGCAGGAACACGGTAGTGGCGACATAGGGGTAGATGCCGTAGATGAGGGTATGGAGGTCCATTGTTTTCTCCTTAAATTCAGTTCATTGCTTTAGCGGGATGCGGGGCCCGCCGCAAGCTGCGGCGGGGTGTTCCACGTGACCGGCTGCTCGCAGTCGTTGTCCTGGCACACGGTGTCGGTTACCGGCTGGGGCGCCGGGGCAAAGCTGGTCGGCACCAGCCGCGCCCGCGCCTCGATCAGATGCACCAGCGGCGCCCACGGGCTTTGCGCTGCATCAAGGTTGGCGCCAAGCTGGGCGATGACCTTGGCAAACGGGTCCAGGAAAACGCGCGCCTCGACCGGTTCCAGCATGGAGGCGAATTCGAGCACCAGCGGCAGGTAGTCGGGCAGCTCGTTGCTGTCGAGTTCGAGCCCGTAGCTCTTGTAGTACTCGGTCAGGTCGATCAGCGCGGGGCCGCGGTTCTTGTCTTCACCGAACAGGTGATGGGTCAGGTGCAGGGCGTGCTCGGGCGTCATGTCGAAGGTCTTGACATAGAGCGCCTTTGCCTCGGTGATATCCATCCCGGTCAGCCAGTTGACGAAAGCGATGATGGCCTCGCGTTCCGCAGGCTCGATCTCCGGGTCCTCGCTGACCAGCGCCAGCACTTCGGGCAACGCTTCCACCATGGCCTCGTCCGGGTACTCGAACAAGGCGGAGAGCAGTTTGAACAGTGTCATGGCAGGCTCCATTAGAAATCGCGGCGCGAAGGCGCTTCTTCCTTCGGCTCCACGGTTTCCTTGCGACGCTCGGGGAACAGCGAATTTGCCGAGATGCCGACAGAAGAATCGTTTCCGAAGGTGAAGCCGTTCTGGCCCTGGAAGCCGTGGAAATCCTCCAGGCGCATTTCTTCGTGGCCAGTGGGGATGACAAAGCGGTCTTCGTAGTTGGCGATGGCCATCAGCTGGTACATGTCCTTGGCCTGTTGCTCGGTCAGTCCGGCGGCATCAAGCGCCGTAGTGTCGGGCTTGCCGTCGACATGGACCGAGCGCTGGTAGGAACGCATGGCCAGCATCTTGTTGAGGGCCTGGCGTACCGGCTCTTCCTTGCCGGCGGTGAGCAGGCTGGCCAGGTACTTGAGCGGCATGCGCAGCACGTCGGAGACGGGAAGCACGCCGTCGGCGCTGGTCGGCAGCGCGCCCTGGTCGATGGCAGACTGCACCGGCGACAGCGGCGGCACGTACCACACCATGGGCAGGGTGCGGAACTCGGGGTGCAGCGGGAAGGCAACCTTCCATTCCATGGCCATTTTCCAGATCGGCGAGCGGCGGCAGGCTTCGATCCAGTCCTCGGGAATGCCGTCGCGGCGCGCCTGCTCGATGACCTTGGGATCGTTGGGGTCGAGGAAGATGCGGGTGTGCGCCTCGTAGAGATCCTGCGGGTTTTGCGTGGAGGCGAGCTCCTCGATACGGTCGGCGTCATACAGCATCATGCCGTTGTAGCGGATGCGGCCGACGCAGGACTCGGAGCACACCGTGGGCATGCCGGACTCGACGCGAGGGTAGCAGCCGATGCACTTCTCGGCCTTGCCGGACTCCCAGTTGTAGAACGCCTTCTTGTACGGGCAGGCCGACACGCACATGCGCCAGCCGCGGCACTTGTCCTGGTCGGCGAGCACGATGCCGTCCTCCTCGCGCTTGTACATCGCGCCGGAGGGGCAGGCTGCGACGCACGCCGGGTTGATGCAGTGGTTGCAGATGCGCGGCAGGTACATGTGGAAGGTGTTCTCGAACTGCGAGTAGATCTGCTTTTCCAGGCCCTTCATGTTGACGTCCTTGGCGCGCTTGTCGTACTCGCCGGCGAGGTCGTCTTCCCAGTTGGGACCCCACTTGATCTTCTCGATGCGCTCGCCGGTGATTTGCGACAGCGGGCGGGCGGTGGGGGCGGCTTCGGACAGGGGCGCGTTCTGCAGGTGCGCCCAGTCGAAGGTGAAAGGCTCGTAGTAGTCGTCGATTTCCGGCATGTCCGGGTTGGCGAAGATGTTGAGCAGGCGCGACAGCTTGCTGCCGGATTTCAGCTGCAGCTTGCCGTCGACCAGCTCCCAGCCGCCGCGCCAGACTTCCTGGTTCTCCCACTGCTTGGGATAGCCGATGCCGGGCTTGGACTCGACGTTGTTCCACCAGGCGTATTCCACGCCCTTGCGGTTGGTCCACACGTTCTTGCAGGTGACCGAGCAGGTGTGGCAGCCGATGCACTTGTCCAGGTTGAAGACGAAGGCGAATTGGGCTCTGACTTTCATTTGTTTTCTCCTAGTATCTTGCAGGCTGCGCTCACTTGGTGCCGATTCCGGGCGGGTTGGGTGCCGCCTCGCGCTCGGCCGTCAGCGGACGCTCCAGCCAGTCGATGCTCTGGTCCTCGACCCTGTGCAGCACCACGACCTCGTCGCGCTGGCAGCCCACCGTGCCGTAGTAATTGAAGCCGTAGGCAAGCTGGGCATAGCCGCCGACCATGTTGGTGGGCTTGACAATGACGCGGGTCACCGAGTTGAGAATGCCGCCCCGCTTCCCGGTGCTGGGCGAGCCGGGCACGTTCATGTTCTTCTCCTGCGCGTGGTACATCAGCGCCACGCCGCGCGGCACCCTCTGGCTGACCACGGCGCGCGCCATGGTTGCGCCATTGGCGTTGATGGCCTCGACCCAGTCATTGTCCTGCAGGCCGATCTTCTGCGCGTCTTCCTCGGACACCCAGATATAGGGGCCGCCGCGGAACAGGGTGAGCATGCGCAGGTTGTCCTGGTAGCTGGAGTGGATGCCCCACTTGGAGTGCGGAGTGAGAAACGACAGGGTCAGGTGCGGTTTGCGCCGCACGCTCTCCGGCACCTTCTCGTTGGCCTTCATGTCGAGCGGCCCCTTGAATACCGCGAAGCCCTCGCCGAAATCCAGGAACCATTCGTGATCCTGATAGAAGTGGGCGCGGCCGGTGAGCGTGCGGAACGGGATGTGCTCGTGGATGTTGGTGTAGCCGGCGGTATAGGAGACGTGTTCCGACTCGATGCCAGACCAGGTCGGCGCGGTGATGATCTTGCGCGGCTGGGCCTGGATGTCGCGGAAGGTGATCTTGTCCTCGTGGCGGCCCGCATACAGGTGGTGGTGATCGATGCCGGTCTTCTTCGACAGGGCCGACCACGACTTGTGCGCCACCTCGCCGTTGGTTTCCGGCGCCATGCGCATCACCGAATCGCACACGGCAATGTCCTCTTCCAGGGACGGCATGCCCTGGGACACGCCCGGCTCGCGCACGGTGTGGTTCAGGCTGGCGAGTTCCTTGTATTCCTGCTCGGTATTCCAGTCCAGCCCCTTGACGCCATTGCCGACCTTGACCATTAACGGCCCGAGCGCGATGTACTTGTTGTAGGTGCTTGCGTAGTCGCGTTCCACTACCTTCAGGAGCGGCATGGTCTTGCCCGGTATCGGGTCGCACTCGCCTTTCTTCCAGTCCTTGACTTCGCCAAACGGCTGCGCCAATTCGAACGGGGAGTCGTGCTGCATGGGCAGGGCCACCAGATCCTTCTTCACTCCAAGGTGCTTGGCGGCGAGCTGCGAGAACCTCTTGGCCAGCAGCTTGAAGATCTGCCAGTCGGACTTGGATTCCCAGCCGGGGCTCACCGCCTCGGACAGGGGGTGGATGAAGGGGTGCATGTCCGTGGTGTTGAGGTCGTGCTTCTCGTACCAGGTCGCGGTGGGCAGGATGATGTCCGAGTAGGCGCCGGTCGAGTTGAGGCGGAAGTTGACATCCACCATCAGGTCAAGCTTGCCGGTGGGGCCATGCTCGTGCCACTTCACTTCCTTGTTGTCGCGTCCGGCGCCGCCTTCGCTCATCACGCCGTTTTGCGCGCCCAGCAGGTGCTTGAGGAAGTACTCGTGGCCCTTGGCCGAGGTGCCGATCAGGTTGGCGCGCCACACGAACAGGTTGCGCGGCCAGTTGACCGGGTTGTCCGGGTCCGCGAAGGCGACGTCGAGCGAGCCATCCTTGAGCTTGCCGACGACGTGCTTGGCGATGCCGGCCTCGTCGGTGGCGCCGGCCTTCTCGGCCTCGGCGACCAGGTCAAGCGGGTTGGCGTTCCAGTGCGGAGCGGAAGGCAGCCAGCCCATGCGCGTGGCGGCGACGTTGTAGTCGGCAAGCGAATAGCCCTTGTTGCGGTTCTTGCCGGCGGGAGACAGCAGGTCGTCGGCTTTCACCGCCTCATAGCGCCACTGGTCGGTGTGGAAATACCAGTAGGAGGTGGAATTCATCTGCCGCGGCGGACGGTGCCAGTCGAGGCCGAAGGCGATGGGTGCCCAGCCGGCCTGCGGCCTGAGCTTTTCCTGGCCCACGTAATGCGCCCAGCCGCCGCCGGTCTGGCCCACGCAGCCGCACATGTGCAGCAGGTTCATGATGCTGCGGTAGCTCAGGTCGTTGTGGTACCAGTGGTTGATGGCGGCGCCCATGATGACCATGGAGCGGCCCTTGGTCTTGGAGGCGTTGTCGGCGAATTCGCGGCCGGTGCGCTCGATGTCGGCGGCCTTGACGCCGGTCACCTTCGAAGCCCAGGCCGGCGTGTAGGCGACATTGGCATCGGTGTAGGACTTGGCCACATTGCCGCCGCCGAGGCCGCGGTCGATGCCGTACTGGGAGATGGTGAGATCAAACACCGAGGCGACATAGGCCTCGGAGCCGTCGGCCAGCTTGAGCTTCCGGGCCGGAACATTGCGGTACAGAAGTGCGGGCTCGTCCGCATTGAAATGCGGGAAGCCTACCGACACCACTTCGGTGCCGGCCTTGCCCTGGCAACTCAGCTCCAGGGTGGTGTCGCCGTCTGCGGCCTTTTCCAGCAGGTTCCATTTGCCGTCCTCGCCCCAGCGGAAACCGATCGAGCCGTTGGGCACCACGAAGCTGCCGCTCTTCTCGTCCCAGCCGACGGTCTTCCACTCGGGGTTGTTGGCCTCGTCACCGTTGTTGGCGAGGTCGGAGGCGCGCAGGTTGCGGTCGGTGACATAGCCTTCGCCTTGCTTCCTGAGCATGACCTGCATCGGCATGTCGGTGTACTTGCGCGCGTATTCCTGGAAGTAGGGGTCCTGTTTGTCGATGTAGAACTCCTTCAGCGCCACGTGGCCCATGGCCATGAAGGCGGCGGAGTCGGTGCCCTGACGTACCGGCATCCACAGGTCGGCGAATTTCACGTATTCGGCATAGTCGGGCGCCATCGATACCACCTTGGTGCCCTTGTAGCGCGTCTCGATGGCGAAGTGCGCATCGGGCGTGCGGGTCATCGGCAGGTTGGCGCCGGTGATGATCAGGTAGGTCGAGTTGTACCAGTCGGCGGCCTCGGGCACGTCGGTCTGCTCGCCCCAGGTCTGCGGGCTGGCTGCGGGCAGGTCGCAGTACCAGTCATAGAAGGAGCCGCAGTTGCCGCCGATGAGCGACAGGTAGCGGCTGCCGGCCGCGTAGGAAATCATCGACATGGCGGGAATCGGCGAGAAGCCGTAGATGCGATCCGGGCCCCACTTGTTGATGGTATAGACGTTGGCGGCCGCGACGATCTCGCTCACCTCGTCCCAGGTCGAGCGCACGAAACCGCCCAGTCCACGCACGCGCACATACTTGTCGCGCTTGGCGTTGTCGGCCTGGATGGCGGCCCAGGCTTCGACCGGATCCTTGCCGCTTTTCTTTTCGGCACGATAGAGGTCAAGGAGCCGTCCGCGGATCAGCGGGTACTTGATGCGGTGCGGGCTGTACAGGTACCACGAGAACGAGGCGCCGCGCTGGCAGCCGCGCGGCTCGTGGTTGGGCAGGTCGTCGCGGGTGCGCGGGTAGTCGGTCTGCTGCATTTCGAACGCGACGAGGCCGCTCTTGACGAAAATCTTCCACGAGCAGCCGCCCGTGCAGTTCACGCCGTGAGTGGAACGCACGATCTTGTCGTGACGCCATCTGTTCCGGTAGGCGTCTTCCCACTTGCGGTCTTCGCAGGTGGTGACGCCGTGCTCGCCGGAAAAGGATTCGCGTTTGCGAGTGAAGTAGGTCAGTCGATCGAGAAAGTGACTCATTGTTTGCTCCTTGGTTGTCTCGGTGAGGCGTCAGGTATCAGGCGCAAGGGGGAAAATGACATCCCGTCCTCGCGCCTGGCACTCACGGATTCTTGATATAGGCGTTCTTGCGCAGGTAGAACCACCAGTTCAAAACCAGACATACGGCATAAAAGATCGCGAAGCCGTACATCGCGTTTTCGGGTGTGCCGGCCTTGAGCTGGCCACCGATCACCACCGGGGCGATGAACGAGCCGTACGCCGCCACCGCCGAGGTCCAGCCCAGCACCGGACCGGCCTGGATGCGGTCGAAGATCACGCCGACGGTGCGGAAGGTCGAACCGTTGCCGATGCCGGAAGCGGCGAACAGGATCACGAACACGATCATGAACTGGGTGAAGAACACCTCAGGCGTGGCGGACTGGTAGGCCTGCATCATGATCCAGCCGGCGTAGGCAGAGGCCGCCACCATCACGGCGGAAATCGCCTGGGTGACGATGGAGCCGCCCACCTTGTCGGAAATCCAGCCGCCCACGGGACGGATCAGGGCGCCGACGAAGGGGCCGATCCAGGCGTAGGTCAGCGCCGAAGGGGCGTTGGGGTTCTTGGCATGCACCCAGGCCTGGCTGGCGGCGTCGAACACGTGGGTTTCACCGAAGATCACCGTAATCGCCAGCGGCACGGCAGCCGAGAAGCCGATGAAGCTGCCGAAGGTCACCACATAGAGCGCGGTCATGGACCAGGTGTGCTTGTTGGAGAAGATGGCGAACTGCTTCTGGATGCCGGCCTTCATCTCGCCGATGGCGAACAGGCGCATGAGGAGCAGCGTGGCCACCATGATCAGCGGCAGCGCCACCCACATGTTGAGCACCCCCAGACCGCCCGCTGCCGGAGGCAGGTAGAGGTAGAGGCCGACGCCGGCGGTGACGAAGGCCAGGCCATACAGCCACAGAATCTTGATGAAGGCGGGGATGGTGCCGCCGATGGAGGGCGAGATCGGCAGCAGGTTGTTCATGCCGAAGAAGCCGAGGAAGGCGAGCGGAACCAGCGCCAGCAGCCAGACGAAGCCGGCGTTCTGGATAAAGGTCGGGGTGCCGGCGACGATCTTGCCGAGAATCCAGCCGGAGTCCTTCATGAGCTCCATCGAGCCGCCGGCGAAGGCGCCGAAGATGCCCGCGGTCATCACCAGCGGGATGAGGATCTGCATGGTGGTCACGCCGAAGTTGCCCAAACCGGCATTGAGGCCGAGTGCGGTGCCCTGCAGGCGCTTGGGGAAGAAGGTCGAGATATTCGACATGGAACAGGCGAAGTTGCCGCCGCCGATGCCCGAAAGCAGCGCGAGCAACTGGAATACCCACAGCGGCGTGTCCTTGTCCTGCAGCGCAATGCCGGTGCCGAAGGCCGGGATCATCAGCAGCGCCGTGGTCAGGAAGATGGTGTTGCGGCCGCCGGCGATGCGGATGAAGAAGGAGGAGGGAATGCGCAGCGTGGCGCCGGAGAGGCCGGCGATGGCGGTGAGGCTGAACATGTCTTCCTTGGTGAAGGGGAAGCCCAGGTTCAGCATCTGCACGGTGATGATGCCCCACATCAGCCAGATGGCGAAGCCAAGCAGCAAGCTGGGGATGGAAATCCACAAATTGCGGTTGGCAATGGATTTTCCGGAGGACTCCCAAAATTTCTGGTCTTCCGGATCCCAGTCCTTAATGTTTGTAGACATTGTTCATTCCTTGTTTAGGTTTTAACCAACTGGAGCTCATGTTTTCATGGCCCGCGGATTGCTACTCCATCACATCGGCAACCAGGGTCCGCTTCTGCTCGCGCGCCTTGTCCATGGCGCGCACTTCCGTGAAGTACATCCACATCAGCGACACCCACACCACGCCGAACATTAGCATGAAGGCGGAGGAACGGATGCCGGTGAGATCGACCAGGGCGCCGAACATGATGGGCATGAGGAAGCCGCCCAGGCCGCCGGCCAGGCCGACCACGCCGGAAATCACGCCGATGTTTTGCGGGTAGTCGTCGGAGATGTACTTGAACACCGAGGCCTTGCCGATGGCGAACGCCACGCCCAGCGTGAAGAGCAGGATGGTGAACAGCGTCACGTTCATGCCGACATGGAAGGTGTGGGCGCCGGTGACGGTGTGGATGGTGATGCTGCTCTGCGGGTAGGACAGGAAGAACAGGCACACCAGGGCAATCCACAGCACCCACCAGGTGATGGTGTGGGCGCCGAACTTGTCCGAGAACCAGCCGCCGACCGCGCGAAGCACGCCGCCTGGGATGCTGAAGGCGGCAGCGAGGAAGGCAGCGGTCTTGAGGTCGAAGCCGTATTCGCTGACGTAGTACTTGGTCATCCACAGCGCCAGCGCCACGTAGCCGCCGAATACGATGGAGTAGTACTGGCTGTAGCGCCATACCCTGGGATCCTTGAAGGCGGCAAGCTGTTCACGGATGGTCACATGCTTGCTGACCTTGTGCGACGGTTCGCTGTAAGTGAAAAACCAGAACAGGATGGCGGTTACCAGCATCAGCACGGCATAGACTTTGGGCACCATGGTCCAGCCGTAGCCGACCACGATAATGGGCGCAACCAGCTTGGTGACGGCGGCACCGGTGTTGCCGGCGCCGAAGATGCCCATGGCCAGGCCCTGCCGCTCCTTGGGAAACCAGCGCGCGCAATAGGCGATGCCAACGGTGAACGAGCCGCCCGCCGCACCGACGGCCAGGCCAATCGCCAGGAAGTGCCAGAATTCGGTGGCCCAGGAAATCATCCAGATCGGGAAGACAACGGCAAGCATCAGAACAAAGAACACGATGCGGCCGCCGAACTTGTCGGTCCACATGCCCAGCGGCACGCGGATCAGCGAGCCGGTCAGCACCGGCGTCGCGACCAGGATGCCGAATTCGGTCTCGTTCAGACCCAACTGCTGCTTGATCGGCACGCCGATGACGGCGAACATCATCCAGATCATGAAACACACGGTGAACGCCAGTGTGCTCATGATGACGACCGACCAGGCCTTGGATTGCTGGGTATTCATATAATGCCCCCTTCATAAAGTATGAGAAGAAGATTGCAATGTCTTTTTACTCCACAGGAAGACCTGTTGCTAGAGGGGGCATCGGGGGCGTTCCCCGCCTTCTACCACTTAAGTGGTAGAAGGGGGTGGCTGCAAACTCATTGATTTGGCGAGAGTTTTTCCTGTGTGCAGGGTGGCGTGAACGACCGGCGGGGGAAAAGTGGTATACCCTTTTACTTTAACGCTGGTGGGGAGCCTTCATGGTCGCTCATGGAGGATTTCTTTAGAGGTTCCCTGGGCCTGGAGAAGACATTGAACCGTTTGTTGAGGAATACACTGCGCAACTCGCTGCTGTTCAGGCTGGGCGGCATGTTCGCCGCCATTACCCTGCTCGCCGTGGTCAGCATGTCGACATCCTTGATGGTGGCGGAAACCACCCAGGGCAGCGGCGAGGCCATCAACGTGGCGGGCAGCCTGCGCATGCAGAGCTGGCGCATGGCTTTGCTCTATCAGCGCGGCATCGAAGCGGATCAGCAGGCGAACCTGCTGCGGGCCATGGCCCGCTTCGAAAACGACCTGCACTCAACTTCCATCCAGGACGTGCTGCCGACCGACGAGACGGCCGAGCTCCTGCGGGCCTATAGGCAGATCGACGTCATCTGGCGCACGCAGATCAAGCCCGGCCTGTCTTCGCCGCCGGTGGCCGGAACGGAAGTGCTTGACCGGATCCCGGCCTTTGTCGATCGCATCAATATGCTGGTCAAGGAGATCGAGGCGGCCACCGAAGCCAAGATTCTTGTCATGCGCGTGATCCTCGGCGCGTCGCTAATCGCGACCCTGCTGGTGGTGGCGCTTTCCATCTACCTGGTCAACAACATCCTCGTGTACCCGCTGCGCGAATTGCTGGGCCTCACCGACCAGATCGGCCGCGGCAATCTGGCCGCGCGCACCGAACTCGAGGGGGAGGACGAGATCGGGCGTCTGGGCCAGGCCTTCAACCTCATGGCCGAGGATCTTTCCAAGCTTTATCAGAACCTTGAGGGACGGGTCGAAGAGAAGACCGCAGAGCTCACCATCGCCAACCGCTCTCTGGAGCTGCTCTACCATTCCATCGCCCGGCTCTACAGCGGGCCGGTCGCGTACGACACCTATTCCATCTTGCTCAAGGACCTCGAGAACGTGCTGGGGGTTGGGCATGGCGTGGCCTGCCTGGTGGAGACCGGTCAGGCGCATGCGGGGATCATCGCCAGCACGCTGGAACCATCACGCGGTGATGTCGAGGTGTGCGGGCTCATGAGTTGCGCGGAGTGCCTGGCGCACAAGAACCTGTCCGTCAACGAACTGCGGAGCGGCAAGCGCCTGCTGTCGCTGCCGCTCAAGGATGCCGAGCACACCTACGGCGTGTTGCAGCTGGAAATGCCGCATGGCGCGGAACTGCTGCCGTGGCAGACGCAGTTGCTGGAGGCCCTGTCGCGCCATATCGGCATCGCCATCGGCACCACGCACCGGGCGGAGCAGAGCCGCCGGCTTTCCCTGCTGGAAGAGCGCGCGGCCATTGCGCGCGACCTGCATGACTCGCTGGCGCAGTCGCTTGCCTACATGAAAATCCAGGTCAGCCGCCTCAAGCCCCATGTGGACAGCGGCGGCAGCGAAGCCGAGCAGATATTCAGCGAATTGCGCGAAGGCCTCAACAGCGCCTACCGCCAGCTGCGTGAACTGCTTACCACCTTCCGCATGCGCATCGAAGGCGGCGGGCTCGCCGCTGCCCTGCAAAATGCCGTCGAGGAGTTTTCCAGCCGCGGCGGCATTCCTGTCTCGCTGGAAGTGCGTCTCGCCGGCTGCACGCTGTCCGCCAATGAGGAAATCCACACCCTGCAAATCGTGCGCGAGGCGCTGTCCAACGTCATCAACCATGCGCAGGCCAGCCGCGCCACGGTTAAAGTGGGCCGCTCCGGCAACGGCTCGGTTTCCGCCGTAATCGAAGATGACGGAATCGGCATCCGCAAGACGGCGGACGCCCACCACTACGGCATGAAGATCATGGAAGAGCGGGCCAAGAACCTCGGCGGGGTGCTTGCCATCGAGAGGCCCGCAACCGCCGGCACGCGCATCACGCTAAACTTCATGCCGGCGAGCCGGCGCGAAGCGGCGCAACCCGCTTCCGTTGTCTGACAAGAAACATCATGAATTCCGAAGATACCCAGACCATCCTCATCGTCGACGACCACCCCCTGTTCCGCAAAGGCGTGATCCAGCTGATCCAGACCCTGCCCGAACTGAAGTTCGTGGGCGAGGCGGCGAACGGCGAGGACGGCATCCGCCTCGCACGCGAGCTGAACCCGGACATGGTGCTGCTGGACCTCAACATGAAGGACATGAGCGGCGTCGAGGTGCTCAGGGCGATCAAGGCGGCAGGGCTGGATACGCGCGTCATCATGCTCACGGTCTCGGATCACGCCGACGATCTGGTCGCCGTATTGCAGGCCGGAGCCGATGGCTATCTGCTCAAGGACATGGAGCCGGAGGAATTGACTGCCCATCTTGCGCAGGCAGCACGCGGCGAGATTACCATCACGCCGCGCCTTACCCAGCTGTTGGCGGCCTCATTGCGCGACATCGGCCGGCCGAAGAGGCCATCGGAAGCGGGGTTGACCGAGCAGGAGAGCCGCATCCTCGACCTTATCGCAGACGGCCTGAGCAACAAGCTCATCGCCAAGGAACTGGACATCGCCGAAGGCACGGTGAAGGTCCACGTCAAGCATTTGCTCAAGAAGCTCAACCTGCGCTCGCGCGTGGAGGCGGCAGTGTGGGCGGACCGCAGCCGGCGGCAGGGCTGATCGGCCAGCATTTCTGCCGCAGCATCGGTTAGGGTGCGAGGGGCGTGAACGGCAATGGCGGGCAAGTGCCATGCGCCAACGCCAATCGATTTCTGTCGGGCAGCCCTGTTGGCCGCAGAAAATGGCAGTGGACACACTTTTCCTTGCTCGTATAAACTCGTATAAAATTCTAATGTTGTTATTTTTTAATGCGGTTTGTTTCTTTCATTGAATTTAGGAGATTGTCATGAAGTTGTTTCAAATTATGCTCGCCGCCTCTCTTGCGGTAGTGTTGAGTGCCTGCGGCAAGGAGGAAGCGCCGGCTCCGGAATCTGCGGCACCTGCCGTCGAAGCCGCGGCTCCCGCCGCCGAGGCGCCTGCGGCGGCCGAGGCGCCTGCCGCAGCCGGTGATGCCGTTGCAAGCACCGAGCAGGGCAAGAGCGTGTTCAATAAGACCTGTGCGCTGTGCCACGGCGTGGGCGCTGCCGGTGCCCCGATTCCGGGCAACAAGGACGAATGGGGTCCCCGCATCGCTCAGGGCATGGACACCCTGTACAAGCATGCGCTGGAAGGCTTCACCGGCGCCAAGGGCATGATGCCCGCACGCGGTGGCGCAGCCAACCTGACCGACGACGAAGTGAAGGCGGCGGTCAACCATATGGTGTCGCTGTCGCAGTAAGCGCCGGCTGTTGCCCGGCAAAAAGCAGGCCCGCGGGCCTGCTTTTTTTGTCCGCGAAGGATGCGGGAGGGGCTTCGCCCGATCGCTCAGTGGCGATGCAGGTTGCGGGAAAGCGGCCGGATCACCTCCGGCGTGACCTCGGCATGGGCGAGCACCTTGCCGCCGCGCGCGCGGGCGAAGGCTTCGGCGGATGCGCGACGGCCGAACGCGGGAAGGTCTGCGTCCCTCATGGGGCCGAGGACGCTGGAACCATTCACATAGAAGGCTGTGTCGGCGGCGACCCATTTCCCGGTTTCAAAATCCGTCACGAATTGCGCGGCGGCTTCCTTTGCCGTGTAGGGACTGCTGTGGCGTCCGACGCCGTTCATGAAGCCGAACAGGTCCACCGGCGAATCGAAGAAGTGGGTGGCGCCGTCCCGGAACACGATCTGCGCCGCCCAGCGCGGGTAGCGTGCGGGGTACATGCCGCACACCGGGCAGCGCGCCTCGGCCGGGGTTGTGCGCGGCGCATCCAGCGGCAGTCCAGATGCGGCATCGGGAGGGGTAGCGGGCGCGACGATGCACAGCTCGCTGGCAATCTCGTCAGGGTTCGCCGCGGGCTGCTTGCCCGGATGGAAGGTATACGCCACCGCTCCGGCCGCGAGTGCCGCGCCGCCAGTGATCAGCAACCAGGCAACACGCCGCATCAGGCAGATTCCGTGGCGCCGAGCGCCGGGTCGTCGATCAGGGCGCGGATCAACTGGCGCACGTTGTCTTCGGGGGCTGCATCGATCCGGGTGAGCGGATCATCCCGCAGGTTTCCGGCTGCGTCGTGCAGGTGATTGGGGTAGGTGGCCAGGTTGCGGTGCAGCGGCGCGGTGTCGATGCCGGCTTCGCGGCCGTCGTGTGTCCAGCGCAGCGAATAGGCATCGGGTGCGGCGTAGCGGATGTCGAGCGCGGTGCCGTTGACGAGGCGGACGATGAGTACGTCCTGCTTCTGTTCGACAGGCGAGGCCAGGGCGTCGGCAAATTCGCGCCCGATGAGTTCGCCCAGTTCGAGGTGCAGGCTCATGCGGTGGCCTCCTTGAGACGCTGGGCCATCAATTCGCGTGCCGTTTCGCGCATGTCCTCGAGGATGCGCGCCGCCAGATAATGCTCGTAGGCCGGATGTTCGGCGAGCGCGCCGCTGCGAATGTTTTCCAGCAGCGCGGCCTCGTCCGGCACAGCGTACGAGCGAAGTACGACAGCGCGGTTCTCGCGGACTTCATAGGCCAGGCGCGAGAGGTTCTCGATTTCCTCCGCGACTTCAGGTTCTAGGGATTCGAAGAAAGACGTCATGCTTCCTCACATGGTGCTGTCGTGAACGGCCCCGCCGTCCAGGACGGCCATGTCGGGGGTGATTTCGCCGAAGGCGTAGACCTTGCCGCCGTGTTTCGCCGCGAATTGCTCGGCGTCGGCACGGCTGGCGAAGCTCGCCAGCGTCGGCCCCATCGAGCCGCGCTGCGAACTGCCCTGGACGTAGAACGCCTGGCGGGCGTCGACCCAGTGCCCGTGCGGCTCGTTCCAGTCGGCCTTGGCCATGTCCTGCACGAACAGGCCGCGCACCGTGCGTACCTGTTCCGGGTTGAGATAGACATTGAACATTTCCACGGTGTCGCAGAAATATTCCGGCTCGTCCTGGCCGGCGAAATGGATCTGCGCCTTTGGACCGGGATAATCGGAGAGCAGCATGCCGTCGAGGCTGCACGAGGTGCCATGATTGATTTCATGCGGCGTGACGGCGGTGGATTTCGCCGACTCGCCACACGCGCCGAGCAGGGCCGCGGCAAGCGCGGCGAGGACGAGGGTACGGGTTGCAGGGTTCATTTGCGGAATCTCCAGGTAGCGACCGCCAGCGGGGCGGCGATCCACGCCAGCATGACCAGGCCGAGCAGCCAGGGTTCCGCGAGCGCGGGCGGGAACACTGTGGCCAGACCATAAAGGGTGCGCACGTCTTCGAGCGAGAAGATGTTGAGCACGCGGAAAACGTCGGCCGGGTTTGCCAGCAGCAGGTAGGGGAAGGCCTCGCCGCCGTACTGGCCGCCGGTAACGACCAGTGCGCCCAAGAGCAGCAGGTCGAACACCAGCACGAAGAAGAACCACAGCGCGATCGCCATGCCGGAGGCGCGTGTGCGGTCGGCGGCGAACACCGACACCATCACCGCCAGGCTGAGAAAAGCCATGCCGAGCAGCACCGAGGAGAGCATGAAACCGAAGTAGTGCAGCAGCGCATTGATTTCAAGCTGGGTGGACAGCACGACGGCTACCAGCCCGAAGCCGGCGATGGTGGAGAACGCGAGCGCCGCGGCCAGCCCGAGATACTTGCCGAGCAGCAACTCGAAGCGGGTGATCGGCATCGACAGCAGCAGGTCGAGCGAGCCGCGCTCGCGCTCGCCGACGATGGCGTCGAAACCCAGCACCAGCGCGATCAGCGGGATGAGGTAGATGACCAGGCTGACCAGGCTGGCGATGGTGAACTCGATCGAGCGGAAGCCCACCGCACCCTGCTGCGCGCCGCCGAAATAGGCGATGGCGAGCGCGAACACGGTGAACACCACGGCCACCGCGAGCACCCAGCGGTTGCGGATGCGNNCGGTCCCAGAACTCCTTGCCGGCGATGGTGCCGATTTGAGCAAATTCCATCAGCGCCCCCTCTAGTCTGAAAAGCCGAAGAACACATCTTCGAGCGACGGTTCGCGCACGTGCAGGTCCAGCACACGCCCGTCCAGCGCGGCGAGCGCCTCGATCACCGCCATCTTGGCATCGCGCCCGCAGCGCACCGAAACATGCTCGTCATGGGCCTCGATCGCGCCGACCGGCAAGCGGCCGAGCACATTGCGCACGGCGTCGAGATCGGCGGGCGCGATGCGGATGTCGATCCACAGCGGCAGGTCCATCTGCTCGCGCAGCGCCTGCACGCTGCCCACCGCCTGGATCTTTCCCGCAGCCATGATGGCGAGGCGGTCCACGCGTTCCTGGATCTCGGCGAGGATGTGCGAGGTCAGCACCACGGTGACGCCGTCGGCGCGCAGGCCGCGCAGGATGGCGTAGAACTCGCGGATCGCCTCGGGGTCGAGGCCGTTGGTCGGCTCGTCGAGGAACAGGATTTTCGGCTGGCCGAGCAGGGCCTGGGCGAAGCCGAGCCGCTGGCGCATGCCCTTGGAGTATTCGCGCACGCGGCGGCGCGCGGCGGCGGCAAGGCCGACGCGCTCCAGGGCGGCGGGGCAGGCCGCGACCGGCACGCCTTTCAGCTGCGCAAAGAATTGCAGGGTTTCCAGTCCGGTCAGGTTCTCGTACAGAACCACGCTCTCTGGGAGATAGCCAATCCTGCGGCGCACCGCACGGAAGCCGCCCCCGGACACCGGGATGCCGTCGATGCGCAGCGTGCCTGCGGTGGCAGGGATGAGCCCCAGCATCATCTTGAACAGGGTGGATTTGCCCGCACCGTTGTGACCGATGAGGCCGAAGAGTTCGCCGTGCGCGATGTCCAGGTCGACGCCGTCGACCGCGCGCACGCCGCCGTAGTGCTTGACGACCTGGCGTGCGACGACGACGGCTTCGGCGCGGGCGTCAGCGGCTTCCGGGGAAATGCTTGCCAAGCCAGTCTCTCCAGTTTTCGTGATGGGGGTGCATGTGCGGATTGGGGTCGACGACGCTCGGCGCGCGCAAAAGCGGGAACTGCTGGCCGACCAGACGCAGGGTCTGTACCGCCGGGCTGGCGAGCAGCAACTTCATCATCGGGTGCCGCCAGGAGAGCCGGTCGACCACGTCGTTGGCATGGTAGGGTACGTCGCCCACGCCATCGCCGTCGCGGTCCCAGCCGAGGTAGTTGCTCCAGTGGTTGCCGCCCTTGCTGCCCCATTCGACGTCGCGTGCGGCAACGTAGCGCACCTGTTCGCGATTGGAAATGAAATCATTGCCCTCGACCACGTTGTTGATGGAGCCGGCCCACATGTGCACGCCGACCAGGTTGTCGATTACCAGGTTGCCGCGCAGCGTGTTGTATTCGGCGTCGTAGATGAAGAAGCCGCGTGCGTTGCCGGCCACCACGTTGTTCTCCACCACCGCGTCCTGGATGGTGCGCAACATGATGCCGTGGTCGGAATTGCCCCAGGCGCGGTTGTTGCGCACGGTCTGCTCGCGCACTTCCATCAGCGCCAGGCCGCCGCGGTTCAGCCAGCTTTCGTTGTCTTCCCAAAGGTTGTAGTAGGAATTCATGTAATGCGTGCCGTAGCGGCTGTGGTGCAGGCGATTGCCGCGGAAGATGGCGTGATGGGAGACGTCGACATAGATCGCATCGCGCACGAAACTGATATGGTTGCCGATGATGCGCGCCCCGTTCGTGTTGTAGAGCTGGATGCCGTTGCCGCGCGAGGCCGAGCGGTAATCGCGCTTGCCGGTGATGATGTTGTTCTCGATGCGCACGTCGTTCGACTTCTCGATCCAGAAGCCGAACAGGTTGTAGCTGAGCGAACAGTTCTTCACCACCGCGCGGTGAGCGCCCGGCTGGATATAGACGCCGGCGTTTTGCGCGACGCGGTCGTCGCCGGAATCGGTGATATTGAACCCCTCGACGGTGACATCCTCGGCGATGATGCGGACCGTATCGCCCTGGAGGCCGCCGCTCAACGTGGGGCGGTCGACGCCGACCAGTGAGATCGGCTTGTCGAGCACCAGCCGCTCCGGGTAGCGGCCCCGCTCCACCCGCACCGTATCGCCGGGGGCGGCGCGTGCGACAGTGACGGCGATGGACTCGCCGGGCCGCACCGTCCATTCGGCGGCGGAAGCGACGGAGGCGAGGAGGCCTGCCAGTACGCCGGGGAGGGCGTACCGCAGGCTCAATACAGCCATTGCAGTGCAGGCTGTTCCTGCAGGAACTCGAGAATGCCGGCGCCCTTCATGAGCAGGAACAGCGTGGCGGCGATCAGGAGGTTCTTGAAGCCGACATAGGCCGCCATGTCGGCCCAGGAGGCCGGGCGCAGGTTGTGGCCCCACCACGGACCGTCCTTGACGTAGGGCTTGCAGTTCATGCGCACCACCAGTTCGTACGCGCTCCAGGCCAGCCACCAGCCCAGCACGATGCCCGGGCCGAGCTTGCCGACCGCACCCAGCACCCACACCCAGGTCACCAGCACGGCCAGCGCCAGGCTGGCCGCCTGCAGCAGGCGCGGCTGCCTGAACACCTTGCTGCTCCACGGGAACAGGTGGTCGATGACTTCCTGCATGACAAAGGCGGGCAGGCTTGGCCGGGGGGCTGGCGCCGGGACGGCGGCCGGCACGATGGGAATGAAGTAACCGTCGGCGCCGATCGCGGTCAGCGGTTCGCCTGCCTTGGCGCGGCGCTTGCGCTCCTGCGACAGCGGCGGGCAGGCGTGGTCGTCGTAGTACAGCACCTGGCAGTCGAGGCACAGCAGGCACTCGCGCTGGTCGATGCGGCCGCTTTCGTCGATGGCTTGCGAGCCGCAACCCACCGCGCAGGCGGCGCAGGGGCCGCATTCCTTCTTGCGCTTGAGCCCCCACCAGCGGAAGGTGGAGGGCACCGCGAGGGCGGCGCCGAGCGGGCAGAGATACTTGCAGAAGGGGCGTTCGAAGAACAGCGCGGCAAGGATCAGGACGACCCAGAACGTGACGAATGGCCAGGTGCGGTTCCATACGCCCACCAGGAAGGTGGTCTTGAACGGCTCGACCTCGGCCAGCTTTTCCGCCAGGCCAATCGAGTAGAACGACACCGCCAGAAGCACGGCAAAGACTGCGTACTTGACCCACTTCAGGCGGTCATGTGTCCGTTGCGGCAACAGGTGGCGCTGATAGCGTTTCAGGCCGATTTTGCCCGCGACCTTGTACACCAGTTCCTGAAGCGAGCCGTAGGGACACATCCACCCGCAGAACATGCCACGGCCCCAGAAAAACGTGGTGACGATGATGAAGATCCAGAACAGGAAGATGAACGGATCGGACAGGAACAACTCCCATTTCCATTCGAACAAAATGGAATGGAACCAGGTCAGCACCTGCGTGATCGAGGGCACGGCCAGCAGATAGAAGCCGACGAAACCGATCGACGTGATCCACAGGAAATATTTCGGGTAATCCTTCCAGCGTTTGTCCTTGTGCGTCGAACGGCGCACCAGCTTGTCGCGCAGGGCATACACGGTGCCGGCGAGGGCAAGCCACAGCACAAACAGGCCGATCTCGATCTGGCGCGCTTTCCACACCTTGACCCAGGTGGCTTCGGGACGGTCGATGTGCGGGCGCCCGCCTTGCAGATAGCGGCCGGGTGTCCAGTACTCGCGGTCGAAGTTGACGAAGGTCTTGGCGCCTGTCTGGGGGTCCTTCTTGTTCGCCAGAAACACCAGCTTCCAGGGATAGGCGCCGCTGAAGGCCTGCGAGCGGATGATGAAGATCGCCGATTCGTGGTAGGTCGGTGCGCCCGCCGCTTCGATGCGGTAGAGGTTGAGGTAGTCCAGGTCGCGGAACGTAAAGGCATCCATTTCCTGCGATACCTGCACTCGGTCGTAGATGCCGCCGCGCACGAAGCCGGAGCCCTTGAAGGATTCGATGCCGTTGGCGATGAGGAAGATCGCATGCTCGTCCGGCTTGAGCCGCGACATCAGGCTCTCGTAGGCTGCATCGCCAAGCACGCTGCGGCCCACGCTCGGGTTGTTGAGATAGCCGAAATGGATGTCGATGTAGGACTGCGCGGATGGCGGCAGCCCGACCTCATTGGTGCGCACCTTGAGCTGCTGGATGCTGCCTTCCTCGACGAGGGCGTTCCAGTCCGACTTGCCGGCCTGCTCGATGAATTTTGCCTGCGGCCGAATGGTGGGCTCGATGATGCCGACCTGCTTGGCCACCTCAATGCCGCTGCGGAGGATGACCTGGTTTTGCGCAATCACGGTGACCGTGGCGCCGGTAATCGCGTCCACGCCGATGACGCCCTGATCGGGCCGTGCCTCGCCGACTTCGATCTTGGAGGCCACAAACTTGCCGAGATACTGCTTGACGAACCGCGTGAGTTCTTCCTCCGGAATGCCCAGCAGCAGGATGGGCTCGGAGTGCCGCAAAACGCGCACGCCGGTAATGATGCCCTTCGTGTCCATGCCGATCAGGGTCACCACGGGCTTGCCCGAGTAGGCGGGAATGTCCACGATGTCGGTGGACAGGAACACATAGCCGATCAGTTTGCGATCATCTTCCTTGTCATGATCGTCATTCTTGCCATCATGCTCTTCCTTGGCGCTTTCTTCCCTTTTTCCGTCGTGCTTGTCCTTTTTGCTCTGATAGGCCTCGACATAGGCCGGCTTGCCCATGCGATGGGAAAAGCTGTCGGCGCCAGGCAGCACATCCTTGCATGGGACATATGCACAGAGATCCGGATCGGTGGACAACTGTACCGGGAGGGGGGCCTCGTAGCTGCCTCCAAGGGCCAGCCCGCAGGTGCAAAGCAGCCAGAATGCGGTGAGGAAACGAGCGAAAAAACCGGCGTGATGAGTCATATGGAAATCAGTTGCCCTCTGAACAGGGAAGATGGGCGAAAAAACCAACGCCCTTGCGGGCGTTGTTATTATCCGGCGAAATTATCGCAGAATTATTGAAAACCGAACCCATTCCCCAAGTAGGGGAATGAGTGGTCAGGTTACGCCTCGACAATCATGCGAGTACGCATTTCCAGGTGCAGGGCATGGCAGAAGTGGGTGCAGTAACACCAGTAGACGCCAGGCTTGTCGGCGACGAACGTGACCGACTTGGTTTCCTGCGGGCTGACGATGAAGTTGATGTCGTACTTCGGCACCGCGAAACCATGGGTCAGATCCTCCACCTTGTCGTGGTTGGTCAGGATGAGGGTGACCTCATCGCCTTTCTTGACCTTGAATTCGCGCAGGCTGAAAGCCGGCGCCTGGCTGATGAGCTTGACCGTCACTTTCCTGCCGTTGCGGAAGACGCCCGATTCCTTGGGATCCTTCACCGCATGCGGGAATTCGTTCATGTCGTAGATCTGGCGCGTCTTGATGATGTCGCGACGCACGATGATGGAATCGTGCGGCTCGGAGAGCACCGAGTGGTCGTGTGCCAGCTTCATCTTGTCGCCGCTGATGTCGATCAGTTGCGCCGTTTCCGGATGGAGCGGCCCAACGGGCAGGAAGCGGTCCTTGGAGAACTTGTTGTCGGAAAGGAAGAAGCGGCCATCCGCTTCCTTTGTTTCACCCATCGAGGTGAAGCCGTGGCCCGGCTGGTAGTGCACGTCAATGCGGTCCACCACCGGCTTGGCGTTCTTGTCGCCCTTGTAGGCCTTGATCGCCGCTTCCACGTTCCACTTGACGATCTGGCTGTCGAGGAACAGCGTGGTGTAGGCATTGCCCTTGTTGTCAAAACCGGTGTGCAGCGGGCCAAGGCCGATTTCCGGCTCGGCAACCACGGCGTCGCGCGCATTGGCCAGTTCGCCGTCGAACCACTTCAGCACCAGGGCGTGCTCGATCACGGAGGCGGTCGGCGAAAGCTTGCCCGAGCAGGCGTAGTACTTGCCGTCCGGGCTGATGTTCACGCCGTGCGGGTTCTTCGGGATCGGCACATAGCAGGTCAGCGCGGTTTTCGGATCCTTGTTGGCCTCGCGGGTGCCGTCCACCACGGGGACCTTGGATCCGCCGATGGTCTTGAATTTGCCGGCCTTCACTGCCTCTTCGATGCGGGCGACGTTGAAGAACA
>DISR01000076.1:0-529 GCA_002421825.1 Thiobacillus sp. UBA6205 | reverse complement strand
GCCACCAGGTCGCAGTTGCCGTCGATCAGCACCTGCCAGCGCATTTCCATGGTCTCGGAATCGATGCAGCTGAACAGCGATTTGTACTTGCTGGGATCGTCCAGGTCGCGCCCGTCGTTGGGCAGGGGAATCGAGAACTCGGCGCCGCAGAACACGCGGGTGGTGTGGTTGATGTTGGGGTCGACCGGATCGCGCTTGTCGGTGAAGGTGCCGTGGAAGCCCTGGATATTGGGAATTTCCGTGATCTTGTCGCATTCCATGGTGTCCATGCGCACGCGCGCCAGACGGCCATGGATCTTGTCGTTCACGAAGATGTACTTGCCGTCGTAGGTGCCGTCCTTGTAGGACTGGTGCACGTGGTGCGTGTCGCCGGTGGTGTATTTCGGCGTGCCGTTCGGCTTCCTGCCGAGGATGGCGAGGGATTCGTTGGTGATGCCCCAGCCCACCAGGTTGTCCGTGTTGAAGACCGGGATGCTCTTCAACTGGCGGCCGGACGGCATGCCGTAGATGCGGATGTCGCCCGAGTGGC
>DISR01000068.1 GCA_002421825.1 Thiobacillus sp. UBA6205 | reverse complement strand
TCGGTTTCCGCGCCGCAGGTCTGGCAGCGCACGCGCACCGGCGTTTCCATCCGTTCCATTACCGCCTGTTCGGCCGTGCTGCCTGCCGCGGCCAGCCTGAATGCGCTTTCCAGCAGTTCGGGCACCACGCCCGAGAGCGGGCCGATGCGCACGCGGAAGGAAGTGGCTGCACCGGCCTGGCGCTCGCGCACGATGGCATCGAGTTGCTCGACCAAAGCCTGGGCCACGGACAGTTCGTGCATGTTCAGCTGGCGCAACCGATTTCGCCGGTCTCTGCCAGGATCTGATCGAACAGCTCCCAGGCCGAGCGCGCGTCGGATTCGGTGACTTTCTGGATGGCATAGCCCACGTGCACCATGACATAGTCGCCGACCTGCGGCGGCTCGTCCTGCATCATGAACAGGCTGACGTCACGGTAGATGCCCTTGGCCTGGCAGCGGGCCATGAAGCCGTCGACGTTTTCGATCTGCATGGGAATGGCTAGGCACATGGGGGGATTTCGTTTCCTGATATCGGGTTGTATTAGTGTTCTCTGATGTTTCTTGTCGTGGGCAAGCTTACACAAGTGTAGCGCCTGGTTCCCATACATCAACTTTTCATATTCGTGACAGAAAATGACAGGCCTATGTCCGAGTGCTTTGCTTGGTTGTAATTTTCCGGCCGGGCCGCTAGATTGATGAGAATGAAAACAATCATATTGGGGGTGGGCAACACTTTGCTGAGCGACGAGGGAGTGGGCATCCATGTCCTCGACGCGCTGGCGAAGTCGTCGTTGCCGCAGGAGGGGGTCGTCGATCTCGTCGACGGCGGCACCCTGTCTTTCACGCTCGCGGTCGCCATTGAGGAAGCGGATTCGCTCATCGTGGTCGACGCCGCCCAGCTCAAGTCGCCGCCCGGCACCCTGCGCCTGTTCCAGGGCGAGGACATGGACAACTTCCTTCGCGGCAACCGCAAGTCCAGCGTGCACGAAGTCGGCCTTACCGACCTCATGGCCATCGCCCAGTTGACCGAGCGCTGGCCGGAAAAACGCGCCCTGGTCGCCATCCAGCCGCAAGAACTCGGCTGGGGCGATGCGCCCACCGCGCCGGTGCAGTCCGCCATCCCCGAAGCCTGCCGCCAGATCGAAGCCCTGGTGAAGGAGTGGCATGCGCTCCATTAACGACATCCCCATTCATGTGCTGTCCCCTGACGAGACGCTGACGGGGCAGGCCGAGGCCGTGCTGAGCGAAATCGCCGACCTGCTGGGCCGCCTGCTGGAAACGGGCGAGGCGGGCAGCATCGACCTGCGCAGCCTGCCGCTGTCGCCGGCCGACCGCGACTGGCTAAATGCGAAGCTCGGCCGCGGCGAAGTGGAAATCGTTCTCGAGGCGGGCGGGCGCTCCGTTCTCACCGAAACGGCCTATGCCGGCGTGTGGAAAGTACAGCACTGCGACACCGAGGAGCGCGTGGTGTCGGAATTCATCGAAGTCGCTTACATCCCGGCCATCGTCAGGCCGGCCGGGGCGGACATCGAAAACGCTTATGAAAAACTGCAATCCGATCTGAAGCAAATTTCCTAGGAGAGGTGCGAAAAATGGACAAGGAAGAAACCCTGTTGGACCACATGGAGCGGGAAGGCATGTCCCGCCGCACCTTTCTCAAATATTGCGCCTCGCTGGCCTCGCTGATGGCGCTGCCGCCCAGTGCTGCCGCTGCCATGGCGGAAGCCCTGGGCAAGGCCAAACGGCCGTCGGTGATCTGGCTGCCGTTCCAGGAATGCACCGGCTGCACCGAGTCCATTACACGCTCGCACACGCCCAGCGTCGAGGGCCTGATCTTCGACATGATCTCGCTGGATTACCAGGAGACGCTGATGGCCGCCGCCGGCCACCAGTCAGAAGAAGCCCTGCAGACTGCAATGAAGGAAAACTTCGGCAAGTACGTGCTGATCGTCGACGGTTCGGTGGCGACCGGGCTCGACGGCGCCTACTCCTGCATCGCCGGACGCAGCAACCTCGATCTCCTCAAGGAAGCCGCCAGGGGCGCGGCCGCCATCATCGCGCTGGGTTCATGCGCGGCCTTCGGCGGCATTCCCAAGGCCAACCCCAACCCCACCGGCGCGGTGGCGGTGTCCGACATCATCAAGGACAAGCCCATCGTCAACATTTCCGGCTGCCCGCCCATCCCCGTGGTCATTACCGGGGTGCTGGCGCACTACCTCACCTTCGGCACGCTGCCGGAACTCGACGGCCTGGGCCGGCCCAAGGCCTTCTACGGCGAGACCATCCACGACCGCTGCTACCGCCGTCCGTTCTACGACCAGGGCAAGTTCGCCAAGACCTTCGACGACGAGGGCGCGCGCAAGGGCTGGTGCCTGTTCGAGCTGGGCTGCAAGGGGCCGGTGACCTACAACGCCTGCGCCACCACCAAGTGGAACGACTCGACCTCCTTCCCGATCGAGTCCGGACACGGCTGCATCGGCTGTTCCGAGCCCGATTTCTGGGACGCCGGCGGCTTTTACAAGGCGCTCTCCACCCCGGCCAACCCGCTCAAGTACGTGGGTGCGGCGGCGGCCATCGGCGTGGCGGCGGGCGCGGCGGTATCCGTCGCCAACCGCGCGTCCAAGAATGCCGCCAAGGCCGCGCACGAGAAGACCACGCTGTCGGATATTGAGAAATGAACAGTGCATGGGATAGCAATTCAGAAATAGAGAGCCCGTCTGCGCTCGGCAGGAGCGGCGCCCTCGCCGCGATCGAATCATTCCCCCGATCGGCCCGAGGGCGGGCCTCCTGCAGCCTGTCTGTGTGAGGAGATCTGAACATGAACGAAATCGAATTCCTGACCTGGGTGCGCGGCACTGGGCTCAACATCGCGCTTGGATTATTCGTGCTTGGCATGCTGTGGCGCCTGGTCGAGATCTATACGCTCGGCCGCAAGAAAGACCTGGCGCCGACGCGCAAGGTTGCCGGCGCTTCAGGATGGCATACCATCGCGCGCCGTTCCATGCCGCCGCACAGCATGCTCAAGCGTTCGCCGGTAAGCTATTTCGGCGGCTACATATTCCACCTCGGCCTGTTCATCACCGTGTTCTTCTTTGCGCCGCACATCAAGCTGGTGGAAAGCCTGCTCGGCATTTCCTGGCCAGGACTGCCCTCGCAGGTGATCGATGCAGTGACGGTGGTGACATTGGCGACCATGCTGCTGGTGCTGTTCGACCGCATCAACAATCCGGTCAAACGCTTTCTGTCGACCTTCGGCGATTACCTCGCCTGGGCGCTGACCTTCCTGCCGCTCCTGACCGGCTTCCTCGCGGTCAAGCACCTGCTGCTGCCGTACACGACCATGCTGGCGCTGCACATCCTCAGTGTCGAACTGCTGCTCATCGCGCTGCCGTTCACCAAGCTGATCCACGTGGTCACGCTGTTCGCCTCGCGCTGGTACAACGGCGATATCAGCGGCAAGCGCGGCGTCCCCGTATAAGGAGAAGAAGATGACCGCATCCCTGCAAAGAGGCATCAACGCGCTGAAGGAAGTGATCGACGCGCCGGTCGCCAGTTTCTTCAGCAGTTGCGTGCATTGCGGCCTGTGCGCCGATGCCTGCCTGTTCTACACCGAGACCGGCGATCCAAAGTACACGCCCATCCACAAACTGGAACCGCTGAAGCGCGTGTACAAGCAGGAATTCACCCTGCTCGGACGCCTGGCGAAAATGGCCGGCCTGGCCAAGCCCGTCACCGACGACGAACTGGAGTCCTGGAGCGAACTGGTCTACGACAGCTGCACCCTGTGCGGGCGTTGCAGCATGGTGTGCCCGGTCGGCAATGATCTGACCTACATGATCCGCAAGCTGCGCGAGGGCATGGCGGTGTCCGGCCACGCGCCGGCGGGCATCGTCAGCGCCACCAGGCGCACGGTCGAACTGGGCGGGCCCATGGGCCTGAAGTGGCCGGCGGTGCAGAACGTCATCAAGCACGTGGAGGCGGACAGCGGCCACAAGGTCCCCGTCGACCAGGCCGGCGCCGAATACATGGTGCTGCTGTCCTCGATGGAAATCGTCAACTATCCCGAGTACATCGGCGCGCTGGCGAAAATCTTCAACAAGGCCGGCATCACCTGGACGCTGTCGTCGGAAGCCTTCGAGGCCACCAACGCCGGCATCCAGATCGGCAACAGCGACCTCGCGCGCGAGATCGTCTCGCGCATCGTCAACGCCGCCGAGAAGCTGGGCGTGAAGAAGGTGCTGTCGCCCGAATGCGGCCACGCCTACATGGCCATCCGCTGGGAAGGACCCAACCTCATGGGGCGGCCGTTCAAGTTCGAGGTCGTGCACGTGCTGGAACTGCTCGACGAACTGCGCGGCAAGGGCGTGCTGAAGATGAAGGACAAGCTGAAGACCCCGGTCACATTGCATGACCCCTGCCAGATCGTGCGCCGCGGCGGCGTCTTGAACGCACCCGAAGCCCTGCTCAAGGAAGTCGTGGTCGAGTTCCGTCCCATGAGCGACCGCGGCAAGATGAACTGGTGCTGCGGCGGCGGCGGCGGCGCGTCCGCCATCCACGAGCCGGCTGCAGAGGAACTGCGCTTCACCGCCTTCAAGCGCAAAAAGGCGCAGATCGAGGAGACCGGCGTCAACACCATGGTGACCTTCTGCGCCAACTGCCGCATCACGCTGGAAGAGAGCATCGACCACTACGAAATGAACACGCAACTCCTGGGCCTGACCGAACTGCTGGCCGAACACCTGGAAGACTGAGCATGAAGAAAGCGCTTTTACAAAGAGGACAGGAAGACATGAGGAAAACCAAAGGCGAGTCTTTCCTCCTGTCCTCTTGTCCTCCTTGTTCGATTTTCAGCTTGGTTTGAATACTTCACGGAGAAATTTCATGACTGCCATGCAGGACGCCAAAGCAAACAGGGTCGTCGTCGACCCCATCACCCGCATCGAAGGCCATTTGCGCATCGAGGCGGAAACCGATGCCGGCGGCAAGATCACCCAGGCCTACTCGGCCGGCACCATGGTGCGCGGCATCGAGATCATCCTGCGGGACCGCGACCCGCGCGACGCCTGGGCCTTCGCGCAAAGGATCTGCGGCGTGTGCACCCTGGTGCACGGCATCGCCAGCGTGCGCGCGGTGGAAGATGCGCTCAAGTACGAAATCCCGCGCAATGCCGAACTGATCCGCAACCTGATGATCGCCGCGCAGTACGTGCACGACCACGTCATGCACTTCTACCACCTGCACGCGCTCGACTGGGTGGACGTGGTATCCGCGCTGAAAGCCGATCCCAAGGCGACTTCGGAACTGGCGCAAAGCATCAGCGGCTGGCCCAAGTCCTCGCCCGGCTATTTCGCCGACGTGCAGAAGAAGGTCAGGACCTTCGTCGAAGGCGGCCAGCTCGGCATCTTCTCCAACGCCTACTGGGGCCACCCGGCCTACAAGCTGCCGCCCGAAGCCAACCTGATGGCGGTGGCGCATTACCTCGAGGCGCTTGCCTGGCAGCGCGAAGTGGTCAAGCTGCATGCCATCTTCGGTGGCAAGAACCCGCACCCCATGTTCCTGGTGGGCGGGGTGCCCTGCGCCATTAGCGAACAGGGCCACGGCGGCAAGGGCCGCGGCGGCCACCAGGCCGGCACCGCCTTGAACCTCGTCGGTCTGCAGACGGTGCAGAACGTTATCAGGCAGATGCAGGAATTCGTCGACCAGGTCTACGTGCCCGACACCCTGGCGATCGCAGGCTTCTACAAGGAATGGGGCGGCATGGGCGAGGGCCTCGGCAATTTCCTCACCTATGGCGACTTCCCGGAAAAGACCATGTGGGACACCGATTCGCTCTTTATCCCGCGCGGCGCCATCCTCAACCGCGACCTCTCGACCATCCATCCCGTGGACATGCATGCCGACGGCGAGATACAGGAATTCGTTTCGCACTCCTGGTACAAGTACAGCGTGGGCGATGAGGCCGGCCTGCACCCCTACAAGGGCGAGACCGAGCTCAATTACACCGGGCCCAAGCCGCCCTACGAGCATCTGGACGTCGAGCAGAAATACTCCTGGCTCAAGTCGCCGCGCTGGAAGGGGCATTCCATGGAAGTCGGCCCGCTGGCGCGCGTGCTGATGTTGTACGCCAATGGCCACGAACCGACCAGGGAACTGGTGGGCATGACGCTGAACAAGCTCGACGTGCCGGTGCAGGCGCTGTTCTCCACCCTGGGCCGCACGGCGGCGCGCACGCTGGAGTCCAAGATCATCGCCGATGCCATGCAGGGCTGGTTCGACCAGCTCATGGCCAACATCAAGGCCGGCGACGTCAGGACTTTCAACGAGAAACTGTGGGAGCCCTCGACCTGGCCGAAAGTCGCCAAGGGCGCCGGCTTCATGGAAGCGCCGCGCGGCGGCCTCGCGCACTACATCGTGATCGAAAACGAAAAGATCGCCAATTACCAGGCGGTGGTGCCCTCGACCTGGAACGCCGGCCCGCGCGATGCCGCCGGCCAGCCGGGCGCCTACGAGGCGGCGCTGCAGCACAACCACGTGCTGCACGATCCCAGGCAGCCCATCGAAATCCTGCGCACCATCCACAGCTTCGACCCCTGTCTCGCCTGCGCGGTGCACGTGACCGACCCGGATGGCGAGGAGCTGGTGAAAGTGAAAGTACGCTAAGAAACTTTTTTACAAAGAGGACATGAGGACAAGAGGAAATGCAAATTCAGGGACGAATCTTTTCGATATCGCTTTCCTCCTGTCCTCTTGTCCTCCTTGTTCAATAATTCGATTCCGACGGAAGGCGAGGAGTTGGTTAAGGCGAAAGTACGCTAAGAAACTTTTTTACAAAGAGGACATGAGGACAGGAGGAAATGCAAATTCAGGGACGAATCTTTTCGATATCGCTTTCCTCCTGTCCTCTTGTCCTCCTTGTTCAATAATTCGATTCCGACGGAAGGCGAGGAGCTGGTGAAAGTGAAAGTACGCTAAGAAACTTTTTTGCAAAGAGGACATGAGGACAAGAGGAAATGCAAATTCAGGGACGAATCTTTTCGATATCGCTTTCCTCCTGTCCTCTTGTCCTCCTTGTTCAAAATTTAAATAAAGGGAACAACATGCTTATCAGAAATCTCTTGCTTCTACTTTTG
>DISR01000069.1 GCA_002421825.1 Thiobacillus sp. UBA6205 | reverse complement strand
GCTGCCGCTACTGCATGATGGCCTGTCCGTACAAGGCCCGTTCGCTGGTGCACGAGGACCTCAACGACACCCAGCTCGCGCACATGCCGCGCGGCAAGGGCTGCGTCGAGTCCTGCACCCTGTGTGTGCACAAGATCGACGCGGGTGAAAATACGACGGCCTGCGCGCAAGCCTGCCCGGAGCAGGCGATCCTGTTCGGCGACCTGAACGACGCCAGCAGCGAAATCGCCCAGCGTCTTGCCACTTATGCCAGCAAGGAAATTCGCGCCGACCTCGGCCTGAACACCGGCGTGCGCTATACGGGGATCTGATTCATGCAAATCATCAATCGCGAAATCGAAGGTAACAGCGCCGGCTACTGGGCGTTGCTGGGCGGTCTCGGCGCCCTGATTCTGATCGGCCTGTTCGCCGCCTACAACATGGAGCATCACGGCCATGTCATCACCGGCATGAACAACCAGATCGTCTGGGGCCTGCCGCACGTGTTCGCCGTGTTCCTGGTGGTGGCGGCCTCCGGCGCGCTCAACGTCGCTTCGGTGGCAGGCGTGTTCGCCAAGAAGGCCTACAAGCCGCTGGCGCCGCTGTCCGCGCTGCTGGCCATCGCGCTGCTGGCCGGCGGCCTCGCCGTGCTGATGCTGGACCTCGGCCGCGCCGATCGCGCCATCATCACCGCCTGGGAAGTGAACCCCACCTCGGTGTTCTCCTGGAACGTGGTGCTGTACAGCGGCTTCTTCGGCTTTACCGCCGCCTATCTGTGGACCATGCTCGACAAGACCGCGAAACCCTTTTACGGCTTCGCGGCTTATGGCGCCTTCATCTGGCGTCTGATTCTGACCACCGGAACCGGCCTGATTTTCGGCTTTCTGGTCGCGCGCCAGGCCTATGGCACCGCGCTCCTGGCGCCCAAGTTCATCGTGTTCTCGCTGCTCTACGGCACCGCCATCTATGTTCTGGTGCTGATGCCCGCCTACACCTGGGGCCAGCGCGCCCTGGGCGACGAGGTTCTGCGCCGCCTTAAGAACATGCTGGTGGTCTTTATCGCCGCTTCGTTCTACATGACCCTGGTCTACCACCTGACCAACATCTACTTCGCCAGGCAGTGGGACTTCGAGCGTTTCATCCTGCAGGACGGCGGCGTCTATACCATGCTGTTCTGGCTCGGTCAGGTCGTGATCGGTTATGTCGTGCCCTTCATCCTGCTGGTCGCGCCCAATACCCGCAGCAACCGCACCGCGATCGCCGCGTCGTCGGTGATGATCGTGCTGGGTGCGCTGGCGCAGATGTATGTCACCATCGTCGGCGGCCAGGCTTTCCCGCTGCAACTGTTCCCCGGCTTCACTGAAACGAGCAGCTTCTTCGACGGCGAGATCCATGCCTATGCGCCCAGCCATTGGGAGTGGATGCTGGGGGTCGGCGGCGTCGCCATCGCGCTGGCCATGGTGGCCTTCGCGGTGAAAATCCTGCGCATCCTGCCGGAAAGCCTGGCGGATGAGGTGGCGGACCCGCACGCCAAGAAATAAGGCTGCCGGCTTGACCGGCCCAGAACGCAAGACAAAGGGCGCGCAAGCGCCCTTGTTTGCCTTTTGGAGATTGAAATCCAAAAGCTTTTACAAAGAGGACATGAGGACAAGAGTTAAGGCAAAGCGGGTTTACTCCTGTCCTCTTGTCCTCCTTGTGAAGATTTTTTTGAATTGAATTGTAATTTGATGCAGTCGCGCCTTCTGATCTCTGCCGCACACAAGTCCTCTGGGAAAACCACCCTGAGCATCGGCCTGTGCGCGGCGCTCAGTGAGCGCGGGCTCGGGGTGCAGCCGTACAAGAAAGGCCCGGACTACATCGATCCCATGTGGCTCACCCGCGCGAGCCGGCGCCCCTGCCACAACCTCGACTTCTACCTGATGGGCAAGGACGAGGTCTGCGAAGTGTTCGAAACCCAGGCTCAGGACGCCGATGTGGCGTTGGTCGAAGGCAACAAGGGCTTGTACGACGGGCTCGACCTCGACGGCAGCAACAGCAATGCCGCCCTGGCCAAATTGCTCGACATTCCGGTGGTGCTGGTCATCGATGCGCGCGGCATGACGCGCGGCGTGGCCCCCCTGATCCTGGGTTACCAGGCTTTCGACAAGGACGTCCGCATCGCCGGGGTCATTCTCAACCAGTTGGGCGGCAGCCGGCACGAAAGCAAGCTGCGCGCGGTGATCGAACACTATACCGATGTGCCGGTGATCGGCGCCGTGCAGCACGAAGCCGGCATGCAGATCCTCGAGCGCCATCTCGGCCTGATTCCCAGCAACGAGGCGGGTGAAGCCAACGAGCAGATCAGCCAGATCGCAAAATGGGTGGCCGAACAGGTCGACCTCGACAGGCTGCTGTCGCTGACTCGGGAACAGCCGAAAACCGGGCTGGTCATGCCCGCGCCGCCGCAAGCTTCGCGCAAGCTGCGCGTGGGCATCATGCGCGACGCCGCTTTCGGCTTCTATTACGAAGATGACCTGCAGGCGCTGCGCGAGGGCGGGGCGGATCTGGTGCCGATCAATGCCATGCAGGATCGGCACCTGCCCGCAATCGACGGTCTCATCATAGGCGGCGGCTTTCCAGAGTCCTTCATGGCCGAACTGGAAGCCAATGTCAGTCTGCGCAACGAGATCAAACAGGCCATCGACAACGGCTTGCCGACTTATGCCGAGTGCGGCGGCCTCATGTACCTGGCGCGCTCAATGAACTGGAAAGACAGGACCCACGCCATGGCCGGCGTGATTCCCGGCGACATCGTCATGCACGACAAGCCCGTGGGCCGCGGCTATGTTCGCCTCAAGGAAACCGGCGCGAGTCCCTGGGATAGCGAAGCGCCGGAAGGGGACATTCATGCCCACGAATTCCACTATTCCAGCCTTGAGAACCTGCCGGATGGCCTTACATATGCATACGAAGTGCTGCGCGGCCATGGCATCGACGGCAAGCGCGACGGCCTGGTCTATCGGAATCTGCTGGCGTCGTACACGCACCTGCGTTCCACCCGGTGTTTTTCCTGGGTGAATCGCTTCCTGGCTCTGGTGGAGAAGTGCAAATCCGCAGGGTCTGTTGACACCAGCCCTCATGACAAAGCGGCTGCTGCCTGATTTTTTAACCTGGAGAAACCATGCTTACCCTGACCCCCGCTGCCGTACACCAGATCCAGTCGGCCATTCCGCCCGAATCCTCTTTTGAAGGCCTGGCACTGCGCATCGCTGCGCGCCGCGCGTTCGACGGTTCCATCGAATATGCCATGGGCATGGACAACGAGCGCGAAAACGACAAGAGCATCGTCGTCGAGGGCATCACCCTGCTCGTCAACGAGCACAGCGCCGAACTGCTGAACGGCGTGACCGTCGACTTCGTCGAAGAAGACGGCCAGCCGCTGTTCGTGTTCATGAACCCCAATGACGCCGGCCCGGTAGATGGCGGCGGCTGCAGTTCCAGCAGCGGCAGTGGCGGCGGCTGCGGCTCCGGCGGTTGCGGCGGCGGCAGCTGCGGCAGCCGTTGATCCCAGCGGAAAAATCTTGAACAAAGAGGACAGGAGGACAAGAGATTTGTTTTCCTCATGTCCTCATGTCCTCCTTGTGAAAAAATGAACTTCCTTCCCATTTTCCTTGACCTGCGCGGCAAGACCTGCCTCGTTGTCGGCGGCGGCGAAACCGCCGCGCGCAAATCCGCCATGCTGGCGAGTGCCGGCGCCAAGGTCTGCGTCGCGCACGACGGCGAACTGGCCCCGGCCTTCGCCGACATCAAGGGGCAGGGCCGCATCGTCCACATGCGCGCGGCTTTCGAAGCGGGCTTGCTGGACGGCGTGGAACTGGTCATCGGCGCGGCTGAGGACGACGTCATCGACCAGCAGGTGTTCGAGGCGGCACGCGCGCGCCAGTTGCCGGTCAATGTGGTCGACAAGCCCGCGCTGTGCAGCTTCGTGCTGCCGGCGATCCTCGACCGCTCGCCCATGGTCGTGGCGATCGGAACCGGCGGCGCCTCGCCGGTGCTGGCGCGCCTGTTGCGCGCGCGCCTGGAAACCCTGATCCCGGCGAGCTACGGCCGTCTCGCGCACCTGGCGGAAAGCTTCCGCGGACAGGTCAAGGCCAAGTTCAGCCACGCGCCCATGCGCCGCATTTTCTGGGAAAAGGTGCTGCAGGGGCCGGTGGCGGAACTGGTGTTCTCCGGCAGGGAGGACGAGGCCGCCAGGCTGCTGCAGCGCACTCTCGACAGCGAGAAAGACGATGCCCCGCAAGGCGAGGTCTATCTGGTCGGCGCCGGTCCCGGCAATCCCGACCTGCTGACTTTCCGCGCGCTGCGCCTGATGCAGCAGGCCGACGTGGTGGTGCACGACAACCTGGTTTCCGAGCCCATCCTGGAAATGTGCCGGCGCGACGCCGAGCGCGTCTACGTCGGGAAGAAGCGCGCCAACCATGCCGTGCCGCAGGAAGACATCAACATGATGCTGGTGCGCCTGGCCAAGGAAGGCAAGCGCGTGCTGCGCCTCAAGGGCGGCGACCCCTTCATCTTCGGCCGCGGCGGCGAGGAAATCGAAACCCTGGTCGACCACGGCGTGCCGTTCCAGGTCGTGCCCGGCATCACCGCGGCAGCCGGCGTCGCTTCCTATGCCGGCATTCCGCTGACCCATCGCGATTACGCGCAATCGGTCACCTTCGTCACCGGCCATCTCAAGGACGACAGTCCCAACCTCGACTGGGATGCGATGGCCAAGCCCAACCAGACCATCGTCATCTACATGGGCCTGCAGGGCCTGCCGGTGCTGGCGCAGGAACTGGTCAGGCACGGGCTGTCGCCGCAAACGCCCGCCGCCATCGTGCAGCAGGGCACCACCCCGCACCAGCGCGTGGTTACCGGCACGCTGGAGACCCTGCCCGTGCTGGCCGTGGAGGCACAGTTGAAGCCGCCTACCCTCATCATTGTCGGCAAGGTCGTCAGCCTGCACCACAAGCTGAAGTGGTTCGTGAGCGAGGACGACCGCCTCGCCCAGTCTTAACTCGGGCTAAGTTGCCCCTGCCAGCTCGCCGCGGAAAATGAAATACACCGCGGCGAGGATGCACAACGCCGCCCATAAATAATCCAGCTTCAAAGGTTCCTTCAGGTACAGCAGCGCGAACGGCACGAACACCGTAAGCGTGATGGCTTCCTGCAGGATCTTCAGCTGCGCGACCGACAGCACCGTGTAGCCGATGCGGTTGGCGGGCACCTGCAGCAGATACTCGAACAGCGCGATTCCCCAGCTCACCAGCGCCGCCGCGATCCAGGGCTTGCTGTTCATTTCCTTCAGGTGGGCGTACCAGGCGAAGGTCATGAAAACGTTGCTGCAGGTCAGCAGCAGGATAGTGGCGGCAATCGGGTGCATGGAGGCTCGCAAGGGCTGTCAATCGGCTGGCAGCCGGATTTAACGCCTTTATCGGGAAGCCGGCAAGTTCCCCTATTGCGTGTCCCTGCGCAAAACACTTAGCCGCGACCAGGCGTCAATCAGTGATTCGGCAGCGATGCCGACCTCGGCTTCGGTAGTGAAGCGGCCCAGCGCCAGGCGCACCGCCCCCGCTGCGCGCTCGACCGTGCAGCCCATGGCCGCCAGCACGCCGGAAACCGCGTGGCTGCCGGCGTGGCAGGCCGAGCCGGTGGAAGCGGCCAGCGTTCGCGTCTCGGTCAGCAGGTCCCAGCCGCTGACGAATGGGAAGGAGAGGTTGAGGGTGTTGGGCAGCCGTTCCTCGGGGTGGCCGTTCAGCATCAGCCCGGGGATGGCAGAAGCGAGCCGGTGATGCAGTTCATCGCGCAGGGCGCGGATGCGGGACGATTCCATTGCGAGTTCCTCGCGTGCCAGGCGCGCCGCCTCGCCCATGGCGGCGATGTGGGGCACGTTCTCGGTGCCTGGGCGCAGTCCGTGTTCGTGCCCGGCGCCATACTGGATGGCTTCGATGGGCGTGCCGGAACGGACATAAAGCGCGCCCACGCCCTTGGGTGCGTAGAACTTGTGTCCGGCCAGGGTGAGCAGGTCGCAGCCCAGTTCATCCACGTTCACTTCGATCTTCCCGGCCGCCTGGGCGGCATCGACGTGCAGCAGCGCACCGGCGGCATGGACAAGGTCGGAAATGGCGCGAATGGGCTGGATCGTGCCCACCTCGTTGTTGGCCAGCATGGCCGAGACCAGGGCGACATCGCTGCCGACCTGCAGCGTGCCGGCATCGATGCGCGCCGCGGCGTCCACCGGAATCTCTCTTGCAGACCAGCCCGCACTTGCCAGTTGGCGCATGGGCTGCGCCACCGATGGGTGTTCGATTGCGGAGTAGAGCAGCGTGCGGCGGCTGCCGGAAACGATTGCACGGGCGACGCCCAGCAGCGCAAGGTTGTTGGCCTCGGTGGCGCAGCCGGTGAAGACGATTTCATCCGGCCGCGCGCCGATCAGCACAGCCACTTTCGCGCGTGCCTCTTCCACTGCCGCCTTGGCCGCATGGCCATAGGCGTGGTCGGACGAAGGGTTGCCGTAGTGCGCGCGCAGGCAGGGCAGCATGGCTTCGGCCACGCGCGGATCGATGGGCGTGGTGGCGTTGTAGTCGAGATAGACGGGGCCGTGCATGGCTGCGTTTATATTGCGGCCAGGGCCTGCTCGAGGTCGGCGATCAGATCGTCCGCATCCTCCAGTCCGACCGACAGGCGCAGCATGGCGTCGGAGATGCCGCGTCGCGCGCGTTCTTCCGGTGCGAGGCCATGGTGGGTGGTGGTGCAGGGCTGGGTGACCAGGCTCTCCACGCCGCCCAATGAGGGCGCCAGCGCAAACAGTTTGAGCGCATCCGCTACCCGCGTCCCCGCCGTGCCGCCACCTTTGATTTCGATCGTGAGCATGCCGCCGTAACCCTGCATCTGGCGTTTGGCCAGTTCATGGCCGGGGAAGTCCGGCAGACCCGGATAGAGTACACGCTCGATTCCGGGATGCGTCTGCATGGCCCGGGCAATTTTCATGGCGGTTTCATTCTGGCGCTCCACGCGCACGGTCAGCGTGCGCAGGCTGCGCGCGAGCAGCGCAGCGATTTCGGGCGCGATGGTCTGGCCCAGGTTCTTGCGCCAGCCCCATGCCGGCATGACCCTATCCTTGCTGCCCATCAGCGCGCCCGCGGTGAGATCGGAATGGCCGCCCAGGTATTTGGTGGCCGAGTGCACCACGAAGTCGGCGCCCAGGGCGAGCGGATTCTGGTTCACCGGCGAGGCGAAGGTATTGTCCACCGCGACCAGCGCGCCATGGGCGTGGGCGAGTTCGGCGATGGCGGCAATGTCGAACAGTTCCAGCGTCGGGTTGGTCGGTGTTTCGAAGAACACCAGGCTCGCGCCCCGTTTCAGAATCGCGGACAGACGGTCGAGTTCGCTGCCCAGCAGCAGATGGGTGGGAATGCCCAGTTCGGGCAACTGGCCGGCGAGCAGTTCCAGTGTGCCGCCGTAGGCGTCGCCCAGGCAGACGATGCCCTTGCGGCCGTGGGTTAGGAAAAGGGCCGATTCCGCCGCCATGCCGGAGGCGAAGGCCAGCGCGGCCTCGGCCTCCTCGATGGCGGCGAGCTTGTCTTCCAGCGCCTGGATGGTGGGATTGAGTCCGTAGCGCGTATACAGCGCACCCGGCCTGCGACCCTCCACCACGTCGAGCAGCGCGGCGGTGGAGGGGAATTTGAATGTGGTCGTGGCATAGAGCGGTGCATGCGGCGAGCCTTGCGGGTCATGCGGCTCGCCGGCGTGGATGCAGCGGGTGGACAGGCCCGGCTTCTTGCGCATGTCTGTTGTGCGGCTTCAGAAGGTGAGGTTCATGTCCGCCGCCATGACGACTTCCTTGTAATAGCGGGCAGGATCGGCGAGTTTGGCGCCGTCGATCAGGTCGCGCTCGCTCATGCCGAACAGCGGCACGTTGAGCGGGCAGGCCAGGATCTCGCCGCCCTCGGCGACGAACATGAAGAACAGGTCTTCCGCAAGCGGCAGGTCCATCTCGTCCATGCGCTTCATCACCGCAGCACCGACTTCCGGCATGTCCGGCAGGCACAGGAGCTTGCCGACCTTGTCCCTGTGCAGCGCGGTCACCCCGCGCGAGCCGAAATATACGGTCACCTTTGCGCCTTCACGCAGCAGAGAAAGCGCCGTCATCATGGCATTGAACACCTGGCACAGCTCATCATGAAAACACATGATCGACACGTTTTTCTTCGCCGTTTCCATGCTCTTCTCCTGTCAGCCCGCATTCCCCAGCATGCGCTCCACCTGGGCTTCGAGCGTCTTGTCCAGCCCGGACATGGCATCGGGCGGAATGCCCTGGGCCTGGAGCGTTGCGAGGATGTCGGAGGGCATGACGATGGCCCCATCCTCTGGCTGCACGGCGATGCCATTCAGCCACAGGCTGGGGAAGCCGTCGCCGTGGGCGCCCCGGGTTGCGCTGTATTCTATCTCCGCGCCGATCCTGAAATGGTGCGCCAGCGCGTCGGCGTAGCCTGCGTAAAGATTGCAGCGGCCTCCGGGCGGCTGCTGGGAGATGACACGAATTTTAATGCTCATGGTGGATTCCCGTTTGATTAGGGCGAAGGTTTCATCAGGTAGGCTGCAAGGTTCTCTATCTCTTCCGGCCGAAGGGAAAATGCAGGCATGATTGCAGCATAGCCCGGCACCAGGAAGGCGGCAGGTTCGCGAATGGCGCGGCGCAGATAGCCCGGCCAGTGGATGTTGCCGGCGTTCGTGAGATCGGGGGCCAGGCCGGCCTGCGGGCCATGACAGGCGGCGCAGCCAAGCTCCGCATACAGGCGCTCGCCGCGCGCGGCATCGCCGCCGGGACGCGCTTCCTCGCGCAAGCCTGCGGGCAGCCTGCCTCCCGGCTTGATCAGGGCCTGCCATGCCGACAGGCGCTTGCGTCCGGCACGGCCGTCCTCCGCACCATCCCACGCGGCGAAAGCGAGCGCCGTGAAGGGAACGTCGGGCTTGCCGCGCAGCACGACTTCCCAGCCCGCGGCGGTGCGGCGCGACTGCGCTTCGGGCGGGGCGCCGCCCTGCTTGCTGAGCGAGCCGAATCCTGTCGCCGTGAGGCGCTCGGGCTTGCCGCCCGCGCGCCACAGCCAGAGCCGCACCGGCTTTTTCGGCTCGCCCATGCCGATGTAGGGAAGCGTTGCGCCCACGGGGGCGAATTGCACCGCCACCGCATCGGCAAAGCGGTCGGTGGCGCGGGCGTCGAGGAGATTCTCGCCGGTATCCGCCCAGGCAAGGCGCACCGCCAGTTGCCCGCCACCGCGCAATATGCGCGCCTCCACGGGCAGCGTCGCTCCGCCCGGCCCGCCCGCCACGGTGGACTGGGGATGAAGTTGCAGCGTTACGGCAGGCGCTTTCGCCCAGGCGGCGGCAACGGGGTCGAGCGGTGGCAAGCCATGCATCTCGGCAACCCGGATGATGCGTTCTGGCGGCGGCGCAGACCACGCAGGTGCCGCAAACAGCAATAGCAGCCCAAGCAGTGCCGGCCTCATGGCTGCGTTCCCTCTGGCCGGCTCAGGCGGAACATGTCGCCGTGACGGTAGGCGATGAGCATGTCCATCAGCGGCGACTCTTCCCCACGCGATTTCTTGTCAATCTCCTGCTTCAGGGTGGCGAGCGCGGCGTCCACCCCCGGTCCGAACAGCTGCCTGAGATAGTCGTCCGGAATGCGCGGCTGGCCGGTCGGCTTGCCGTCGGCATCGAACGCGGACGGCGACAGCGGCGGGACGTAGTAGACGTTGGGCTGGGTGCCGTATTCGGCGTGCAGCGGCAGCGCCACTTTCCACACCTTCACCAGCTGATGCAGGGCGCCGTCTTCGTCGTCGAGATAGGCCACGTGGCGCGCGCGCCCCACGCACTGGTAGGCGCAGGCCTGGGGAATGCCCTTCTCCACGCGCGGGTAGCAGAAAATGCATTTTTCCGACTTGCCGGCCAGCGGGTTGAAGTAGATTTTCTTGTACGGGCAGGCGGCCACGCAGTAGCGGTAGCCGCGGCAGCGCTCCTGGTCGATGAGCACGATGCCGTCCTCCTCGCGCTTGTAGATGGCCTGGCGCGGACAGGCGGCGAGGCAGGCGGGTTTGGTGCAGTGGTTGCACAGGCGCGGCAGGTAGAAGAAATAACCGTTGGGAAATTCGCCCGCGCCCTGGTCCTCTTCCCAGTTGGGCCCCCACTGCATGGCGTCGAGCGGGCGCAGCGGCGCCTCGCCTTCCTTGAACAGCGCGGCGTCGAAGTTGAAGTCGGCGGGAATCCCGTAGTCCTCGGCCAGGCGAGGCAGACGGCCCGGCCTGAGCCTGTCCCCGTCCCAGCCGCCGCCGGCTTCTTCCCAGGCGCGCGGATAGCCCTTGCCGGGCTTGGTTTCCACATGGTTCCAGTACATGAACTCGCGCCCCCCGCGGTCCGTCCACTGCGACTTGCAGGCAAGCGTGCAGGTCTGGCAGCCGATGCACTTGTTGAGGTCGATGACCATGCCGAGCTGACGCGCGCTCATGCTGTTTTCTCCACCTTGCTTTTCTCCACTTCCACCGCCGATTCGAAGGCGATCATGTTGCCGTCCCAGTTGGGGTTGAATTTGAGGTGCCCCCAGCCCTCCGCCAGTTCCAGCGGCGAGAGCAGCCCCGCCACCACGCTGTTGAGGCCCAGCCGGTCGCGAAACTGGAACGGCTCCCACGCATGGTCCATCACCAGCGCATCGGGCGGCACCGCCGGCATGAGCTTGGCGCGCGCATGGAAGGCGCCGACATCGTTGAACACGCGCACCGGATCGCCTTCTGCAAGGCCGCGCCGCCGCGCCGTCTCGGGGTTGAGCCAGACATAGGGCTCACCGCGCTGCAACCTCAGCAGTTGCGCGTTGGCACGCCACTGCGAGTGAATGCCGTGGCGGGTGTGCGGCGTCCAGAAGGCCAGCGGATAGGTCTTCGGCCGCAGCGGCTGCATGGCCGTTGGCGTTGCGCAGCCCAGCCGCTTGAACAGCGGATGGTCCACGTAGAACTGCTGCCGGCCCGAGAGGGTCTTGTAAGGCTGGCGCAGATAGACATTGTGCTCGAAGGAATGGAAGGGCCGGTTCGCATAGAGCGGAGAGTTGAAGCCGGCCTCGCGGTTGAGCGTGACGTAGCCGCGCTTCATGGCGTCTTCCGGCGTCCACGGCGCAATGGCGGGGACATTCTGCATCAGCCAGCGCACCACGTCCTCGTCGTTCTTCAGCTTGCCATGGTCGCTGAAATCCTCGGCGAGGCGCGCGAGATCGCGCATCACCGGAGCCGCCTTGTCGTCCTTCGTCTCCAGGAAGTCGGGATCGGGGATGGCGGTGATGCCGCGCTTCTTCGCGGCCGATGCAATGGCTTCGGCGAGCAGCAGGCAGATTTCCCATTCTGCCTTGGTTTCGCCGACAGGCTTCAATCCTTTCGGCGGCACCGTGATGTTGCAGAAGCGGTGGTAACCCAGTTCGCCGCGCAAGTCCCACGACTCGTACTGGCTCTTGGCCGGCAGCACGTAATCCGCCCACAGCGCGGTGCTGTCCATGCGGTGGTTGACGTCGACGAAGAGGTCGAGTTCCTCGATGAAGGCCTGCCGGTAGTGCGTTTCCGACTTGTTGCGCCTGAGCATGTTGTCGGCGAACAGCAGCAGGGCGCGAGGCTTGCCGAACCAGGCGCCGCTGGTTTCGGCATAGTGCGCCGCCAGTTCGTCGACCTCGCGGTTGTCGAGGCCGAGCCTGTCCTTCAGGTGGGCGTCCGGATAGTGGCGTTTCATGGAGCTGGCCATGTCGCCGTTCATCCATTCGCTGAAGAACCCGGAAGCGAAGCGCGCCGGCTTGGGGCTGGAGAGCGGACCGATGCCGCCCAGGCTCCAGTTGTTCTCGGTGTCCAGGCCGCCGCGTTCGCCGGCATGGCCGGTGAGCGCGCAGGCCAGCGCCGCTCCCCAGCAGGTCATCGTGCCGGAAACATATTTGTGCAGCGAGAAGCCGATGTTGACGATGGCCTTGTCGGATTTCGCGAGGTCCTTCGCCATGCGTTCCGCCAGCGAGGGGTGCACGCCGGTCGTGGCGTGGGTCTCTTCCGGCGGAAACTTCATCGCTTCGCGTTTCGCCTGTTCGAACACCGTGGTGACAGGGATCATCGCGCCATCCTTGCCCTTGACCGCCCAGACCCCTTCCAGCGCGGGCTTGAGCTTGCCAAGACGCAGGGACTTCTTGAAGTGGCCCTCTGTGCCGGGCATGGTCTGTGCCGAGTTTGTGGCTTCGTCCCAGCAATAGAACACATCATCCTTGCCCTTGTCGCGCAGGTCGCGATGGCGCAGGAGGTCGCCGGTGTCGGTGCGCACCAGGAAGGGCAGATCGGTCTGCTCGCGCACGAAATCGCGGTCAATGAGATTGTCGCGGAACAGCACGTGCAACACCGACAGGGCGAGAAAGCTGTCGGTGCCTGGTTTTACCGGCAGCCAGTCGGTGGCAAGTTTGGCGGTGGCGTTGTACTCCGGCGTGATGCAGTAGATTCTGGCTCCGTTGTACCTCGCCTCCATCAGATAGTGGGCATCGGGGATGCGGGTTACCGCCGCATTGATGCCCCAAAGGATGATCGTTTCGGCCTCGAACCAGGCATCCAGGGTGTGGCCCACGGTGGCAAGGCCGTAGGCCAGCGATGCGCCGGTGAACATGTCGCCCACGGCGCTGGCCGGGTACAGGCGCTGCGCACCCAGCAGCGAACCCAGGCGCAGCGGTCCGGCGCGCCGTCCCTGAGAAAGAATGCCGGTGCCGCAGTAGACCATCAGCGAAGCCAGCCCATGAGCATGCAGGTTGTCGACCACGCGGGCGGCGATGTCGTCAATGGCCGCATTCCAGCTCACGCGCTGCCATTTGCCCTCGCCGCGCTTGCCTGCACGCTTCATGGGATAGAGCAGGCGGTCGGCCTGATACATCTGCTTGGAGTGCACGATGCCCTTGTTGCAGCCGCGCGGGTTGGCGTCCGGGATTTTCGGATTGACGGCGGGATAGGCGGCGGCCTGTTCCTCGCGCGTGATGATGCCGTCCTTCGCATACACCTTCCAGGCACAGTTTCCCTGGCAGTTGGAACAGTGGAAAGCGAAGCCTTGCGCGTCGCCGCGGGTGTCGAGGAATTCGTGCCGGTACCTGCCCTCCCATGCCCGCCGTGCCTTGGGATTTTCGGCTGCGAAGGCGGAAAGGGGTGTCAGCGGTCCGCCGAAAGCCAGCGCCAGTCCGCAATAAGCCGTGCCCTTGAGGAAGTCTCTGCGTTCCATGGTGGAGCCTATGTCAGGGGAAGACATGCCCCGCGCCGCTTGCCTGCGGGATGCAGTGCAAGGCGCGGGGGGCGAAGTCTGATTGTTCCAAATGAGCCACCCGCAGCACGGCAGACGCCGTCCAGGTTCTTAACGCGAAGCATGTTTTCTGCTGACATGGGCTCTTTACCGTTCAATGGGGCGCGCCGGGTCGGAGGCCCATTCGATCCACGAGCCGGGATAGACCTTCACCTTCTGATAACCCAGGTGCTTCAGCGCTGCGTAGAGATAAGTGGATCGGCCGAGCCCGCCGTTGCAGTAGGTGACAATTTCCTTGTCGGGCGTGAGGCCGGCCGCGGTCAGCGCGCGGCGCATGGCGGCATCGTCCTTGAAGGTGGCAAGTTCGCCGGCCAGTTTGTTCCACGCGAAACTCCTGGCGCCAGGCAGGTGGCCGCCCTGGCGCGCGCCGCCGGCGTCCTTGCCGCTGTATTCGGCAATGGAACGTGCGTCCACGCGCAGCGCGGGCGATGCAGCCAGTTCCGCGGTCTTCACTGCCCAGTCGGTGCGCGGCTGCGGGACGTAGGCGGTCTTGGCGGGTTGCGGTACGGCCTGCGTCACTGCGCGGCCTTCCTTCAGCCACTTGCGATAGCCGCCGTCCAGGATGCGCACCTTGTCATGGCCGATGAAGCCGAGGATGTACCACACCGCCGAAGCGCCGCGGCCGTCGCCGGCATCGTATACGACCACCTCGCTGGTGCGAGAAATACCCAGCGCCTCCAGCTTGGAGGCGGCCAGGCGCGGGAATATCGGCAGGCCGGTCTTGGCGTTTTCCTCGGCGTCTTCCAGCTCCAGGTAAGGCAGGTTCAGCGCGCCGGGCAGATGGGCGCGCGCGTAGCTTTCCGGGCTCTCGGCATCCACCAGGCTGACGCGTCCCTGTGCCAGGGCGGCGGCAAGTTCGTCGGTGGAAATCAGCAACGAAGGCCCGGCCCAGCCCAGTGTCCAGGGCAGCAGCAAAAGCAGGGCGAACAATCGCATAATCACTCCTTGCGTGAATGAATGGTTTCTCGGATCAACCGCTGCATCTGGGGGCTGTCCCAGTGTTGCGGACCGGTCTTGCCGGCCAGGAGGCGACCCTGGCGGTCGAGCAGATAAGTCACCGGCACGCCCGCCGCCCGGTAGGCTTCGGCAGTCTTGCGCTCGTCGTCCAGCAGCACGTCGAAGCCCGGCGGCCGCCCTTCCAGAAAACGGTCCACCGCAGTCGCGCTATCCGCCACGGCAATGGCGAGCACGGTGAAATCCTGCCCGCCCAGGGCCTGTTGCAGGCGCTGCAGCGAGGGGAACTCCTCGCGGCAGGGCGGACACCAGCTTCCCCAGAAATTGAGCAGCACCACCCGTCCGCGGTAGTCGTGCCTGGCGCGCATACCGCCTTCCAGCGCGCGAAGCCTGAAGGCTGGCGCCTTGAGGGGCACGGGATAGGCTTCCATCCCCGCGATACGGGCGTGTTCCGCGAAATCCTCGGTGGCCAGGGCCGAACCGCCAGTCAGGATGAGCAGGGCGGCCAGGATTATTCTGATCCCCGACATCTGTTCCCCGCCCCCTGAACTACAGGCAGCCCTTGAAAAATTTGCGCTCGCCGCTGGTTTCCTGCAGATCCAGCTTGACCGGATGCAGTACGCCTTCCTTGAGCTCGCCGGTCAGGCGCACCTTCTTGCCATAGGCCTTGTCGAGCGCATCGGGCGCTATGCTTTTGCCCTCGCCATGAAGAAAGGCAAGCGTGCTGCCGTTCTCCAGCAACAGGACGGGGCGTTCAATGTGGCGCAGCGGGCAGTCCGCAACCTGAAAGGAAGCCGCACAAGGCTCGCCGACGATCCAGCCGTCCCAGCCCTGGCTCGCGGCACCGGCCGCCGGCGCAAGAAGCAGGGCGAGTCCAGACAAGACAAACCGGCGCATTTCAGTTGCCTCCCTTGATGGCGGCCTTGAGCGCCTCGAACTCCTTCTTCACCTCGGTGAGTCGGCCGCCGCGGTCCTGCTTGGGCGCGCCTTCGATCTCGATGACGTCCAACATCTGGGTGAAGCTCACCATGCCGTTGAAGTCGCCGGCATCCTCGGCGATGAGCTGCTCGCCGTAGTACACCGCTGGCGCCTTGGACCAGGGCGCGAGGCTGGCGGGCAGGATCACGATGGGAATCTTGTAGAGATTGTTGAGTTCTGCCGCGACCTGCATGTTGTTGTTGCAGCGCAGCGCGGGCGGCTCGCGCACCACCAGAGTGAGCACCTTCTGCCCTTCGATCATGGTGTTGCCTGGCGGGCCGGCGAGAGCGGGCTGAGCTGTCGCCAGGAACATCGCCAACAACAGGGTGAACAGGCCAGCCGGAAAATTCAGGGTAAGCATGAGGATCCTCCTAGATAACGCTCTTGAAAAGGATGTAGGTGGCGACCGCTACCAGAAACCAGGCGAATGCCTTTTTCAGTGCATCTTGCGAGATGCGCGCGGAAAAATGCGCCCCCGCAAAACTGCCGATCACCGTGATGGCCGTGAAGCCGCCCATCAATGCCCAGTCGATCGGGACGCCGCCCATGTAGCCGGCAAATCCAGCATAGGACTTGGCGGCGACGATGGCAAGCGAGGTGCCCACCGCCGTCTTCATGGGAATGCCTGAAAGCAGCACCAGCGCGGGCACGATGAGAAAGCCGCCGCCGACGCCGACCAGTCCGGTAAGCACGCCGACGACGATGCCATGCAGTGCGATGTGGCCCATGCGGGGCGAGAAAAGGTCTTGGTAACCGCCGATTGCGGCAACGTTGCCATCAGGTTTGGGGGCGCTGCCTGCCAGCGGCGCGATCGTCCTGGCCGGACGCAGCATGCGCCAGGCCGCGGCATACATGACCAGCGCGAACAGGCCGAGCTGGATGACTACGGGAGTCAACAGGCCCAGGCGCGCCCCGGCGAAGGTGCCGGCCACGCCGAACAGGCCGAACACCAGGGCGACCCGGCCGTCGACCAGTCCGCGCCGCCAGTTGTCGAGGGCGGAAACCGTGGCGGTTACCGCCACGACGCCCAGGCTCATGGCGATGGCTGATTTCGGCTCGACATGCAGCAGGTAGAGCAGGGCGGGCAGGGCGATGATGGAACCGCCCGAGCCGAACAACCCCAGCACCAGGCCGGTCGCCAGGCCGGCTAGAATGGCGAGTACACCCATGACAATTCTCCTTTAAATAAAGCTTTAACCGGCCTGCGGGCTTTGTGCTAACATTCCAAAGACTGTTGGAGTATTGTATGAAATCTGCAGAAATGCAAGAAAAAATTTCGGGCAGGCAGGTAAAGGATGTGCTCTATGCGCAGGTGGCCCGCATCGGCAAGGCGGTATGCAGCCCCAAACGCCTGGAGCTCATAGACCTGCTGTGCCAGGGCGAGAAACCGGTCGAGCGGCTGGCGGATGAGGCTGGCATCTCGGTCAAGCTCACCAGTGCGCACCTGAAGGAACTGCGCCTGGCCCATCTGGTGGAGGCGCGCAAGGAGGGCAAGAACGTCTATTACCGGTTGACCGGCAATACCGTCGCCGATTTCTGGGTGGCGATCCGCTCGCTCGCGGAGGAGCGCCTGCTGGACCTGCAGGCGGAACTGACCAAACTCACCGAGCATCCGCACGAACTCAAGCCATTGAACAGCAAGGAACTGCTGGGGCTGGCTAAGAGCGGCGAGGTTCTGGTGCTGGATGTGCGGCCGCCGAGCGAATACGCAGCGGGCCACCTGCCCTACGCCCAGTCCATGCCGCTGGAGGAGCTGAAAAAACGCATCGCCGAATTGCCGCGCGACAAGCCCATCGTCGCCTATTGCCGCGGCCCCTTCTGCCTGATGGCGGTGGAGGCCACGGAGTTGCTCAACAAAAGGGGATTCCAGGCCATCCGCTTCGAGGAGGGCGTGGCCGAATGGCGCGCGCATGGCCTGCCGGTAGAAACGAGAAAAAGAAAGCAGCATTGAATTTTCCCTTGCAAGGAGAGGAGGCGCCATGGATTTCCAGCAATTCGTGCTTGCGAACGAGCCCGCCATACGGCTCGGCTTCTTCCTTGGCACGTTCGCTGCGATCGCGCTCTGGGAGGTGCTCGCGCCCAGGCGGGCGCTGCTCGTATCGAAAGCCTACCGATGGGCCAGCAATATCGGTCTGGTCGTGCTCAATACCGTGATCATTCGCCTGCTTTTCCCCCTGGCGGCGGTCGGGCTGGCAGCCTTCTGCGCGGAAAACGGCTGGGGCCTGCTCAACCATTTCCAGGCGCCGTTCTGGATCGCGGCGCCGCTGGCGGTGATCGCCATGGACTTCGTGATCTGGCTGCAGCATGTCATGGTCCATGCCGTTCCGGCGCTGTGGCGGCTGCATCGCGTACACCATGCCGACCTCGACTATGACGTGACGACGGGTGCGCGTTTCCATCCCATCGAGATCATCCTGTCCATGCTGATCAAGTTTGCCACCATCGTGGTGCTCGGCCCGCCGGTGGTCGCGGTGGTGATCTTCGAGGTATTGCTCAATGCCACGTCCATGTTCAATCACGGCAACATCCGCCTGCCGGCCGCGCTCGATCGCGTATTGCGCTGGATCGTCGTCACGCCCGACATGCACCGCGTGCATCATTCCATCGAGGACGACGAGGCCAATTCCAACTTCGGCTTCAACCTGAGCTGGTGGGACCGCCTGTTCGGCACCTATCGCGACCAGCCGCGCGGCGGCCATGCCGGCATGACCATCGGCATTCGTGATTTCACCGATCCGCGCGAAGTGGACCGTCTCGACGGCATGCTGTGGCTGCCCTTCAGGGGCGAGATCAAGGACTACGCCATCAACCGCCGCAACTATTCGGGCGAACAGCCGAAATGAGCAAGACTGTCCTGCGCGTCCTGCTTGGCATTGTCCTGCTGATCGCGGTTGGCGCGGCCATCGGGTGCCGCGACCGTCTCGACCCTGCCGCCCTGCAGGCCTGGGTCGAAAGCGCGGGTGCGGCCGGACCCGCGCTATTCGTGGCCCTCTATGCGCTCGCCGCGATACTGTTCCTGCCCGGATCCGTGCTGACTCTGGCCGGCGGGGCCCTGTTCGGGCCGCTGTGGGGCACGCTGTGGAACCTCGCCGGCGCCACGCTGGGCGCGTCGCTCGCCTTCCTCATCGCGCGCTACCTTGGCGCCGACTGGGTTTCGCGCCGTGCCGGGCCGCGCCTTGCGCGGCTGAATGAAGGGGTGAGTTCGGAAGGCTGGCGCTTCATCGCCTTCGTGCGCCTGGTGCCGGTGTTTCCGTTCAACCTGCTGAACTATGCGCTGGGTCTCACCCGCATTCCCTTTCCTGCCTATGTCATCGCCAGCTGCATCTTCATGCTGCCGGGTTCCATCGCCTATACCTGGCTGGGCCATGCGGGGCGCGAGGCGCTCAGCGGCGGCGAGGGCATGATCCGCAACATCACCATTGCGCTCGCCCTGCTTGCGGCCGTGGCCTTCCTGCCGCGCCTGGTGCGCAAGCTGCGCGAAAAGCCGATGCTGGCGGTGGAGGTATTGAAAAGGCAGCTCGATGCCGGCGAGGACGTGCTGATGCTGGATGTGCGCGCCGCCGCAGAATACAACGGCGAAATGGGCCACATTGCCGGCGCGCTCAACGTGCCGCTGGAACAGCTGAGGTCGCGGCTTGCGGAACTGGAAGCGTACAAGGCGCGCCCGATCCGCATTCTTTGCGGCACCGACAGCTGTTCGGCCAAGGCGGCGCGCCTGCTGGACGAGGCGGGATTTTCCGATGCCCAGGGCATACAGGGCGGCATGGTGGCGTGGCGCGCGAAGGGCTGGCTGGTCGAGAATGCGAAGTAAAGAGGAATCGAACATGCATGAAGTGGTGAAGGATTATTACGGCAATCAATTGAAGGGCACGGCGGACTTGCGCACCTCCGCCTGTTGCGATTCAAGCCAGATGCCCGAGTGGTTGAAACCCTTGCTGGCGCGCATCCATCCCGAAGTCACCGCGCGCTACTATGGCTGCGGCCTGGTCTGTCCGACCCTGCTCGACGGCCTCAAGGTGCTCGACCTCGGCTGCGGCTCCGGTCGCGACGTCTATGCGCTGGCACAGCTGGTGGGCGAGACCGGCCTCGTCGTGGGCGTCGACATGACCGAGGAGCAATTGAATGTTGCCGAAGCGCACCGCGAACACCACCGACAGGCCTTCGGCTTCGCGAGCGACAACGTGGCGTTCAGGCTTGGCTACATCGAACGCCTGGACGAACTGGCTCTCGCCGACGCCAGCTTCGATGCGGTGGTGTCGAATTGCGTGGTGAATCTCTCGCCCGACAAGGAAGCCGTGCTGCGCCAGGTGCACCGCCTGCTCAAGCCCGGCGGCGAGCTGTATTTCTCCGACATCTACGCCGACCGCCGCGTGCCGTCGGAACTCAGGAACGACCCGGTGCTGTACGGCGAATGCCTGGGCGGGGCGCTGTACTGGAACGATTTCCAGCATCTCGCGCGCCGCTGCGGCTTCGCCGACCCGCGCCTGGTCGAGGACCGCCCCATCGCCATCACCGACCCCGCGCTGGCCGCGCGCGTCGGCAACCTGCGCTTCTTCTCCGCCACCTATCGCCTGTTCAAGCTCGACGGCCTCGAGCCCGACTGCGAGGACTACGGCCAGGCGGTGGTTTACCGCGGCGGCATCGCCGGGCAGGAGGCGAAATTCATCCTCGACAAGCACCACGCCATCGAAGCCGGCCGCGTGTTTCCCGTGTGCGGCAACACCTGGCGCATGCTCGCCGGCACCCGCTTCGCGCCGCACTTCGAATTCATCGGCGACTTCTCGCGCCATTACGGCATCTTCCCAGGCTGCGGCGGCGGACTGCCATTCGAGGATGGCGCGGCCGATTCGGAGGCGTCCTGCTGTTGAAGTTGCTGCGCTAGGAAAGCCAGGCTAGCAGTTCCAGCGGCCAGCGTATGGCGGCGGCCACCACAAGGGCGACGCCCACCGAAAGCACGACTGAATAAAATGCGTCGCGCCGTCCGAGCAGCTTGAGCATCATGGCAAAGGTGGACACGCAGGGCACGTAGAAGGTCAGGAATACCAGGAAGGTGATGATCTGCGTGGCATCCAGCACGCCGGCAAGCTCCTGTGTGCCGAGCGCCTGGAAAATCATCAGCAGCGAGAGTTCCTTGCGCAGCACGCCGAACAGGATCGGCACCCCCAATACCGCTGGCAGTCCCAGCCACCACGAGGTCATCGGGGTGAGCGCGAGATTGATCCAGCCATCCGCCCCATAAAAGCTTAGTAATGCCAGCAGCACGCTGCCCGCCACCAGCAGCGGCAGCACGATGGTAACGATGTCGCGGCTGCGTTCCCAGGTATTGAACAGCAGGGCATGCAGGGTGGGTACGGCATAGTCGGGGATTTCCTGGATCATGCCGGGCGTGGTTTCCGGATAGCGCCGCTTCAGCAGCTTGCCGACCAGGCTGACGACGACGGGTGCCAGCATGAACAGCGCGAACACGCCCAGGCCGCCGAGATATTTGCCGCCTACCGCCAGGATGATGGCCGAGCGCGCCGAACACGGCAGGAAGGTGATGAGCAGCGAAGCCACGGTGCGGTCGCGGCCGTGGGTAACGGCGGCGGTGGCGGCGAGCGCCGGCACGTTGCAGCCGAGACCCATGAGAAAGGGCAGGGCGACGCCGCCGTGCAGCCCCAGTTTATGGAAGCCGCGGTCCACCACGAAGGCGACACGATGCATGATGCCGGACTCCTCCAGCCACACCAGCAGCAGCACCAGCGGAATCATGTAGGGGATGACGATGCCGGCCAGGCCGATGAAACCGTCGAGCACGGCACGCCCGATCACGCCCATGAGGTCGGTGGGCTGCCAGGGTTCGGCCCATTCGATCATGCGCGCGACCGTGAGGCCGTCGAGAAAGGCGCTGACCTCGAACACGAAGAACAGCACCAGCGCGAACACCGCCAGCGTGCCGGCGAATCCCCAGCGCGGATGCAGGAAAAGGTCGTCCGCCCAGCGCTGCCAGCGCGGCGGCGCGCCTTCGCCGCCAGGATGGCTCACGCTTTCGTAGCAGAGTGCGGCGCGATGATGGCGATCGGCATGGATTTCCTCGGCAAGCGGGCGCGGCAGGACGGCATTGGCCGCTGCGCGTGCGGCCAGCAGCGCAGCATGCCGTTCTGGAAAATGCGCCTCGAGTTCCCGGGTGAAATAGCCGTCGTTTTCAGCCAGTTGCAAGGTGAGCAGGGATGCGGGCGCGGCGAAGGCAGCGGTTACTTCTGGCCTGCGGGCGATCGCGGCGATCGGCTCGAGTTGATCGAGGATGTGCGCGCTGGGCAGGCAATCCGGCAGATGCTTGCGCACGTAATTCGCCTCGCGCACCGTGCGCACGGCCGCGGAAAAAAGGTCGGCCAGGCCGATGCCCATGTGCGCCACCGTGGGTACCACCGGCGCGCCCAGCTTGGCCGAGAGTGCGCGCACGTTGATGAACCTGCGCTTGGCGCGCGCCTCGTCCATGCGGTTCAGCGCGAACACCATGGGTTTGCCCAGCTGCATCAGTTCCAGTGCCAGTTCAAGATCGCGCTCCAGCGCCGTGGCATCCATTACCATCAGCAACAGATCCGGGGCGGTGAAGGCCTTTTCGGGCTGGTGCGCTTCGTGCCGGGCGATATCCGGCCAGCGGTCGCCCCACAGCAGATATTTCAGCACCACCGAGGTGACGTCGTCGGGCTGGTGGAAGCTGTCGATGGCGGGCAGCGCCACCAGGGAGATCTGGTCGATGCCGACTTCGACCACGCATTCCTCGTAGGCCGGGCCGATGCCGGCCAGACGCTCGTGGCGGGTGGAGGTGCTGGAGGCGGCGCGGAAAATGCTGCGTTTGCCGCTGCCGTCACGACCGACGATGGCGACGCGCGGTCGGCGCGCGCCGCGCAGGCCCGGGCCGTGGAGAGGAAAGGTTTGCGCGGCGGAAGTCATATATCAGAGAAGTCTCATATGAGAACGTTTCTCATTTATAGCCATTTAATACATCTTTGTCAATTTATTCTCGGCTTGGCCAAAGCGTTTTTGCCCAGGGCAGGTATGCGAGGTCGCGAGGTTCATCGATATCGTGCAGTGTTTCCCCCGTCCAGACTCGCCAGTTCAATTCCGCCATGTGTTCGAGCGTGAGGCGGGCCACTGCCGCTGTACTCCATGGGATGCCATGGAAAAGGCCGGCATCGAAGGTGCGCAAGCCCAGCAGCACATAGCCGCCGTCCGCCGCCGGATGGAGAACGGCGTCGTGCGTCGCGAGTTGAGCCGCTGCCTCGCGCAGGCGCGCGGCAGAGAGGTCGGGGCAGTCGGTGCCGGTCAGCAATACCGCTTCGCCGCGCTCGATGCAGCGGCGCACGGCGCGCGCCATGCGTTCGCCGAGATCGCCTTCGCCCTGGTCGCTGGTCTCGATGCCGGTCGGAAGCGGGATGTCTCTCCATTCCCGCGCATCCGGCGCGGGGTTCATGCACAGTTCGACCGGGCCGATTGCGGCGGTTTGCGCCTGTTCGAGTGCGAGCACCAACATGCGCAAGGCCTGTTGTGAGGCGCCGGTCTCGCCGAGTGCGGGTATCAGCCGGGTCTTGGCGTGGCCCGGCACCGGCGCCTTGGCGAAGACGAGGATGCGCACGGGCCTCATGCGCCGGGGTAATAACGCTGGGCGAGGCGGGATGCCGGCACCCCGCGCCAGTAGTCGAAACGCAGCCGCCACATGAGCAGGATGGTGCGCCAGGCGCCGTGCCTGTCCCAGCGCCGCCCGGAAGTTGCAACACGCGCGCGCAAACAGGCCGGCGGGCCGATGCGCTGCAAACGCTTGGACAACTCGATGTCTTCCATCAGCGGCTGTTCGGGGAATCCGCCTACTGCATCGAAGGCCGCGCGCGTGACGAACAGGGCCTGGTCGCCGGTGGCGATGCCGGTCAGGCGCGAGCGCAGGTTCATCATTGCCGCGACGATGGGCAGCCAGTGCGAGCGGCCTTCGATGTGTACGTCGAAGCGGCCCCACGCATGATGTTGCAAGGTGCGTTCGATGAGGGAAGGCGCATTGGCGGGCAGGCGCGTGTCGGCATGCAGGAACAGCAGGGCATCACCACTTGCGACGGCTGCCCCTGCGTTCATTTGCAGCGCGCGTCCGCGCGGCGCGGCAATCACCTTGTCGGCCAATGGCGCGGCCAGTGCCGGCGTGCCGTCGCTGCTGCCGCCGTCGGCGACGACGATCTCGACGCCATTCATCCTCAGCGGCTGCAGCGCAGCGACAATGTGCTGCGCTTCGTTCAGCACCGGCATGACGATGGACAGCGCGGGGCGTGGATTCAACACGGCTCGTTCCGGGCGACAAAACGGAAATCGGCGAAGCCCGCGCGGGCTGCCTCGCCGGTGTCGTCGGTGTCGCTGGCCATGCCGAGGCCGATGAGGCGGCCGGGCGCCTGGCCGAAAGCATGGACGTAGTCGGCGGAGAGGTCGCGGCGTTCCTCCACCCAGCGTCCCGCGTCCGTCGCACCGGTCCGCAGCACCAGCATGCGCGTGCGCACGGAATGAACGCTGGTGAGCCAGGCGCCGGCCGCTTGGCGGTTATCCCAAACATACATGAGTGCCGCGTCTTCGCCGAAGCTCAGCCCCAGTTTCGCTGCGAAGCCGAGGTGGATGTGGGCGGCGGTGTCGTCGCCGGCTTTGCGTGTGATGTCGGCGTTTTTCAGCGGCGCGTCGATGCGCCAGCGCCAGCACAGCACGGGTGTTTTCGCCAGATCAACCTCAACTGGCCGTGCCAGCAGCGCCATGCTTTTCACGGCTTTGGCCTCGATGGCCGTCACGCCGTCCCATTCGCGCAGGCGATAGCGGGTCGGTGCAACATTCTGGTCGAAGCGCACGATGCGCCAGGGCAGCGGAAGGCTGTTGTCCGTCGCGACGAAGCGGCCCACCCACAACGGCTCGGCCAGGCTCATGGCCGGCAGCAGCGCCATGAGCGGCAACAGGTGTTTCACTTCAGCCTCCAGGCGTGGAAGCGTTCGACCCAGCGCAAGAGCCGCTGCGGCGCGTGTGCTTTTTTCCAGATCCCGGCCGCATGCTTGTTGGCTTCCGCCAGCGTCGGGTAGATGTGCAGCGTAGCGAGGATTTTATTCAGCCCGATGCCGTGCTTCATCGCCAGCACGAACTCGGCGATCAGGTCGCCGGCATGTTCGCCGACGATGGTGACGCCGAGGATTTTGTCCTTGCCGGGTACGGTCAGCACTTTGACGAAGCCGCGCGTCTCGGAATCGACGATCGCGCGGTCGAGCTCATCTAGGTTATAGCGGCTGATTTCGCAGGCGATGCCCTGCTCTTTCGCTTCCTGCTCGTTGAGGCCGACGCGCGCGACTTCGGGATCGGTGAAGGTGGCCCACGGGATCACCGAGTAATCCGCCTTGAACCCCCAGAACCCGTCGAGCAGGGCGTTGACCGCCGCATACCAGGCCTGGTATGCGGCAGTGTGGGTGAACTGGAACGGCCCGGCGACATCGCCTACGGCATAGATGTTCGGATAATTGGTTTGCAGGAAGGCGTTGGTCTCCACCGTGCGCGCAGTTTTTACACCCAGTTCCTCCAGCCCGCAGCCTGCGAGATTGGCGGCGCGGCCGACGGCGAGCAGCACGGCATCGAAGGGGATTTTCACTTCGACGCCGGCGTGCTCGGCGAGCAGGAATCTTTCGCCGTTCTCGACCAGGAATCTTGCTGCCTTGTGCTCGGTCAGTACGTCGATGCCTTCGGCACGGAATTGTTGCGCGACGAGTTCGGACACTTCCGGGTCTTCGCGTGGCAAAAGGCGCGCACCCTGCTGGACGAGGGTCACCCGGGAGCCGAAGCGGGCGAAGGTTTGCGCCAGCTCGCAGCCGATGGCGCCGCCGCCCAGCACCAGCAGCTGCCCGGGCAGCTCGCGCAAATTCCATACCGTGTCGGAAGTCAGGCAGCCGACCTCGTCGAGGCCGGGAATGGCCGGCACCAGGGGGCGCCCGCCCGCGGCGATGACGATGCTGCGCGTGCTAAGCCGCTGTGTGCTGCCGTCCTTGCGCGCGATCTCGACTTCCCAGGGCGTGACGATCTTCGCCGCGCCTTCGATCACCTCGACGCCAAGAGCGGTGTAGCGCTCGACAGAGTCGTGCGGCTCGATCGCCTGCACCGTGCGCTGCACGCGTTGCATGATTTCGGCGAAATCGAATTCGGCGCGCGCCTCGCGGATGCCGAATTCCTTCGAGCGCGCGATTTGAGAAAGCAATTTCGCCGAGCGGATCAGCGCCTTCGAGGGAACGCAGCCGGTGTTGAGGCAGTCGCCGCCCATTTTGTGCTTTTCGACCAGCGTGACCTTGGCTTTGAGGGCGGCGGCAATGTAGGCCGCCACCAGGCCGCCGGCACCGGCGCCGATCACCACCAGGTTGCGCTCGAAGCGGCGCGGTTTGCGCCAGTTTTTCAAAGGAATTTTCCTGTCAGCCCAGCGCACCGCCGCAACTGCTGCCCTGGCCGGCGGTGCAGCCGTAGCAATGGTCGGCCACGCGGATGGTCTGGCCGGAGATGTCCTGCTCGATCAGTCCGGCGAGCATGACCGGGCCCGCGGCGGGAATGCCCAGCATCTGGTTGAAGTCGCAGTCGTAGAGTCGTCCGCGCCAGTCCACGCTGACCAGGTCCCGGCACATGACCTGCTCAAGGTTGTCCGGGTTGTGGCTGGATTTGAGCAGCTGCATGTATTCGGCGAACTGGCCCTTGGACACCAGGGTGCTGCCGAAGCGCAGGATGGGCATGTTGGCCAGGGTGTAGAGCCGGTTGAAGACGATGCCGTAGCGCGACTGCAGTTCGCGCTTGTAGGCGGCCTCCAGGCCGGCCTGCGCCGGCGGCAGGCCGGCCCCCTGCGGATTGTAGACCAGATGCAGGTCGAGTCCGCTGCCTTCACGCCCGTAACCCAGCGCGTTCAGGCTCTTCAGCCCGGCGATGCTGCGCTCGAATACGCCCTTGCCGCGCTGGCCGTCGACGTTCTGCTCCAGATAACAGGGCAGCGAGGCGACGATCTCCACCTGCTGCGCAGCAAGGAATTCGGCCAGGTTTTCCTGTCCCGGCTCGGACAGGATGGTGAGATTGCAGCGGTCGATCACTTTAGCGCCCAGTTTGCGCGCTTCCTCGACCAGCCAGCGGAAGCGCGGATGCAGTTCCGGCGCGCCGCCGGTGATGTCGAGCGTGGTCAGCTTGCGCGCCTTCAGCACGCGCGGGATGAGCTCCAGGGTGGCATCGTCCATCGCCTCGGTGCGGTTCGGCCCGGCGTTGACGTGGCAGTGCAGGCAGCTCTGGTTACAGCGGTAGCCGAGGTTGACCTGCAGCGTCGTCAGCTTGCCGCGGCAAAGCGGCGGAAAATCCGTGGTCTGGAGGAGGGGGAGGGTGTTGTGCATGGAACGGATCACTTCGGTGCATTGCGCAATGCACATATTTTGCATCAGACCTGCGCGTTTGGGCGGTTTTGCGCAATAAATTGCCGGCTGCGCTGGTTGGTTCGGGCTATTGCCGGCAAGGCGGTGGGCGGGGAGAATCTGAACTTCTTAAAAGGAGTAGCGTATGCACAAAATCCTGATTGGCTTGTTCGCTGGCCTGTCCCTGCTGGCGGCTTCCGTGCACGCGGAAGAAAACCCGGTCGTGGTCGACGCCCTCGGCGGCTACCTGGACTTTTCCGAATACGGCAGCAGCCTGATCTGGCCCGAGCAGATTCCCGCGGAAGACTGGAAGAAGGTCTTCATCGTCGATGCGCGCGATGCCGCCCAGTACGCCAGGGAGCATATCCCCGGCGCGGTGAACATCGAGTGGCGCCAGGCGGTTGCACGCAGAGCCGAACTGCCCAAGGACCGCATGGTGGTGGTGTACTGCAATTCCGGCTCTTTGTCCGCGCAGGCGGTGTTCGCGCTGCGCCTGCTGGGCTACGAGAACGTGAAGGTGCTGCAGGACGGCCTCGAAGGCTGGAAGAAGAAGGGCGGCTTCGAGGCGCACGCCCGCGCCAGCGCTCCGGCCGGGCACTGATTCCCCGCAGTGGAACCTGCCGACTACGACGCCTGGTACGATACTCCGCGCGGACGCTGGATCGGCGAGGCCGAATTCAAACTGGTGTCAGGCCTGCTGGCGGCGAAGCCAGGCGACAGCCTGCTCGACGTGGGCTGCGGCACCGGCTGGTTTGCGCGCCGCTTTGCCGACAGGCTGCAGGTCACCGGCCTCGATCCCGATGCCGAGTGGCTGGCCTGGGCCCGTGCGCACAGCCCCCCTGCCATCCGCTGGCTGGAAGGCGATGCACGCAAGCTGCCTTTCCCGGATGCCAGCTTCGACCATGTGCTGTCCATCGCCGCCCTCTGTTTTGTCGAGGACGAGCGCCAGGCCGTGGCCGAGATCGTGCGCGTGGCGAAACGCCGCTTCGTCATCGGCTGGCTCAACCGTGCCAGCCTGCTCTACCGCGAGAAAGGAAAGGGTGGTGGCAGCGGAGCCTATCGCGGGGCGCGCTGGCATGCGGCGGCCGAACTGCGCACATTCTTTGCCGGCCTGCCGGTGCGGGATCTGAAACTGCGTTCGGCGATTTTCCTGCCCTCTGGCTCGCGGCTCGCACGTTGCGTCGAGCAATGCACGCCGGCTGTGTTGCCATGGGGCGGCATGCTGCTGCTGGCGGGGGAAAAGACCTGAATGCCGTCTTTCCCGAGCGCGACGAAACCCGTCTGCCGGACATCGTCCTGCCCTGGTGCGGCCCGGCTGGCAGCAGGCTGCATCAGGGGCAGATTCAGGACGCCAGCCATGAGATCGTCGATCCTGCGCGCCAGCGCCTTGCCAGGGCGAGGCCGAAACGGCCTCAAGGCTTGAATTTTTTCACCCGCGCAGCGAGCTCGCCGCAAACCTCGTTCGAAGCGCGCGCGCCGTAACGCAAACGGATGTACAGGCGCACGATCGCGTCCGTGCCGGCGGCGAGCTCGGGCCGCTGCGTGCGAACCCGTTCGGCAAAATCCAGCGGGCCTTCCGTCGGCAGTCTTGCCAGTCCCGTTTTTTCCAGCTTGCGGCAAAACCTGAGATACAGCGCCTGCACCTTGTCGGGCGCAGGCCTGCGTGCCGGCCGCAAGGTGAAGGCCGCGATGATGCCGAGCAAGAGCCCGAGGCCGATGGCCAGGCCCCAGGCCAGTTCGCGCCAGGAGACGATGCCGAAGCCCAGCCGTGCAAGCAGGCCGATCTGCTGCTCCTGGTCGAAGCCCAGCACCCACAGGTCCCAGTAGGTGCTGACGGCATCCCAGCGCTGGCGCACTTGTTTCAGCCATTCCAGGTCGGTGCGCACCAGAAACGGCAGCGGTTCGCCTGCGGACAGGGCGGAGGCGATGCCGCGCTCGATGCGGCTGGCGGAAACCACCGCGGTGGGATCGACGCGCACCCAGCCGCGCCCTTGCAGCCAGACTTCGCTCCAGGCATGGGCGTCGGACTGGCGCACGATGAAGTAGTTGCCGGCCGGATTGAATTCTCCGCCCTGGTAGCCGGCGACGATGCGCGCCGGCACGCCGGCGGCGCGCATGAGGAAGGTGAAGGCGCCGGCATAGTGCTCGCAAAAGCCGCTGCGCGTCGTGAACAGGAAATCGTCTATGCCGTCCTTCCCCAGCAGCGGCGGCGTCAGGGTGTAGACATAGCCCTGTTCGCGGAACAGGTTCAGCACGCGCGCGACCGCTTCCGCATCGCTGCCGGCTTCGTCGCGTATGCGCTGGGCCAGGCTGCGCGCCTGCGGATTGCCGGCGTCGGGCAAGGACAGCATGCGCCCCAGTTGCCCGAGTTCGAGATTGCTGCCGATGCGGTGGTCGAGGTAGGAGGAGAGGCTCATGCGCGTGAGCCGCTGCATGGGCTTGTTCGCCAGCAGCTGCATGTTGCGCGTGAGACGGGTGCCCTGCGGCAGCGCCTGCGGATCGGGCACCTCCAGCGCGAAAACCCAGGGCTTGTCGTGCGGCTCGATGGTGAGCGTGTAGGCAACCGGCGTGCCGCTGGGCTCGATCGCCGGCTCGGCCACGAAGCCGCCGCGCAAGCGGCCCCAGGTGCGGCCGTCGAAGTTTTCCATCACCAGCGCGCGCCAGTAGAGTTTCGACGGCGCAGGCGGCGCGCCGTCGAACTGGGCGCGGAAGGCGATGGCGTCGGACTGCACCAGCTCGCTGATGGAGCCGGGCGACATGTCTTCCGACAGACCGCTCCTGGCGGAAAAGGCATCGCTGGGCATGCCCCACAGCGGCCCGCCCACGCGCGGAAACAGCACGAACAGCAGCAGCATGACCGGCACGGCCTGGGCGAGCAGCACTGCCGAGAGCCGCAGCGGGCGGCGCCATTGCGCGGCGGAAGCGGGATGGTTGAGCGCGATGAGCGCGCAGGTGAGCACCAGCACCACGGCGAACAGGTAGGCCGCGAAGGGAATGTCCTGGTTGTAGAAGAAGTTGGTGATGACCAGGAAGTAGCCGAGAAACACCGTGAGCATGGCATCGCGGTAGCTGCGCATCTCCAGCAGCTTGAGCGCGAGCATGAGCGTGAGCATGGCGACGCCGGCGTCGCGACCGAACAGGGTGCGGTACTGCAGCAGGATGGCTGCAGCTGAGCCTGCGAGCAGCAGCGCCAGGATCCATTTGCCGGGCAGCGGCAGCCTGCCCGAGGCTGCCGCCCAGCGCCAGGCGATCATGGCGAAGGCAAGCGCGCTGAGCCACGTCGGCAGATGCATGGCATGCGGCGCGATGACCAGCGCGATGCCGGCGAAGAGCCAGTGCGCGGCAGGCAGCGGCGGAAAGAAGGCGGGCCTAGCCATGCGCGGGCAGCCCGAACAGGGCCAGCGCTTCCAGGCAATGCTGGCGATGCGGCGTGCCGCTGCCCGCTGCGAGTTCGATCCCGGGAATGCGCAGGCCGTAGTTCAGGTTGGCCTGCTCGGCATCGAGCACCCAGCGTGCAAGCTGCGACAGCCGCGCTTCGGTGTCGAGCCCGGCCAGGCTGTCCCAGTCCAGCATCACCGTGCTGCCTTCGACATCGCTGAAGCGCTTGGTGGCCAGCACGTCACTCCGTGCCGCGACCTTCCACGCCACCTGGCGCGGCGAATCGCCGGGCTGCCAGGCGCGCAGGCCGGCGAAGTCCTCGCTGCCGTCGCGCGCGCTGGGGCGGTCGGCGGCGCCGGCTTCGCCCTCGGCGGCGAATTCGAGCGTGGTCTCGCTCGGCCGGGGATAGACGATGGCGGCCTGGCCGAACTCCAGGTAGGACCAGGCGCGGAACAGCCCGAGCGGATAGACCGAGGACAGGGTGAAGCGCCCGGGGCTGAGCCTGCCGCGCTGCGGCGCGGGCACGCGCACGCTGATGCGCTGCGCGGTGGCGACATCGAACGGCAGCGGCGCGCCGTCGCGCCAGCACAGGTTCAGCGCGAAACGCGGATCCGCTGCCTCGAACGCCAGATGGAATGCGGCGTCTTCGCCGGCGAAGGCGGAAGAAACGCCCGCGTCGGCAACGGCCAGCCCGCGCAGGTTCTTGTAGGTATGCAGGATGCCGACGACTGCCACGCCGCCGAGCATGAAGGTCAGGATGTAGCCGAGGCTCAGTCCGTAGTTGATGGAGCCGACCAGCATCGCCGTCACGAAGAGCGCGAAGATCACGCCCAGCCGCGTGGGCAGGATGTAGATGCGGCGGCGGTCGAGCACGATGGGGCCGGATTCGCTGCCGCGCCCGCGCACCAGTTGCGCAAGCATGGGAAACAGGCGTGCGGCGAGGGTGGCCACGGCGCTTCCCGCTCAGTCGCTATCAGGGAATGGCGACGTCGGCCAGCAATGCCTGCGCCAGCGCGTCGGCATCGGCCTCGCCCGAGGGGCCGCGCAGGCGATGGCCGGCGACCGCGGGCAGCACCGCCTGCACGTCTTCTGGCAGTACCTGCGAGCGTCCGGCGAGGAAGGCCCAGGCGCGGCTGGCGTGCACCAGGGCGAGGCCGGCGCGCGGCGACAGGCCCGCGCCGAAGCGTCCGCCGCTGCGCGAGCGCGCGATCAAGGCCTGCACGTAGTCGAGCAGCGCTTCGGCCACGAAGACTTCGGATACCTTGTGCTGCGCGGCGATCAGGCTGGCCGGGTCGAGCAGCGGCTTCATGTGCGCGATCATTTCACGCCGGTCTTCGCCGGCGAGCAGCATGCGCTCGGCATGCATGTCCGGGTAGCCCAGCGCGATGCGCATGAGGAAACGGTCGAGCTGGGACTCCGGCAGCGGGAAGGTGCCGACCTGGTGCGTGGGGTTCTGGGTGGCAATGACGAAGAAGGGGACGGGCAGTGCGCGGGTTTCGCCTTCGGTCGTCACCTGCTGTTCCTCCATCGCTTCCAGCAGCGCGCTTTGCGCCTTGGGCGTGGCGCGGTTCACTTCGTCGGCGAGAATCAGGTGCGCGAAGATGGGGCCGGGATGGAACACGAACTGGCTGCGCTCGCGGTCGAACACCGACACGCCGAGGATGTCCGCCGGCAGCAGGTCGGCGGTGAACTGGATGCGGTGGAACTGCAGGCCCAGGGTCTGCGCCAGCGCGTGCGCCAGCGTGGTCTTGCCCATGCCGGGCAGGTCCTCGATCAGCAGATGGCCGCGCGCCAGCACGCAGGCCAGGGCGAGGCGGATTTCGCGTTCCTTGCCGAGCACGATCTGGCCGACCTGGCGCACGGCGGATTCGAGCATGACGGCGAGGGGGATGGCGGTGTCCATAAATGATTAAAACGGCGAAAACGCTCCTGTCTTGACGCCGCAGGGAGGGAATCGTTCCTTAGACGATCATCCGGCTGCGCTTTCCTCCGCGGGCCGCAACGGCATGGCCTGCCCCTGCTGCCGGCCGAGGGAGGGCACCAGCAGGTAGCACAGCGCGAGCGAGCCGGCTGCGACCCACAGCAGCGGCGCGAAAGACTGCTGGAACGTCTCTTCGTAGAGCCGCGCGCCGATCACGGAAGAAAGCTGGTCGGCGGCGTTGTAGAGCGACATCATGACGGCGAAGGTGAAGCCCTCGGCGCGCGGCGGGCAGGCGCGCGCGGCCACCGCGAGGATCATCAGCATGCCGATCTGGTTCAGCGTGCCGACGGCGACATGCAGCGGCGCGGCGATGGTTTGCGCATGGCTGCTCGGCTGCGCCAGCGCAAGATAGGCCAGCACCGCCAGGATCGCTGCGCTGATGGCGACATTGGCCTGCACCGCGACGGAGCGCCGGGCCAGCACGTGCCCGAACAGCCAGGCACCGATGACACCGCCCGCCGCGGTGAATGCCGACAACTGGCCGATGAACTGCTGGTCGAAGCGCAGCACGTCGGTCATGTGGAAGTACAGCGGCGTGCCGAAGCCGGGGCTGAAGCACCACAGCGTCACGAACACCGCGGCCAGCTGCAGTTTCGGCGAGCGCACCGCCAGCCACACGCTTTGCGTGGTCTGTTTCATCGCCGCCAGCTCGATGCGGCTCGGCTTCTCCTGCACCAGGAAATAGCTGGCCGTGAGCACGGCGATGGGCGCCAGCATGGTGACGGTGGCGGCGATGTGGAGTGCGGTGGCCGGCTCGAAAGTATTGGCGAGGAAGCCGCCGGCGAGCGCGGTGACGACGGCGGCGACCTTGAACCAGAACCACTGCGTGCCGAGGAAGCGCGCGGTGAGGCCGGTCTCGGCGCCTTTTTCCACCATCAGGGCGTCGATGATGACGTCGGATGCCGCGGTGCCGAAGGCGGTGAGCGTGAGCGCGATAACGAGCGAGGCGGGTTCCGCGAGGCCGCCCAGCCACATGAAGCCGGCGGCGGCCAGCAGGTTCACCAGCATGAGCCAGGTCTTGCGCCGGTAGCCGAACAGCGGCAGGTAGTCGCTGACCAGGCCGTAGACCGGCTTGATCACCCAGGGCATGGAGGCGATGGCGAGATACTCCGAAACCTCGCTGGCGGACAGCCCCAGTTCCTCCTTGAGGTAAAAATTGAGCGGCTGGCCGATGAGGCCGCCCATTTGCGCGAAGCTCTGCGCAAAATAGGCCAGGCCGAACAGCAAGAACAGGCGCCGGGCCTGAACAGGGTCGGTAGAGCTTGCGGAAGCTGGATTCATCGGGCTGGGGCAGTACTGGACAATGCCGCCATCATAGCGGCTTTGGCCGGGCTTTTAGCCGCCGTTTCCCGGATTTGGTCAACATGTACCGTTGCGAGGCGGCCTTGCCGGGAACAGAATCGGGAAACCATGGAATAAGTCGGACGCCCGCCGCGTCTTACAAGGCATCGGAGGAGACAAATGGTCTGGTTTTGCAGAAGCACCCAGCAGGAAATACTGCGCCATCGCACGCGCCTGTTTCGCCTCGCCTATGCCTGGTGCGGCAATCGCGAAATGGCCGAAGACCTGGTGCAGGAAGCGCTGGCGCGGGCGCTGGCCACGACTTCTCCGCTGAAAGAGCCGCGCGCGCTCGAGGGCTGGCTGATGGTGATTCTCAACAATTGCTGGCGCGACTGCCTGCGCAAGAAAATGGCGGGCGTGCTGGAGGATATCGACGACTGGGCCGAGCGCCTGGAGTCGGAAGAGCTTTCGCCCGAGCAGAACCTGGCCGGTCGCCAGACCGCGATCACCGTGCGCAACGCCATTGCCCGCCTGCCCCTGGGCCAGCGCCAGGTGCTGACCCTGGTGGACATGGAGGACCGCAGCTATGCCGAAGTGGCGGAAATCCTCGGCGTGCCCGCCGGTACCGTGATGAGCCGCCTGGCCCGCGCGCGCGCCGCGCTCAAGGAAATGTTGACCGATGTCAGGCCGGCTGTTCAGGCGGCCGGTCTCAGGAGAGTGAAATGAACATGCGCATTACCGACGAAACCCTGAATGCCTTCGTCGATCAGCAGCTCACCCCCAGCGAAATGGGCGAGGTTTTCGAGGCGATCAAGCAGGATCCGGAACTGGCCAGGCGCAGTTGCGAGACCCGCCAGCTCAAGTCCATGGTCAGGCACGCCTATGACGGCGTCGAGCCGAAGCAGTCGACGCAGTGGGGCAATACCCGCTCCTGGGGCATGCAGGCCGCGGCGGCCGTCCTGCTGCTGGGCCTGGGCGGCATGATCGGCTGGACCTTGCGCCCGGCGGGGGGCAGCATCCTGCCTGCCGCGCTGGCGCAAAAAGGCGAGTTCATGCACACCAGCCATCAGCAGGCAACCGCCGGCAACCGCTTCATCCTGCACATCGATTCCGACAAACCCGAGCGCATGGTCGCGGTGCTGGACTATGCCGACCAGATCCTCGACAACGCCAAGAAGGAAGGCGTGCCGGCCGAACTGGAAATCGTTGCCAACAATTACGGCCTCAACCTGCTGCGTGAAGACTTCACGCCTTATCGCGAACGCATCAACGCGCTGGCGAACAAGCACGCCAACCTCAAGTTCATCGCCTGCGGCCAGGCCGTGGCGCGCATCGAACGCGAAGGCAAGACCGTCACGCTCATCGAGGAAGCCCGGATGGTGCCTTCGGTGATCGGCGAGGTGGTGAGCAAGATGAAGGAGGGGTGGACTTACATTCGGGTGTAAGCGTACTTCTAACTCCCTCTCCCCTGGCGGGAGAGGGTTGGGGTGAGGGGGATTCTTCGGAATCCCCTTTTTGTTGTCTGCATGTTACCTGCGCCGTCATTGCGAGCGTAGCGAAGCAATCCAGGGTTTTGTTTGATAAGCGGAGAGCGTTGGTTAGGTTGGCCATCTCCTAGGTGCATAGACCTGTGGCCGGGGGTTGCCCGGCGGCAAGTTACTTTCTTTGCTCCGCCAAAGAAAGTAACCAAAGAAAGGCGGCCCCGCTGTGCTGCCCCTTCGGGGTAAACCTCGGTCGGTGACTTGAATTGGGCGGCTCGCAAACTCGCACGATCCGCCCGGGAAAAACGCCCGGGCGGCCACGTGCTCAGACACGCTCGCCTCAACTTCCCCCAATTCAAGCCCCCGCCCGAGGCAGCCCAGAGGGGGGGAACACCGGGGACTCGGCGAGGGGCGGGTTTTTTCGTCACTGCGAGCCCCGAAGGGGCGCGGCAGTCCAGTCAAATGTGGCTAAGCCTTCTTAAACTGGATTGCCGCGCTGCGCTCGCAATGACGGTGGTGAAGGGTGCATATTTTGGGGGTGGCTTTTGAAGTTTCCCCGTCTTTGCCGCCGCAGCCTGGAGCTTGCGGGCGGAACAATGCAGCTTCGCTGTCAGAAGCTGAGTCAGACTCCCAGAGTATTTCTTTTCTGATGGTGAAGTCGCGACGCTGCACTCGCGAGAAATCGCGTTCGATCAGTTTGCTATTTGCGCTGCCAAAGTAGTTGATGTCATCAGTGACATCTTTGCCTACGTAGATCTTCCCATTCGGATAAGTGATCTTGTAGATAACTTTCACGGCACTAATCTACGAATGCCTCGGCGGCGTCAGCCTCTGCTCCACCGCAAACACCGCCGCCTCCACCCGTGAAGTCAGGTTCAGCTTCGACAAAATATTCCGCACATGCAGCTTCACCGTGTCGTGGCTGATGCCGAGCTCCTTGGCGATGGCCTTGTTGCTTTCGCCCTTGGCCAGATAGGAGAGGATCTCGCGTTCGCGCGCGGTGAGCTGGTTGATGAGCGAGGTGGCCTTGCCTTTCTTGCTGTCGAGCAGGGTCACGAGCTTGGCGGTCATTTGCGGGGCGACCACGGTTTCGCCCTTGTCGGCGCGCATGATGGCATCGACCACTTCGGACGGTTCCATGTTCTTCAGCAGGTAGCCCTGGACGCCGGCGCGCAGGGCGCTGGCGAGGTCTTCTTCCTCGTCGCTCACGGTGAGGATGAGGGTGGTGAAGAACAGGCCTTCCTCGCGCAGTTTCTGCATCAGGGTAATGCCGTCGGTCGGCGGCAGGTGCAGATCGAGCAGAACCACGTCGGGCTGGTGCTCCTTCAGCAGTTGGCGCGCGACTTCCGGGTCGCCGGTGATGCCGCAGACGTGGATGGTGCCATAGTGTTCAAGCAGCTCGGCCAGACCCTCGCGGAACAGGGTGTGGTCGTCGACGATGATGACGCGGATCTTTTCGCTCATTTAAGGAACCTCTGAAGAATCCATCCGTGGCCGCGGCGCGGTTTTCCGGGATGGGATGCGCGAAGCGACGCGCAGCAAATGGCCACTCCCCTTTGCAAGCGACGCGACAAAGCAGACCGCCCGGAAAACCGCGCCCCGGAGGGTTTGCACAAAAAATGCCCATCTGCGGCGTTGCGCTCCTCGGCTTCGTATGTCCAATACGACCTTCGTCGCGCGCCTTGCAACTGAGCATTTTTCGTGCAAACGCGGCTCATGGATGGCTTCTTCAGAGGTTCATTCCTGACTGCTGCGCATGGGGGAAAACCAGGGTGACGCGGGTGCCGCCGCCCACGCGGCTGCGGATTTCGACCATGCCCTTGATGCGCTCGGCGCGCTCGCGCATGATGTTCATGCCGAAGTGCATGCCGGGGCCGGTGTGCCCGGCAGCGTAGAGGCCGATGCCGTCGTCGATGATGCTGATGCGGTAGTGGGTGCCGGTGTCCTCCAGAATGACCTGCACCAGGCGCGCGTAGGAATGCTTGCAGATGTTGGCGAGCGATTCCTGCACGATGCGGTAGACCTGTGCCTCCTGGTCGGCGCTGAGCGCGAGGTCCTTGACCTGGTTGTCGAGCCTGACCCTGGCGTTGATTTTCTTGGCGACGCCGTCGAGCAGCTCCTGCAGCGCGGGCAGGATGCCGCGTGGGTCCATGCGGTGGCGGAACTGGCTGATCAGTTCGCGCAGGCCGGAATAAGCCGACTCCAGGGCCGAATCTACGTCGGTCAAATACTTTTCCGTGAGTTCGGGCTTGTCGCCGTGCACCGCCTCGCGCAGCATGGCAAGCCGCATCTTCATGTAGGCCAGGGTCTGCGCCAGCGAATCGTGGATTTCATTGGCCAGCATCTGGCGTTCGTTCATCAGGGTGATGCGCAGGTTCTCGCGCGTGAGCCGCGCATTTTCCATGGCCATGCCCAGGTGCTCGATGATGGAGGCGAACAGCAGGCTGACGTCCTCCGGTATGGCCTGGTCTTTTTTCAGGAACAGGTTGTACACGCCGAGCAGGGTGTTCTTGTACTTGAGCGGCAGCGCCACCACCCAGCCGCCTTCCATGCCGAAGGCCTGGGCGGTGTTGCCCTTGCATTCGAAGAGATAGGGCAGGTTCTTGATGGAGGATCCGACCGGCTGGCCGCACAGCGCGGTTTCCAGCGGCATGACGCTGTTTGTCGCCAGCGCTTCCTGCGGCAGGCCTTCGGCACCGACGATGCGCAGGCTTTTGCCGTCCGGCGTCAGCACGCGGACGATGCCGGCGTGCGCATTGGACAGCCGCACCATGGTGCCGAGGAAGCTGTCGAGCAGATGCTCGACGTCCACGTCCATGGAAAGCGACGCGGCGATGTCCGTCAGCACCTTGAGGTCGGTGTTCTGCGGGCGCTCGCCCCCCAGTTGCGGGGCGAAGCTCTGGTCGGGGTGTTGCTGGGGATTGCGCATTCTGAATCGGCCTGGAAACTGCCTGGAAACTTTCCAATTATGCACTGCTGGCGGGGTTTGGCGAAATTTGTTACCTTGCCGGAAAGACATTGGTTCAGACATGAAATTTTGCAGTCATTGCGGCGGCAGTGTTGAATTCCTCGTTCCCGAGGGCGACCATCTGCCGCGCCACGTGTGTCCGGCGTGCGGCACCATTCATTACCAGAATCCCAAGATGGTGGTGGGCTGCATTCCCGAGTGGGAAGACAAGGTGCTGCTGTGCCGCCGCGCCATCGAACCGAAATACGGCCTGTGGACCCTGCCTGCCGGCTTCATGGAAAACGGCGAGACCACCGCCGAGGGCGCCCTGCGCGAAACCTGGGAGGAAGCCGGCGCGCGCGTGGAATTGGGGCCACTCTACACGCTCTTCAACCTGCCGCACGTCAACCAGGTGTATTTCATGTTCCGTGCGCGCCTGCTCGACCTCGACTACAAGCCGGGCATCGAAAGCCTGGAAGTGCGCCTGTTTGCCGAGCACGAAATTCCCTGGGAAGAACTCGCCTTCCGCACCGTCAAGGCATCGCTGGAACTGTATTTCCAGGACCGCGCCAACGGCGGCTTCAGGTTCCACTTCGGCGATATTCGGTCGTCCGTGGAGCCCAATGATTCCCAGAAAAGCAGTTAACCACGGGGGGACACGGGGCACACGGGGAAAGCCACGGGAATTGGACTTGAAGTCGCACACCCATCAGGTGATCAGCGCAAGCCCAATATCCGATACCCCCCGTGTTCCCCGTGCGCCCCGTGGCTCAAATGCGGTTTTCTGGATGATTAAAGCGTCAGCGGGCAGGGATTGGGCTTGAGCAGTTCCCGGATGCGGGCCTGCGCCTGTTTCGGATCGTCGCGGTAAATTTCCAAAAGCATTTCCGCCTGTTCCTGCCAGTGGCGCCGGCCTTCATCGATGGCCGCCACCAGGGCGTCGGCCCGGCCGCTCTCGCGCCAGGCCTTGTAAGCCTCGGTCAGGCGAGGGAAGAGCACCAGGCGCAGGCCGTCGAATTCGGCCATGTAGTAGTGCAAGCTGCACCAGGCATTTTTTTCGACGATCGTCGGCAGCGTGGACAGGCAATCGGCGAGATTGTCGCGAACCGATCGCGCCAGCATTTCCGCATGCTTGTGGGTGAAGCCGGCGAGCATTTTATGCCACTCCGCACCGAGCAGTTTGTCGGCGCGCGCTTCGCCCACTTCGTGCAGGATGACGGCTTCGCTTTCGGTCTCGGTCATGCGGGAAAGCGCGGCTTCGGGGTCGCGGTCGAAACCGTAGCACTGCAATGCGGCTTTCATGGCGCCTTCGGGCTTTTTCTGGCCCCACAGCTCGACTTTTTCCCATAGCGCCCGCTTCAAGGCATCGGTACGCAGGAAGATGGCGCCGTCCTGGTAGGCGGCGGGCAGGGTGGAAAGGTCGCGCGCGTATTCGCAGCCGGTGACGTAGATGGTGAGGCCTTCGCGCTCTTCCTTGCGCTTCAGTTCGCCCAGGAAGAAGTGCGGCTTGCGGTAGCGGCCGATACCGGCACCGTAGACCAGGCCTTCGGGCAGCAGCGCTTCGTTGACGGCGCGGCTTTCGAAGGGATCGATGGCTTGCCCGTTGACGGGCAGCGCGGCGAAATCGTCTTCCTCTATGCGCTCCCACAGCGATTCGCGCTCGATCATCCAGGGCCCGATTTCGGCGCGTGGCGGCTGCTGTGAAAGCGGCAGTTCGTTTTCCCAGCGGAAGAACTCGCGCATTTCCAGAAGGTAGGTGCACATGGTCATGTTGCGGGCGTGGTTCGCGTCCGCAATGTGGCAGTTCTTCTGCACCGTTTCGACCAGTTCGTGGAAGTTGCGCATTGCTCCTCCATTTCCAGGAATGTTCGGTTTCATTCTAGCGTGTTCGGCCTGGAAGAAAACCGTATCGGTTTTGTGGTCAGCCGCGCCGGCGCGCCTCGAAATGCACCACGCCCTGCACGATGTCGGAGTAGGGCAAGGCGTCGAGTTCGCCGTGCTTTTCGAGCGCGGATTCGATCAGGGTGTAAACGTCATCGACGGTGTCGGCGTTGTTGACGGCAGCTTGCAGGCCCTTGAGGCCGCCGCACTGTATCTTGAGTTCCTTGGCGTGCGGCAGTTGCGCGCCGATGTGCGGGATTTTGAGGGCGAAGGCGGAGTGGCCGCGCAGCAGGGTCTTCAGTTCCGTGCAGCGGGCCTGGGCGGCGGCGTCAGCGCAGTTGATGGTTTCCCGTTCCGCCAGCAGGTGTTTTTCCGCCTTGCTGCAGGAAACGCAGCGCGCCAGCACGCCCTTCTCGAACGCGCACGGCGTCGGGTTCACCGACTTGCGGGCGTCGCGGTAGGCGTCTTCGTTGTATTCGCTCATCTATTTTCTCGAACAAAGAGAACATGAGGACAAGAGGGAAAACCAAAAAATCAGAAATTAACCGCAGAGTTCGCGGAGTTCGCAAAGTAAATAATCGAAAGCTCCGCGCCTTCCGCGAACTCCGCGGTTAAAAATATTTGCTCCTGTCCTCTTGTCCTCTTTGTCGAAGATTTCAAATCAATAATCCTCGCCGGTGGTCGGCGGCTTTTCGCGCACTTCGCCCAGCATTTCCTCGGCATGCAGTTCGTTCTCGGCGAAGATGACCTTGATCGAATAGTTGTCGGCGCCGGTCAGCTTGCCGCGAATCTCCTTGGCGTGGGCGGAGGCATCCTTGAACTTGTCGAAGTCGGCGACTTTCTTGACGATGCGCATGGGGTGGATTTCGTAAACGTAGTACGGCATTTAATGCTTCTCCTGGTCGATGTAATACTTTGCTGATTTGCGTCTGCCCGGCTGCTTTTTCAAGATCACCACGCCCTTGATGCAGTCCAGATTGGCGATGGGGTGGTCGGGGTAGGCGGGGTTCAGGGCATGCAGCGCCCAGCCGGCATCGCGCTTCACCAGTTGGCGGAAGGTGTATTCCTCGTTGTGGAAGGCGATGACGTAGGAGCCGTCCCTGGCCAGGCCTTCCGGTTCGATGACGATGATCTCGCGGTCGAGGAATTCCGGCTCCATGCTGTCGCCAAGCACCATGAGCGCGAATGGTTCGGCTTCGGAACAGGCGCCGTAGGCCTGCTGCTCTGCGGGCACGACCGGGATGTTGATGGGTTTTCTCTTGAACTCTTCCATTAGAGCCACCTGACTAGATAATAAATTCTGAATCCTTCCGACGAGCGCGAAGGCCCGATCACGATTGCGGGATGCAGGTTTTCCTCCGCGCGTGCAAGCGCCTCGGCCTCGCTCGCCACCGTTTCCACCACGCCTTCGGGATAGCGCTTGCGCGTCTTGTTGGGGCTGCGGATCAGCGCCGGCGCTTCCTTGCACAGGGCGGGATCGAGATAAAGTTTCATCGGACTATTTGCACAAGGAGGACAAGAGGACAGGAGTAAACCCCATATTAGTTTTCCTCTTGTCCTCATGTCCTCTTTGTTTAAGATTCTCAGCCATTAACGGGCGCTCTTAGGATTTGCACCGCCATGTTGATGGGCGAGGCCAGCGGTTCGATTTTACGCCGCATCAGCGCGCCCACGGCGGTATTGCGCAAGAGCCAGGGGTCTGCGGTCTTGCCGGTGAGGCTGGAGAGCGCGAGCATGGCCTCGATGCCCTGGCGATATTGCGGCGCGGCGGCCAGCAGCGCCTGCAAGTCCGGCGGCGCTTCGATCTCGCCGCGGCTCATGGCGCCAGCCTGGGCGAACAGGTCTTCCAGCGCTTCGGTCTGGATGGGGTAGCCCATGGCATGGAAATAGCGGCTGACGGCGTCCAGCAAAGCATAGACCACCAGCGAGGTGGACGGCCGCGTCAGCACTTCGCTTACTGTCTTGAGCCAGGTCTGGCCGTTGGCGGACAGCAGCGACAGAAAGCGCTCGGCATAGGCATTGCCGGCCTCGATTAGCGGGCCGAGCAGTTTTTTCGCTTCATCAAAGTCGGCGCGTGCGGGCTGATCGCTCGGCAGCGATTCCGGCATGAATTCCAGGAAGCCGATGAAATAGTAGGGCACGCCCTTGGCCTGGCGCCAGAGCTTGGCCGTGGTCGCTTCGTCCGCAAGCTTGCCGTAGAGGATGAGCCGGATGGTGTGCATGCGCGCGTCCGGGCTTTCCTCGAAGGGCAGGTGCTCGATGAGGAAATCGGCCAGCACCTTGCCCATCTGGCCCTGGATGACATCCTCCTTTTCCAGCATCCAGCGCGCGATCTCCATGGTCGGCTGGCACCACCAGGCGCGGCGGGCGAGCTCGTCGGTAAGGCCGGGCGCGTGCGCCAGCGCCACCACGGCTTCTGGCTCGCCCAGCAGCAGCAGGGCTTCCAGGTTCTTGTCCGAGGTCTGTCCCATGCGCGTCCAGCGCTGCAGGTACACCGGGTAGCCGCCGGGAGAGCCCAAAGCGTGGCCGCCGAGGAATTCCTTGACGCGGACGATGTACTGGTCGGCGCGGCAGTTCGGGTGCAGCTGGATTTTCGCTTCGCCGTTCTCGGTCAGGGCGTACAGCGTCATCGCGCCTTCGTCGATGCGCACCGCCTGCACGGGGTTGGCCATCATCAGCACATTGAGGCGCAGGCTGTCTTCGGAGGAAAGTTCGGAGGCGCCGATAGTCATAGCAAAATCAATTACAAAGAGGACATGAGGGCAGGAGGGAAAACCATAAGACAAAACTCAAATTTAACCGCGGAGTTCGCGGAGGTCGCAGAGGAATGATTAATGAAAACTCCGCGTCTTCTGCGAACTCCGCGGTTAATAAGGTTTACTCCTGTCCTCTTGTCCTCCTTGTTCAATAAGTTAATTCAACTGGATGCGTTTGCCCCAGGGCACGGGCTTCTTGCCCTTGACCAGCCAGATCACGGGATAGGCCGGCGGCTGCTTGGGGAATTCGGCATCGGCATCGGTAAAGTACACCAGCGCGTCGGGGCGCAGGTTTTCATGTTCCACCCATTCGAACACGGGCGCGAAATCGGTGCCGCCGCCGCCCTGGAAGGCGCGCGGCAGGCGGAATTCCTCCCAGGGCTCGAACACCCAGGGGCCGTCCTCGGCGAGCCTGGCGTCGCATGCCAGGAGCGTGATGCGCACCGGCAGCGCGCCCTTGATGGCGTTGATCTCGGAGAGGAATTCCGACAGTTCTTCCTCGCCGATGGAACCGGAGGTGTCGATGGCGACGACGAGGTCGCACTGCGAGCTTTTCAGCGAAGGCAGGATCATGTCGCCTTCACGCCGTGAAGGCCGCATGTAGTTGTAGTCGTTGCGCGCCTGGTCGAAGAAGTAGTGCGCCAGCAAAGTCCGCCACGGCAGCTTGGGCTCCAGCCAGGCATCGACCAGGCGCGCCATGGCGCCGCCCAGCTTGCCGGCCTGCTGCGCCTGTTGCGCGGCGCTGGCGAGATACTGCTGCCATTTCTGCGCGAGTTCCTCGCGCTCCTGCGCGGTCAAGGGCACCGGCAAGTTGTCCTGCTTGTCGTCCTCGCCGGCTTTCTGGCCGCTTTGCCCCTGTTGCGGATTGGGCCGGGCGCCGCCGCCTTGGTTTTGCTGCGGCTCCTCGTTCTTCGGCTGCTGCCCGCCGCCCGATTGCCCTTGCTGGTCCTGCGGCGCATCTTCCGGCGGCGGCTCCTGGCTCTGGCCGTTTTGCGCGCCTTCGGCGTTGTTGTCGTAGAGGTGCTGGTCGAGCGTCTCGCTGTCGTGGCTGTCATCGAGGCAGGGGTAGATTTCCTCTGCGCTCATGTTCTCGAACTGGTTCAGCACCACCGCCTCGGGCGGCGGCTGCAGGCCGTCGTTCATGAGGATGGGATTGATGGCGAAATCGCAGGCCAGGTCCCATTTGCGCTGGATGCGGTGGCCGCGCCGCACGAAATGCGTAAGTGCGCAGTGCAGCGCCTCGTGCGCCAGCACGAACTCCACCTGAGACAGCGACAGCTTGTCGATGTAGGCGGGGTTGTAATAGAGGCTCTTCATGTTCGTGGCGGTGGTGCGGCACCACGGCCCCGCCTCGATCATGGGCAGGCGCAGCACCAGCGCGCCGAGGAAGGGTTTGTCCAGGATCAGGCGCGTGCGCGCCGCCGCCAGTTTGGTGGCGGGGTCGTGGGCGAAGGTGATCTGGTTAAGGCTGGCCATGATTCAAAATCATGAACAAGGAGGACAAGAGGACAAGAGGTTCTTTGGTTTTCCTCCTGTACTCATGTCCTCTTTGTTCAAATCATTCGTACAACACAATGTCCGCGACCTGGTTCGCCCAGGTGGCGAACTGCGGCACGCCGAACAGGGTCTGGCCGACGTTGCGGTGGATGTCGGAGACCAGCATCACGCCCATTTCCTTGAGCGGGAATTTCGCCGCGTAGTCGAGGATGTGGCCGAGCATGTCGCGGATCTGCGGCGAGGCCTTGTTGCGGATGGCGCGCGCCACCAGCGCGGCGGCCACGGCGTATTGCAGGTCGGTGTCGCGCGGCACATCGGCAGGGCGGCCCTCGACGATGGCGTCCAGATCCGGCATGCGCGAAAGGTTGGCGAGATAGGCCGAGAACTCGATGCCGGCGGCCTGGCCCACGCAGGCCGCCAGCGCCGGGCCGAGCAGGTCGGGATGGTCGCCGAACTTTTGCAGCGCGCGGTGGGCGAATTCCCAGGAGCGCGGGGTGGGGAAGGCCGTCGGGTTGCGCGCGGGGTCGAAGTCGAACAAGAGTTCCGGGCGGAAGCGCAAAAAGCCGATCAGGCGCTCGTCGATGTTGTTTTCGTAGGCCCACTGCGACCAGTCGTCGAGGTTGGCTTCGACTTCGAAGTGGGAAAAGCGGTTGGCCAGCGGCGCGGGCATGGCGTAGGTCACGCCGCGGTCGCCCTGTCTGTTTCCTGCAGCGAAGATGGCCCAGCCTGGCGGCACTTCATAGGCGCCGAGGCGGCGGTCGAGAATCAGCTGGTAGGCAGCGGCCGACACCGAGGGCGGGGCCGAGGTGATCTCGTCCAGGAACAGGATGCCCTTGTCGCCATGGCGCCTGGCGTCCGGCAGGATGGAGGGGATCGCCCAGTCCACGTGCTCGCCGACGCGGAAAGGAATGCCGCGCAGGTCCGAGGGCTCCATCTGCGACAGGCGGATGTCGATGACCGGCACCTTGTGCTTGGCTGCGACCTCACCCACCATCTGGGACTTGCCCACACCGGGCGGGCCCCACATCATCACCGGGGTGTGGTGGCCTTCGGCGGCGCTGAGGAATTCGCGTTCGAGGATGGGAATAAGCTGGGCGGGGCGCATAAATCCGTAACGGGTTTTAAAAGTTGACTATTTTACTCTGGTTTTGTTCCGGGCGGCAGGCCGGGCAACGCTGCAATCCGCCGCTACGTGTTCAAGCTATAGATTCAGTGAAACGCGCCCGATTTCAAGCGGCAATTGCCGCCATTTTTTTGCCGGCCGGGCTGGCCGCCTGCGGCGACCGGGCTGAGTCTGCCTTCAGCGAAGCGCCCAAGGGCTATGCGGTGTTCTACATGCCCGAGCCAAGCTCGGCGAAGAAAGCCCGGCGTTGCCTCCCGAGTTTACCGAATCGAAAACGGGCGGCGCGAATCCCTCGGCATGACGCAAAAATGGAAACATCTCGCCGAGCCCCGGCGCGGGCTCACTGTCCCGGCTCCGCCCGGCGAGCAGGCCTTCGTGGTCGTGTATGGCGGCGCGGAGGCGCCGGTGAATGTCGAGGTGAAAGACGGGGCCTGCCACCGTGTACGCATCGAGATGACAGGTTTGAGCAGCCGGCAAGTGATCGCGGCGACGCGGCAGCTGAGTTTCGGCCTCAAGGCTATGGCCGAACCGCCACGCTAAAATCCGCAAGTCCTCCATTCCATATCTATCGCATGAAACTCGGCACACCCCTCTCTCCATCCGCCATCAAGGTTATGCTGCTCGGCGCAGGCGAGCTCGGCAAGGAAGTCATCATCGCGCTGCAGCGCCTGGGCGTGGAGGTGATCGCGGTCGACCGCTATCCCAACGCCCCGGGACAGCAGGTGGCGCACCGCGCCCATGTCATCAACATGGCCGATCCCCAAGCCCTGCGCGCGCTGGTGGAACAGGAAAAACCGCAGTTGATCGTGCCGGAGATCGAGGCCATCGCCACCGATGAACTGGTGGCCATCGAGCGCGAAGGCCTGGCGACCGTGATCCCCACGGCGCGCGCCGCCCAGCTCACCATGAACCGCGAAGGCATCCGCCGCCTGGCGGCGGAAGAACTGGGCCTGCCGACCTCGCCTTACGCCTTTGCTTCGAGCCTCGCCGAAATGCGCGCCGCGATTGAGAACGGCATCGGCTATCCCTGCGTAGTGAAGCCGGTGATGTCGTCCTCCGGCAAGGGCCAGAGCAAGGTCGACGGCCCGGAGGCAGTCGAGGCCGCGTGGAACTACGCCGCCAGCGGCAGCCGTGTCGATGCCGGGCGCGTCATCGTCGAAGGCTTCGTGAATTTCGACTACGAAATCACCCAACTCACCGTGCGTGCACGCGGCGCCAACGGCGAAATCGAAACGCATTTCTGCGAACCCATCGGCCATGTACAAGTGCATGGCGACTACGTCGAATCCTGGCAGCCGCAGCCGATGTCGCCCCTGGCATTGGCGCGCTCACGCGACATGGCAGAGAAGGTCACCGGCAGCCTGGGCGGGCTGGGCATCTTCGGTGTGGAATTGTTCATCAAGGGCGATGAAGTGTGGTTCTCCGAAGTCAGCCCGCGTCCGCACGACACCGGGCTGGTGACCCTGGCCACCCAACGGCTTTCGGAATTCGAATTGCATGCGCGCGCCATCCTCGGCCTGCCGGTCGACGTCAGTCTGCGCCGCCCCGGCGCTTCGGCGGTGATCTACGGCGGCATGGAAGCTGCCGGCATCGCCTTCGAGGGCGTGGAAGAAGCCTTGCAGGTGCCGGAGTCCGATGTGCGCCTGTTCGGCAAGCCGGAGAGCTTCACCCGCCGCCGCATGGGGGTGGCAGTAGCGAACGCGGATACCGTGGAAGAGGCGCGGGCGCGCGCCAAGCTGGCGGCATCCAAAGTCAAACCGGTAGCGGGCTAACCGCAAAGGCCAGAACGCAGAAAAACCAAACCCTGTAACAGGGAGGAAGGGGAGGTAAGGGAGTTAAAGCAAAAAACTGCTTTCCTCTCATCCCTCCCTTGCCGCCCCGTTTATGCCTTTTGATTTATTTCCGAGTTAGGCGCTATCCCAGGCCAGCCGCAGCCCGGTGAAAGCATCACGCCTTTCGGGCAGGTAGAAATTCCGAAAATCTGAGCGTTTCAGCAGCGGGTGGGTGACGGGCCCGCCGCCGCGCAATTCCCCGTGGCTGTGGAACCAGGGGGCGGAGTAGTCGCGGTAGGGATCGGGCGAGAAGCCGGGATAGGGGAGGAAGGGATGCGCGCACCATTCCCAGCCGTGGCCCCAGATGAAATCCTTTTCCTGGCTGGCGCGCTGCCATTGCGCCGCGCTGGGCAGGCGGGCGCCGCGCCAGGCGGCATAGGCTTCGGCCTCGAAGCGGTTGAGGTGCAGCATGGGCTCGCCGGGTTCAAGCGGCTGCCACCGGTCGAAGCGCCGCACCTGCCAGGCGTTTTCTTCCTTTCTCCAGTAAACCGGATGGCCGGCGCCACTTTGCGCCAGCCACGCCCGGCCTTCGCTCGACCAGTGCTGCGGTGTGGCGTAGCCGCCGGCTTCGATGAATTCGAGGAATGCGCCCTGGCTGACGGGCTTGAGGTCGATGGCAAAGGCGGGAAAGTTCACCCTGTGTCGGGTCTTTTCGTTGTCGAATCGGAAGCTGCTGTCATCCGCGCCGAGTTCGATCGTGCCGGCGGGGATCGCGCGGCGCGGGCTTTGCCGGGGCAGGCCGTCGGTCAGGCTGACTGCCGCGGGCGGCCGATAGCCCAGATGCTGGGCCATCATCCACCAGGCCTCCAGATGCATGCGTTCGTGGTAGAGGGCGAGTTCGGCGAAGTAGAAAACCGGATCATCCGTGCTGGCGCGGTCGAGCTTGTCTTCCACGTCTTGCAGCACGCCCGTGCCGAAGTCCTCGGTCGCTGCCCTGTTGGGCAGCGGCAAGTCCCAGCGGGTATCGTGCGCGACCCGGGATGAATCGTAGAGGGCGTCGGCGCCCCGCAACCGCGAGGGCAGCACGCTATCGTCGTCCTGCTGGCGCAGGCACCAGCGCTCCTGGAACCAGGCGATGTGGCCGTATTCCCACAGCGGCGGATTGAGTATTGCCGCGCGCGGACCGATCCAGGCCTGCTCGGGCAGGCAGGCGGCGAAAGCGTCGAGGTCGGCGCGCGCTTCGCGCAGCAGGGAAGCAAGCCTGGCGGCGGAGAATCCGCTGGTGGGAAAAGGCATGTTTAGGGGCTAGGATTCAGGGGCTAGGATTCAGAGAGTAGGGTATGCGGCCGAAGGCCGCGCTATGATTTTTTATAGTAAAGAACAATATACATTCCCCTGACCCCTGACCCCTGCACATGCCTGTCCGCCTGCTAACGCTTGGCCTGCCTGCCGATACGCTCAAGGAATCCGCCCTGACGGGGCTGTCCGGGCGGCCCAAGCGCATTCCCCCCAAGTATTTCTACGACGGCGAAGGCTCGCGCCTGTTCGAGGCCATTTGCGCGCAGCCCGAGTATTACCTGACGCGGGTGGAAACGGCCTTGCTGCAGGCCGAGGCGCAAGCCATTGCGCGCCGCATCGGCCCCGTGGCCTGCATGGTCGAGCCGGGTGCCGGCTGCTGCGCCAAGGCGCAGCTTCTGCTCGGCAGGCTGCAAGTCGCGTCCTATTGGCCGGTCGACATCTCGGGCGAAGCCCTGGCCCGGGCGGCCGGGCGTCTCTCGGCTGAATATCCGGCGCTGGACGTGACCGCAGCGCAACTGGATTTCACGGCAGCCGACGGCTTTGCTTCGCTGCTGCCGCATTTGCCCGCATCCGGCAGGCGGCTGGTGTACTACCCCGGCTCCAGCATCGGCAATGCCGGTCCGGCGGAAGCGGTGGATCTGCTGAAAGCTTTTCGCACGCTTGCAGGAAATGATGGCGGTTTGCTCATCGGCTTCGACCTGAAGAAGGACGCTGCGCGCCTGCACGCCGCCTACAACGATGCCGCCGGCGTGACCGCCGCCTTCAACCGCAACCTGCTGGTGCGACTGAACCGCGAACTGGGAACGGACTTCAGGCCGGAGAAGTTTGCCCACCATGCCTTCTACAACGCCGAAGCGGGCCGCATCGAAATGCATCTGGTCAGCATGGAACGCCAGCAGGTAGCGGTGGCCGGGAAGAGGGTCATATTCGAAGCCGGCGAGAGCCTGCATACGGAAAACTCCTACAAATACCTGCCCGGGGAATTCGATGCGCTTGCGGCGCAGGCGGGTTTTGCCCGTGAAGCCGGCTGGCAGGACGGCGAAGGCCTGTTTGCCGTGCATTACTATGTCTGAGTTTTGAACAAGGAGGGCATTTGAACAAGGAGGACAAGAGGACAGGAGTAAACCTTTGCATTTTCTTGGCTCTTGTCCCCATGTCCTCTTTGTAAAAAGGATTTTTGGCAAAATGGCGCCTGTCTGCCGTGAAACCTGATTGATATTGAATGATGGAAACCCACTACCACCGCATCGGCGGCGACGAGGCCGTGCGCAAGCTGGTCGACCGCTTCTACGACCTCATGGACGATGATCCCGATTACTACGGCATCCGCAAGCTGCACCCGCAGGACCTCAGCGAATCGCGCAACAAGCTGTACTGGTTCCTGTCCGGCTGGACCGGGGGCCCGCCCCTGTACACCGACCGTTTCGGCCATCCCTCACTGCGCCGGCGCCACCTGCCGTTTGCCATTGGCGGCTCGGAGCGCGACCAGTGGATGGCCTGCATGCAGCGCGCCATGGAGGACGTGGGGCTGGACGAGAAGCTGAAGGCCGAACTGCACGCGGCCTTCTTCAAGACCGCTGATTTCATGCGGAACAAGGAGGGCTGATGAAACGCCTTCTCGTCCTGCTGTTGTTCCTGGCCGGCGGTCTCGCGGCCCTGGCCTGGGCCGCGCTGGATGGCGAGCCGCGCGTCGAGCCGGGCGGGCGCATCACGCGCGAGGATCTGGTCTGGGCCAAGCAGTTGTTCGAAAAGAGCGTGCCGCGCGCACGCACGGCGGATACCCTGCAAACACTCGAACTCTCGGCAGAGGAGGTGAACCGCCTGCTCAATTACGCAGTGGTGGTGAAGCCGGTGCATGGCGTGGCGGCCAACCTCGAAGAGGGCAAGGCCCTGCTCAATGTCAGCCTGCGCGTGCCGCGCAACCCTTTCGGCGAGTACCTGAATTTTTCCGCCGACTTGTCGCAGCAGGACCGCAATCTGGCCCTGGACAGCATGCAGGCGGGCAGCCTGCCGCTGCCTTCCTTCTTGGGGCGCGCGGTATTGTGGGTGGCACAGCGCTGGCTGCGCCAGGATCCTGCCTACCTGGCCTTGATGGAATCGATGCAGGGCGTGCGCCTGTCCGAGAACCATCTCAGCCTGGATTATCACTGGCGGCCGGAACTGTTGACCCTGATGGAACGCAAGGGCGCGGAAGTGCTGGTCGGCGTGGATGAAAAGCAGCGCCTGCTGGCGTACGCGGAATTCGTGCGCAAGACCATGGCGCGATATCCCGACAAGAGCCAGCAGCCGGTTCGCGAGGCGGTGGGCAAAGTGTTCGGCTTTGCCCAGCAGCGCGGCGGCGATGCCGCGGCCGAGAATCGCGCCGCCTACACCGCGCTGGGCGCCTATGTGGCGGGGGTGAGCCTGCACCAATTGCTGGAAGGCCGCGGACGCAGCACGCGGCGGGCGCCGCCGGTGCTGCTGACCCTGCACGGGCGGCGCGATGCGGCCGAGCATCTCCTGATCGCCGCCGCCCTTGCCGCCAACGGCGGCGGCCGCCTGGCCAATGCCATGGGCCTGGCCAAGGAAGAGGAGGATGTGAAATCAGGCTCCGGTTTCAGCTTCACCGACATCGCTTATGACCGTGCCGGCGCGCGGCTGGGCGAACTGGGCACGGGGCCCCGCGCCGCGCTGGTGCAGGCCTACCTTGCCAGCCTGGGCAAGGATGCGGCCCTGGCGCCGGTCTTTTCCGATTTGCCTGAATACATGCCGGAAGCGGCATTCGTGCGTCGCTTCGGCGGGGTTGGCAGTCCTGCCTATCTTGCCCAGATCACGGAAATCGAAGGGCGCCTGGCCAATCATCCCCTGTACCGGGATTAGCGGGAAATATATTCAAATCTGCTAAAATAGCGGGCTTTCCCAGCCAGGCACCGCCATGTCCCGCAAGCTTCGCAATATCGCCATCATCGCCCACGTCGACCACGGCAAGACCACGCTGGTCGACCAGCTGCTCAAGCAATCCGGCACCTTCCGCGAGAACCAGCAGATGGACGAGCGGATCATGGACAGCAACGACCTGGAAAAGGAACGCGGCATCACCATCCTGGCCAAGAACACGGCCATCGAATACGGCGACTACCACATCAACATCGTCGACACCCCCGGGCACGCCGACTTCGGCGGCGAGGTGGAACGCGTGCTGGGCATGGTGGATGGCGTGCTGCTGCTGGTGGATGCGGTGGAAGGTCCCATGCCGCAGACCCGCTTCGTGACCAAGAAGGCGCTGGCCCTCGGCCTCAGGCCCATCGTGGTGGTGAACAAGGTCGACCGCCCCGGCGCGCGTCCCGACTACGCCATCAATTCCACCTTCGACCTGTTCGACAAGCTCGGCGCCACCGACGAGCAGCTCGATTTCCCCATCGTCTACGCCTCCGGCCTGAACGGCTGGGCCTGCCTCGACATCAAGGATGCGCCGTCTTCCGGCGGCGCTGCGGCGGACATGGTTCCCTTGTTCGAAACCGTGTTGCAGCATGTGCATGCGCCTGAGGGCGACCCCGATGCGCCGCTGCAATTGCAGATTGCGGCGCTGGATTATTCTTCCTACGTCGGCCGCATCGGCGTGGGCCGCATCCGCAACGGCCGCATCAAGCCCGGCCAGACCGTGGCCGTGGCGAACGGCCTCGATGGCGAGGTCAAAACCGGGCGCATCAACCAGGTGCTGGGTTTCCAGGGCCTGGAGCGCATCCTGGTGGACGAGGCGGTGGCCGGCGACATCGTGCTCATCAATGGCATCGAGGACATCGGCATCGGCGTGACCATCACGGACAAGGACAATCCCCAGCCGCTGCCCATGCTGAAGGTGGACGAACCCACGCTGACCATGAACTTCCAGGTCAACACCTCGCCGCTCGCCGGCACCGAAGGCAAGTTCGTCACCAGCCGCCAGATCCGCGACCGCCTCAACAAGGAACTGCTCACCAACGTGGCGCTGCGTGTCGAGGACACCGGCGACGCCGACGTGTTCCTGGTCGCCGGCCGCGGCGAACTGCATCTGACCATCCTGCTGGAAAACATGCGCCGCGAAGGTTTCGAGCTGGCCGTGGCCAAACCGCGCGTGGTGTTCAAGGAAATCGACGGCGAGAAAATGGAGCCGTACGAACTGCTCACCGTGGATGTGGAAGAAGCCCACCAGGGCGCGGTGATGGAAGAACTCGGCCGCCGCCGCGGCGACCTGCAGGACATGCAGCCGGACGGCAACGGCCGCGTGCGCATCGAATACCACATTCCGGCGCGCGGGCTCATCGGCTTCCAGGGCGATTTCATGACCATGACGCGCGGCACCGGCCTCATGTCGCATGTGTTCGACGAATACGGCCCCATCAAGGCCGACCTGCCCGGCCGCCACAACGGCGTGCTGATTTCCCAGGAAAACGGCGAGGCCGTGGCCTATGCGCTGTGGAACCTGGAAGACCGCGGGCGCATGTTCGTGTCGCCCGGCGACAAGCTGTACGAAGGCATGATCATCGGCATCCACAGCCGCGACAACGACCTGGTGGTGAACCCGATCAAGGGCAAGAAGCTCACCAACGTGCGCGCGTCCGGCACCGACGAAGCCGTGCGCCTGACGACGCCGATCAAGCTCACGCTGGAATCCGCCGTCGAGTTCATCGACGACGACGAGCTGGTCGAGATCACCCCCAAATCCATCCGCATCCGCAAGCGCTTCCTGCAGGAACATGATCGCCGGAAGGCGCTGCGCGAAAGCGCATAAATCAGGCTAGGCGCGCGAGGCCTGAATGGGGCTGAAGGGCTGGTTGTTCGGCAAGAGCGAACCGCCCGTGGTTTCCGAGGCCAACTGGCGCCAGGTCCTTGCGCTCCCCCTTTTTGACAGGCTCGGTGAGGCTGAGCGCAGCCGCCTGCGCACGCTGGCGGAACGCCTGATCAGGAAAAAAACCTTCTCGGCTGCGGCCGGCGCTGAAATCGACGGCACGGTCTGCGCCACCATCGCCGCGCAGGCGGCCTTGCCGGTGCTCAACCTGGATATCGACAGCTACGGCCGCTGGCAGGAGGTCATCGTCTACCCGGCCGGCTTCGTGCCCGAGCGCGAGGAGATGGATGAAATCGGCGTGGTGCACCATGTGCGCCATCCCATGAGCGGCGAGGCCTGGGAAGGCGGGCCGGTGGTGCTGTCCTGGGAGGACGTGGGCTGGTCGGGCCTGTGCGACGGCTACAACGTGGTGATTCACGAGTTCGCGCACAAGCTGGACATGGCCAATGGTGCCGCGAACGGCCTGCCGCGACTGCATTCCGGCATCCGCGCCGAGGAATGGGCGGCAGTCTTCGCCCCGGCCTTTGAAGATTTCTGTCGGCGGGTGGAGGCCGGCGAAGAAACCCAACTGGACCCCTATGCGGCGGAAAGCCCGGCCGAGTTCTTTGCCGTGCTCACGGAATATTTCTTCGAATTGCCGGAGGCGCTGCATCAGTCCTATCCGGCAGTCTATGGGCTGATGCAGCGCTATTACCGGCAGGATCCCCTGGCTCGCGGACCGGCCTGATCATTCCGACAGGCGGGCAGCGCGCAAGCGCCGTCCGTTTTTGCTCACCAGCCCCCATTCGTACAAGGCCAGGCCGAACAGGATCATTGCCGTGCCCTCGGCAATGCCCAGAGTCAGGCGCTCGCCGTTCAACAGCATGCCCAGGAACAGCGCCGTCACCGGTGTGATCAGCGTGATCAGCGCCACGCGCCCGGTGCTGATGTGCTTGATGAGGAAGTAATACAGCGAGAATCCGGCCACCGAGCCGAATACGCCAAGGTAGAGCGTGGCCGCTGCCGCGCGCGTTGGCATATGCGCTGGCCAGTTTCCCAGTAATGCAAGGCTCAGGGCGGAAAGCGCCACTGTTACGGCGAGTGCGCCCGCGGTTTGCGCCACGGCGGGAACATCTGCGCCCACGCGCTTGATCGCCACCAGTCCCCAGGCCTGCAATACCACCGCCGCCAGCACGGCAGCAATGCCCCAATGCGCTGCGCCACCCAGCTGCAGGCTGCCGCCAAACACCAGGAACAATCCGCCCACGCCCAGCAGCATGCCGACGATCTTCAGCGGGCTGAAGGCATCCTCGCGCAGCCAGGCCCACGCGAACAGGCCGGTCATGATGGGGCTTAAGCCGAACACCACCGAAATCATCCCGGACGGAATGAAGCGCGCGCCCCAGTAAGTGCAGAGCATGGCCGCCCAGATGCTGAAACCGGCAATGGCATAGGAGCGGCGCGCCTGCGCATCCAGCGGCAAGCGCGTGCGCGTGAACGCCAGCCACAGCAGGCTGACCGCAAGGCCGATGGCCATGCGCGCGAACAGCGGGAAGGTGTAGTGCACGCCCTGCGCGCTCCACACGATGCCGAGCGGCGTGGTCGACCAGATCAGGATGATGCCAAGATAGGCGCTGGCGAGGTTCTTTTTGTGTTTTGGCATGACGGTTCCCTTGTGAGGAAAAACAAAAGCCACGGCGCTTGTGGCGGCGTGGCTCGGTTGCAGAAAACAGTTGTCGCTACATCCGGCCAGGCCCATGCATGGCTCGCCACATCACTACGATGCGGCGGCAGACGGCAGGCAGAATTTTCACAGCGGTTTTCATGGCCTCACTTTATCTGCTTCGTTTCGGTTTGCATAGCGCCAGCGCCAGGGCGGCACGGGATTGCGTTCGGACCAGAGCCCGGCCCTGGCCGCGCGCGCCTCGCCCTCGGCCGATTCGTAGGCGCCGGCGTCGCCCGGGAACTGGGTGTCGGCGAATTTCTTGTTCCACCAGGCAAGCCCCAGCCGGACCTGTTCGAGGTTGGCATCGACCGTTCTCGGACAGCTGCCTTGCCGGCAGTCCGCCGCGGCGACCCGCACCCGGCCGAGGATGCGCCCATAGCTGTCGCGGCCTTGCCAGTCCACGCTGACCTGCTGACGGTAGGCCAGCTTCGCGAGCGATTGCCTGGATTTTTCGCCGAAGGCCTGGCCGCGTTCCGGGGCATCGATGCCGAGCAGGCGGATTTTGTGGCTCTTGCGCGTCGCATCCAGCACGGTCAGCGTATCGCCGTCGGCGATGCCGGTCACCCTGCCTTCCAGGGTCTGCGCGTTGTCGGCGCTGCAGGACAGGGTGAGCCAGGCAAGCAAGAGGAAAAAGGCGTGTTTCAAATAATGTCGCATAGCCGGCCAAGTATAATCGTCGCATGCCGAATAACGAGACGCTTCTGATCCTTGCCGTGCTGTTGGCCGTGCTGGCGCTGGCGGCATGGGCCCTGGCCCGTCTTGGGGCGGTGCTGCGCAATCAGGCCGAACTGGCGGCAGGCCAGGAACGGGGATTGGGGGTGCAGCATCAGGCCATGCTGAAAGACCTGCATCAGGGCCTGTCGCAGCAAAGCGACCGCACCCAGGCTGCGCTCACCGATACCGCAGAGCGCCTGCGCCAGGCGCTGGAAGCGCTGCGTCGGGAGCAGACGCAATCGCTGGCGGCGGCGAGCGACGCGCTGAAAACCGGGCAGCAGGAATTCCTCAACAAGACGCTGACGACGTTTGCCGACCAGGGTCGCGAGCAGCAGAAGCTGATCCAGGACACCATTGCCCGCCTCTCCGGCGTGGTGGACGGACGCCTGGCGGAAATTTCCGGCAAGGTGAGCGAGCGCCTCGACGAAGGCTTCAAGAAAACCAACGAGACCTTTGCCAACGTCATGGCGCGGCTCGCCACCATCGACGAGGCGCAGAAAAAAATCGACGGCCTCACCACCAATGTGGTGACCTTGCAGGAACTGCTGGGCGACAAGCGCTCGCGCGGCGCCTTCGGCGAAGTGCAGCTGGAAGCCCTGGTGCGCAACATCCTGCCGCCGGGCGCCTACGAGTTCCAGGCCACGCTGTCCAACAAGAGCCGCGCCGACTGTCTGCTGACGCTGCCAGAGCCCACCGGAAAGGTGGCGGTGGATTCCAAGTTTCCGCTGGAAAACTACAACAGGATGTTCGATGCCGCGCTCGCAGAATCGGAAAAAACGGCGGCCACGCGCGCCTTCAAGGCGGACGTGAAGAAACACATCGAGGACATCGCTTCCAAGTACATCATCGAGCACGAAACCAGCGACGGCGCGGTGATGTTCGTGCCGGCCGAGGCCGTGTTCGCCGAGATTCACGCCTATCACGCCGACCTTGTCGACTACGCCATGCAGCGCCGCGTGTGGATCGTGTCGCCCACCACGCTGATGGCAGTGCTCAACACCGCGCGTGCGGTGATCAAGGACGTGGAAACGCGGCGCCAGGTGCACATCATCAAGGAAGAGCTGTCGCGCCTGGGCAAGGACTTCGGCCGCTTCGAGGAGCGCATGAAGAAGCTTGCCAAGCATATTGAACTGGCCAATGACGACGTGCGGGAAGTCAGCATCAGTTCCGACAAGATCAGCAAGCGCTTCAAGCAGATCGAGGCGGTGGACCTGGAGCATTTGCAGCCCGCGCAGCCGCTGTTGCCGGACCAGGAATGAATCCTTGGACCATCGCAACACTGAACAGCGAGGCAAGGGAGGCAGGGGAGGAAAATTCAAAGCGATACACTTGGCTTTTACTCCCTTGCCTCCCCTTCCTCCCTGTTAATGCCTTTTCAAAAATTAGTGGAATAAATGATCATCAAGAAACACGACGACCTGATTTTCAACACCAGTTACGAAGCTTTCGACGAGGCCGTGGTCGCAGCCTCGAAAACCGTTCCCATCCTGGTGGATTTCTGGGCCGACTGGTGCCCGCCCTGCAACGCGCTCACGCCCATACTCGAGCGTGTGGTGCAGGCCTACGGCGGAAAATTCCTGCTGGCGAAGGTGGAAGTGGACGAAGGCCACAACATGAAGCTTGCAGGCCACTATGGCATGCGCGGCTTTCCCACCGTGCTGCTGTTCGTCGACGGCGAAATGAAAGGCCGCTGGCACAGCGCCAAACCCGAACATTGGGTGCGCGATTTTCTGTCTGAACACGGCATAGAATTGTAAAAACCACAACCACGGGGTGCACGGGAGGCAAAAGGCAAAAGGCAAAAGGCAAAAGGCAAAAGGCAAAAGGCAAAAGGCAAAAGGCAAAATGACCTTCCCCCGAAAATTCGTCTT
>DISR01000061.1:341-64252 GCA_002421825.1 Thiobacillus sp. UBA6205 | reverse complement strand
GAGCTGATGGGCTTCGACCGCGTGCAAAAGGCCTTCGAGCGCAACGTGCTGGAGATCGCGCCGCTGGCCTTCATGCGCGGGCGCACGCTCAACAACGCCTTCGTGATCCTGGACAAGGCGCAGAACACCACGCCCGAGCAGATGCAGATGTTCCTGACCCGCATCGGCTTCGGCGCCAGGGCGGTGGTCACCGGCGACATCACCCAGATCGACCTGCCCAAGGGCATCAAGAGCGGACTCAAGGACGCGCAGGATGTGCTCGCCGACGTGCGCGGCATCGCCTTCACCCAATTCACCAAGGAAGACGTGGTGCGCCACCCGCTGGTCGCGCGCATCGTCGATGCCTATGCCAAACATCGCAAGGCGTGAGGCGTGAGGAGTGAGGCGGGAAAGCTGCCGAAATTTTCGCTGGCGGTGCAGTATGCGAGCGCAGCCGACGGCATTCCCCAGCGCGCGCAGTTTCGACGCTGGGTGGCCGCTGCGTTATTACCCCTCTCCCGCCGGGAGAGGGGTAGGGGTGAGGGGGAAAGGGCGCAAATCACCCTGCGCATCGTCGATGCAGAAGAAGGCCGCGCGCTCAACCGCGATTACCGCGGCAAGGATTACGCCACCAATGTGCTGACCTTCGCCTATGGCGAGGAAGGCGGCGTGCTCGCCGGCGACATCGTGCTGTGTGCGCCGGTGGTGGAGAACGAGGCGCACGAGCAGGGCAAGGCATTGCGCGCGCATTATGCGCACCTCACCGTGCATGGCGTGCTGCACATGCGGGGCTACGACCACGAAACCGGGCATGAGGCACGCGAGATGGAGGCGCTGGAGGTGGAAATTTTGCATCTTCTGGGGTTTAATGATCCCTACGCGAGCGAGAAAAGCTAAGCCGGCTAATTGAGTTTGGCGGCTTAGCTTTATTCACTCCGTAATTGCTACATGGACCCCGACCCTAGTCGACCGCAACGGAACTGGCTGGTACGCCTGTCCCATTTTTTGTCCCGGCAGCCAGAAGACCGGGAGGAGCTGATCGAAATCCTGCGCTCTGCCTACGAGCGCAACCTCATGGATGCAGACGGCCTTGCCATGATCGAGGGCGTGCTGCAGGTAGGAGAGATGCAGGTGCGCGACATCATGATCCCGCGCTCGCAAATGGACGTCGTGGACATCAACGACCCCCCCGAGCAATTCCTGCCGCGCGTGATCGAGGCGGCGCATTCGCGTTTTCCCGTGGTGGACGGCGAGAAGGACAACGTGCTTGGCATCCTGCTCGCCAAGGACCTGTTGAGGCTGCAGATCGGCGAAAAACTGGATATGCGCGACACCCTGCGCCCGGCAATTTTCATCCCCGAATCCAAGCGCCTCAACGTGCTGTTGAAGGAATTCCGTGCCAGCCGCAACCACATGGCCATCGTCGTGGACGAATACGGCGGTGTCGCCGGCCTCGTGACCATCGAGGACGTGCTCGAACAGATCGTCGGCGACATCGAGGACGAATATGATTTTGACGAGACCGAGGACAACATCATCCGCGACAAATCCGGCCGTTATCGCGTGAAAGCGGCGACGGAAATCGAGGATTTCAATGAGGCCATGGGCATGAATTTCCCGGACGAGGACTTCGATACCTTCGGCGGCCTGGTGATTTCGAAATTCGGTCGTCTGCCCAAACGCGGAGAGGCCATCGAGTTCGATGGCCTCAAGGTACAGGTGTTGCGTGCCGACTCTCGCCGCGTGCATACCCTGGTGGTGGAGCGCACCGCCGCACCGCCGCAATTGCCGCTGGAAGTGTGAGAGGCATCGCAGCCGACAAAAAAAGCGGCCATGCAGGCCGCTTTTTTTTCGTGCTTGAAACCTCTCGATCAGTTGATCCGGGGATCCAGTTCGCCCTTGTCGTAGCGCTTCTGCATGTCTTCCAGGCTGAACACCTTGCCGATCCTGCTCGCCATGCCGGCTGAGCCGAAGGCCTCGTAGCGAGCCTGGCAGATGCCGCTCATGGCCTTGGTGGCATCCTTGAGGAACTTGCGCGGGTCGAAGTTGGACTTGTTCTCGGCGAGGTGCTTGCGGATGGCGCCGGTGGAAGCCATGCGCAGGTCGGTGTCGATGTTGACCTTGCGCACGCCGTTCTTGATGCCTTCGACGATCTCCTCGACCGGCACGCCGTAGGTCTGGCCCATGTCGCCGCCGTAGCTGTTGATGATGGCGAGCCAGTCTTCCGGCACGGAAGAGGAGCCGTGCATGACCAGGTGCACGTTGGGGATGCGGGCGTGGATTTCCTTCACGCGGTCGATGCGCAGCACCTTGCCGGTGGGCTTCTGGGTGAACTTGTAGGCGCCGTGGCTGGTGCCGATGGCGATGGCGAGGGCGTCGACGCGGGTCTTGGCGACGAAGTCGGCGGCCTCGTCGGGGTCGGTCAGCAGGGCGGAATGATCCAGCACGCCCTCGGCGCCGTGGCCGTCTTCCTCACCCATCTTGCCGGTCTCGAGCGAGCCCAGGCAACCCAGTTCGCCCTCGACCGAGACGCCGCAGGCGTGGGCCAGTTCGGACACGTGGGCGGTGGTGTTGACGTTGTACTCGTAGGTCGACGGGGTCTTGCCGTCGCTCATCAGCGAGCCGTCCATCATCACCGAGCTGAAGCCGGACTGGATGGAGCGGAAGCAGATGCTGGGGCTGGCGCCGTGGTCCTGGTGCATGCAGACGGGGATCTGCGGATACTGCTCGATGGCGGCCAGGATCAGGTGGCGCAGGAAGGGCTCGCCGGCGTAGGAACGCGCACCGGCGGAACCTTGCAGGATCACCGGGGAATCGACGGCCGCCGCGGCCTGCATGATGGCCTGCACCTGTTCCATGTTGTTGACGTTGAATGCCGGCAGGCCGTAGCCGTTTTCGGCGGCGTGGTCCAGCAGTTGACGCAGTGAGATGAGTGCCATGTCTTGCTCCTTATCAATAAAAACTATGCTTTTTTGCGGCCGCCAACCTTGACGATTTTCAGGGTGTTGGTGCCGCCGGATTTGCCGATGGGTTCGCCGATGGTGAGGATGATGAGATCGCCCTCGCGCACCGCGCCGCGGCGGCGCAATTCTTCTTCGGCGGCTTCCAGCAATTCGTCGCGGTCGCTGTCCTTGCTGATCTTGAAATTGATGGGATAAACGCCGCGGAACAGGGTCACTTTTCTACGGGTTTCCACCTCGGGTGTCAAGGCATAGATGGGCACGTGGGTGCTGTGCCGGGACATCCACAGACAGGTCGAGCCGCTCTGGGTCAGTGCGGCAATGGCCTTGATGTTCATGTGCAGCGATGTATAGGCCGCGCTCATGGCGATGGATTCGTCGGTGCGCAGGAAACTGCGCGTGAGGCGGGCTTCGCCGATATACGGCTGCGCCTCCTTTTCCGCTTCCAGGCACACGCGGTGCATGGCGGCCACGGCTTCCACCGGATAGTCGCCGGCGGCGGTTTCGGCCGACAGCATCACGGCATCGGTGCCGTCGAGCACGGCGTTGGCCACGTCGGACACTTCGGCGCGGGTCGGGATCGGGCTTTCGATCATCGACTCCATCATTTGCGTGGCGGTGATGGCGAGCTTGTTCTTGTCGCGCGCCATGCGGATCATGCGCTTTTGCAGCGCCGGCACGGCGGCGTCGCCGACTTCCACGCCGAGGTCGCCGCGCGCCACCATGATGGCGTCGGCTTCGTCAAGAATCTCGTCAAGGTTGTCGATGGCCTCGGCACGTTCGATCTTGGCCACGATCAGGCTCTTGGCGCCGGCCGCCTTCAAGAGGTCGCGCGCCTGGCGGATGTCGGCCGCGGTCTTGGGGAAGGACACCGCCAGGTAATCCGCTTTCAGCGCGGCGGCGGTCTTGATGTCCTCGATGTCCTTCTCGGTCAGTGCGGAAGCCGACAGGCCGCCGCCCTTGCGGTTGATGCCTTTGTTGTTGGACAGCGCCCCGCCCCGCACCACGGTGCAGTGGATTTCGCTGCCTTCGACCTTTTCCACCCACATTTCGATGCGGCCGTCGTCCAGCAGCAGGGTGGCGCCGCGGGTGACATCCCTGGGCAGATCCTTGTAGTCGAGGCCGACGCGTTCCTGGCTGCCTTCCTTGCACTCGGCGTCGAGGACGAATTTGTCGCCCTTTTCCAGGGTGATGGAGCCGTCCTTGAACTTGCCGATGCGGATCTTGGGGCCCTGCAGATCGACCAGCACGCCGATGGCGCGGCCGCGGGCGCGCGCCAACTGGCGCACGAGGTCTGCACGCTCGATGTGGTCTTGCGGCTTGCCGTGAGAAAAATTCAGCCGGACCACGTCGAGTCCGGCTTCCATCATTTTGTCGAGCACCTTGGGGTCGGTCGAGGCCGGGCCCAGGGTGCCGACGATTTTGGTTTTGCGAATCATATTTGTGCGTGAGGCGTTAGGCGTGAGGGGTGGGGCGGGGAAAACCGGGGCGGCGCCTTACGCCTCACCCCTTGCGCCTCACCCGCGGGTTCAGCCCGCGGCGCGCTTCTCCAGAATATCCACGGCGGGCAGCACCTTGCCTTCCAGGTATTCCAGGAAGGCGCCGCCGGCGGTGGAAATGTAGGACACCTTGTCGTAGATGTCGTACTTCTGGATGGCAGCGATGGTGTCGCCGCCGCCGGCCAGAGTGAAGGCCTTGGTCTCGGCGATGGCCCTGGCAATGGCTTTCGTGCCCTCGCCGAATTGGTCGAATTCAAACACGCCCACGGGGCCGTTCCATACCACGGTGCCGGCCTTCATGATGATGTCCACCAGTTCCTGCGCGCTCTTCGGGCCGATGTCGAAAATCATCTCGTCGTCGGCGACTTCGCCGGCGTTCTTCAGCACGGCGGGCTCATTGGCGTCGAACTGCTTGCCGACCACCACGTCGACGGCGACAGGGATGGTGGCGCCGCGCGCGGACATTTTTTCCATCAGCGCCTTGGCTGTGGGGATGAGGTCGGCTTCGCACAGCGACTTGCCGACGTTCTTGCCGGTGGCGGCGAGGAAGGTGTTGGCGATGCCTCCGCCGACGACCATCTGGTCGACTTTCTCGGACAGCGATTCCAGCACGGTCAGCTTGGTCGAGACCTTGCTGCCGCCGACGATGGCGACCATGGGGCGGGCCGGGTTGGCGAGCGCCTTGTCGAGGGCGTCGAGTTCTTCGGTCAGCAGCAGGCCGGCGCAGGCCACGGGGGCGAACTGGGCGATGCCGTAGGTGGAGGCCTCGGCGCGGTGCGCGGTGCCGAAGGCATCCATCACGAACACGTCGCACAGCGCGGCGTATTTCTTCGCGGTTTCCTCGACGTTTTTCTTCTCGCCCTTGTTGATGCGGCAGTTTTCCAGCAGGACGACTTCGCCCTCGGCGACATCAAAACCGCCGCCGACCCAGTCGCGGATCACGCGCACCGGCTTGCCGAGCTTGGCGGACATGACGTCGGCCACGGGCTTGAGGCTGTTGTCTTCGGAGAATTCGCCCTCGGTCGGGCGGCCCAGGTGGGAAGTGACCATGACCCTGGCGCCGGCCTTCATGGCGTGCTCGATGGTGGGCATGGACGCGGTGATGCGGGCGTCGGACGTGACCTTGCCGTCCTTGACGGGCACGTTGAGGTCGGCGCGGATGAACACGCGCTTGCCTGCGAGGTCGAGGTCGGTCATGCGGATGAACTTGGGCATGGATTTCTCCTGGATCGTTAAGTGGTAAGGGTTGGGCGGCGGGGTGCCGCCCAGGCCTTACGACTCACGCATCAGAGGACAGGTATCAGGAATCGGGTATCAGAAAAGAAGTGCGGGCGAAGCCCGCGCCACGATCTGATCCCTGATCCCTGAACTCTGATCCCTAGCGCGCGACGTGCTCGACCAGACGCAGCATGTTGCAGGTGTAGCCGTACTCGTTGTCGTACCAGGACACGACCTTGACGAAGGTGCCGTCCAGCGCGATGCCGGCATCCACGTCGAAGGTGGAGGGCGCGGAGTTGCCGACGAAGTCGGTGGAGACCACTTTCTCTTCGGTGTAGCCCAGCACGCCCTTCAGGGCGCCTTCGGAGGCGGCCTTCATGGCCTTGCAGATGTCTTCGTAGGTGGCTTCCTTGTTCAGTTCCACGGTCAGGTCGACCACGGAAACGTCGGAGGTCGGCACGCGGAAGGCCATGCCGGTCAGCTTCTTGTTCAGTTCGGGGATCACCTTGCCCACGGCCTTGGCAGCGCCGGTCGAGGACGGGATGATGTTCTCGAGGATGCCGCGGCCGCCGCGCCAGTCTTTCTGCGACGGGCCGTCAACGGTTTTCTGGGTGGCGGTGGCAGCGTGCACCGTGGTCATCAGGCCGCGCTTGATGCCCCAGGTGTCGTGCAGCACCTTGGCGACGGGCGCCAGGCAGTTGGTGGTGCAGGAAGCGGCGGAGACGATGGCCTGGCCGGCGTAGGTGGCGTGGTTCACGCCGTACACGAACATCGGGGTGTCGTCCTTGGAAGGCGCGGACTGCACGACCTTCTTGGCGCCGGCCTTGAGGTGGGCTTCGCAGGATTCGGTGGTCAGGAAGAAGCCGGTGCAGTCGATGACGATGTCGGCGCCCACTTCGTTCCACTTCAGGTTGGCGGGGTCGCGCTCGGCGGTCAGGCGGATCTTCTTGCCATTGACGACCATGCTGTTGCCCTCGACCTTGACGTCGCCGTTGAAGCGGCCGTGCACGGAGTCGTACTTCAGCATGTAAGCCAGGTACTCGGGGTCGAGCAGGTCGTTGATGCCGACGATCTCGATGCCGGGGAAATCCTTCGCCACGGCGCGGAACACCATGCGGCCGATGCGGCCAAAACCGTTAATGCCAACTTTGATAGCCATTTCTCAGTCTCTCCTGAATAAAAACAAAAAATCGAACAGGAGGACGGGAGGACAGGAGGAAAAGCAAATGTTGCTTTGATTTCCTCTTGTGCCTCTTGTCCTCTTTGTTAATCCTTACAGAACGCTCTTCACCGCGGCAGCGACGTTCTCCGGCGTGAAGCCGAATTCCTTGAAGAGCTCGTCAGCCGGGGCGGATTCGCCGAAGCGGTCCCAGCCGATTACGGCGCCTTCCAGGCCCACGTACTTGCGCCAGAAGTCGGTGACGCCGGCTTCCACGGCCACGCGCGGCAGGCCCTTGGGCAGCACGCTTTCCTTGTAGGCCTTGTCCTGGCGGTCGAACACGTTGGTCGAGGGCATCGACACCACGCGCACAGGGATGCCTTCGGCGGCCAGGGTTTCCTGGGCTTTCATCGCCAGGGCGACTTCGGAACCGGTGGCGATGATGACCGCCTTGGCGCCGGCGGCGTCCTTCAGCACGTAGCCGCCCTTGGCGATGTTGGCGATCGTGGCATCGCCGCGCTGCATGAACGGCAGGTTTTGGCGCGACAGGATGTGGCAGGAGGGGCCGTCAGCGCGCTCGATCGAGGCCGCCCAACCAACCAGGGTCTCGACCGTGTCGCAGGGACGCCAGACGTCCATGTGCGGAATCATGCGCAGAGTCGCAGTCTGCTCGACCGGCTGGTGGGTCGGACCGTCCTCGCCCAGGCCGATGGAGTCGTGGGTGAACACGTGGATCACGCGCTGCTTCATCAGCGCTGCCATGCGCAGGGCGTTGCGGGAGTACTCGGAGAACATCAGGAAGGTGCCGCCGAAGGGCAGGACGCCGCCATGCAGCGCCATGCCGTTCATGATCGCGGCCATGCCGAACTCGCGCACGCCGTAGCTGATGTAGTTGCCGGGATTGCCATGGCGCACCGGGTGGCAACCGGTCCAGTTGGTCAGGTTGGAGCCGGTCAGGTCGGCGGAGCCGCCGACGAACTCGGGCAGCACGGGCGCCAAGGCGTTGATGGCGATCTGGCTGGCCTTGCGGGTGGCAACGGTTTCGGCCTTGGCATTGATCTCGGCCAGCTTCTCGGCCACGTGCTTCTGCCAGTTGATCGGCAGCTCGCCGTTCATGCGGCGCTCGAACTCGGCGGCTTCGGTGGGGTAGGCCGCCTTGTACTCGGCGAACTTGTTGTTCCACAGGGTCTCGAGGCCCTGGCCCTTGGTCTTGGCGTCCCAGCCGTCGTACACATCCTGGGGCACGACAAAGGGCTCGTGGTTCCAACCCATGTGCTTGCGGGTGGCTTCCACTTCGGCGTGGCCGAGTGCTGCGCCATGTACGTCGTGGGTGCCGGCCTTGTTCGGGGAGCCTTTGCCAATAATCGTTTTGCAGCAGATCAGGCTGGGCTTGCCGGTTTCGGCCTTGGCTTCGGTGACGGCCTTCTCGACGGCGGCGAAGTCATGGCCATCGACGTTGGGGATCACGTGCCAGCCATAGGCTTCGAAGCGCTTGGCGGTGTCGTCGGTGTACCAGTGCTCGATGTGGCCGTCGATGGAAATGCCGTTGTCGTCCCAGAAGGCGATCAGCTTGCCGAGCTTCCAGGTGCCGGCGAGTGCGCAGGCCTCGTGGGAGATGCCTTCCATCATGCAGCCGTCACCCAGGAACACGTAGGTGTGGTGGTTGACGATGTCGTGGCCGGGCTTGTTGAATTCGGCAGCGAGGATCTTCTCCGCCATCGCCATGCCCACGGCATTGGTGATGCCCTGGCCGAGCGGGCCGGTGGTGGTCTCGACGCCGGGGGTGTAGCCGTACTCGGGGTGGCCCGGGGTTCTGGAATGCAACTGGCGGAACTGCTTGAGATCCTCGATGCCGAGATCGTATCCGGTCAGGTGCAGCAGCGAGTAAATCAGCATGGAGCCGTGTCCGTTCGAGAGCACGAAACGGTCGCGGTCGTACCATTTGGGATTGGCAGGGTTGTGGCGCAGGTGGTGGTTCCACAGCACTTCGGAAATTTCCGCCATGCCCATGGGGGCGCCGGGGTGGCCGGATTTGGCCTTTTCAACGGCATCCATGGAAAGGGCGCGGATGGCGTTGGCGAGATCGGTACGGGTTGCCATATTTACCTCAGGGTCGAGACACTCAAAAAATTAAAATAAAGCCCAAAAATTCTGGGCAGGCCTCGCAGCGGCTGTACTAGCCTGGTCCAGGTCTGGCCGGAATTTTCAGTTCGATTTTTTCTTTAAGGCACGGTTGGGGTAGGACGCGCCAGCCGGATTGGCCATGGTGAGGCACCGGACGGAACCCCTGATTATCCCCGAGGCGGGGGCCTGAGGCAAGGCCGGCCGCCGGGGAAAATGGCCGCAAGTCCTTGCCGACAGGGGGGCTTCACTCGAAAACCCTGCAAAATGCGGGTCTGGGTAAAAATTAAAATGTTTTTATCGCGGTTTTCGCCGGGGTTATTGGCTGTGCGCCGCCAGCCAGGCTTGCCACTTGTCGAACAAAACAGGGTTGGCCGAGGCGACGACGGAGCGCTCCCAGATTTCACCCTCGTCGAAAGCGCCCTCCAGGCACGCCAGCCGTCCGCCGGCCTCTTCCAGGATCAGGGCGCCGGCCGCGTAATCCCACAATTTTTGCTTGCCGTGCACATAAAGGTCGAAGCGGCCGGCTGCGGTATAGCACCAGTCGAGCGCCGAGGCGCCGAAGTTGCGCAACGAGGCATAGGGAGGATCGGCCACCAGCTTGGCGATCAACTCCTTGGGCAGGCGCTTGGGCTCGATGCCGCCCATGGCGCGGCGCAGTTCGCTGACGGGCGCGCGGATCGGCAGGGGCTCGCTGTCCAGGAAGGCGCCTTGTCCGCGCGCGGCGTAAAAGCACTCGTTGGCTACCGGGTCGTAGACCACGCCGAGTTCGCGCCTGCCGTTCCTGAGCCAGGCCACGGAAATGGCGAAATAGGGAATGCCGGCGACGAAGTTGGAGGTGCCGTCGATGGGATCGATGCACCACAGGCCGTTGTCGCCGCCGGCCCAGGCTGCGCGCTGCTCGGTCTCGGTCATTTCCTCGCCCAGCACCGGGCTTTGGATGATGCCGGGCAGGGCGGACACCAGGGCTTTTTGCGTGGCTTCGTCGGCCTCGGTGAAGAGGCTGCCATCGTTCTTGTGGGTGTGCGCCACGCGCAGGTAGCGCGGCGTGATTTCCTCGCGCGCAACCTCGCGCACCAGCGCGATGACTTCCTGCAGCGCCTCTGCCGGAGCGCCCTTCCCCCTTCCTCCTTCCCCCTTCACTGATTTCTCCACTTGATGGAGCAGCCCATGCCGGGAATCTGCTCGGCCGGGCCTTTTTGTGTGGCGGCGACTTCCTTCATGGCTTCGAACAGGTCGCGGCGCACCCCTTCCGGGGCGGTTTCCTTGCGCGATTCGTCGAAGCGGCCGCGGTACTGCAGCTCGAGGTTGCGGTTGAAGCCGAAGAAGTCCGGGGTGCACACCGCGCCATAGGCCTTGGCGACATTCTGGGTTTCGTCCCGGACATAGGGAAAGGGGAAGCCGAATTCCGCCGCCACCCGCTGCATGTTGTCGAAGCTGTCCTCGGCGTATTCGGCCGGGTCGTTGCTCATGATGGCGATGGCGTGGGTGCCGTGTTTTTCCTTCAATTCCTTGAGGTCGCGCACCAGGCGCGGGCGGATGGCCTTTACATAAGGGCAGTGGTTGCAGATGAACATGACCAGCAGACCATTCGGACCCATGGCGTCATGAAGCGTCCAGTTCCTGCCGTCGACGCCTGGGAGGTTGAAATCGGCGGCCTTCCAGCCGAAGTCGCAAACGGGGGTGGTGAGTGAAACCATAAAAAGCCTTTACAAAGAGGACATGAGGACAAGAGGGTGGGGTGACGGAAGGCTTCCTCCTGTCCTCTTGTCCTCTTTGTTCAAATCGGTTTTCGTTTATCGTGCCCCTGGATAAGGCGATAATCGACAAGTATTTTGCCGCCAACCTCACTTGTTTCAAAATTCCATGCCACGCTTCTTTGTAGACCTCCCCCTGAGCCCCGGTGCCAAAATCGAACTGCCGCCGGTTCCCGCCCACCATGCGAGCCGTGTGCTGCGCCTGGTCAAGGGAACCGAAGTGGTGCTGTTCAACGGCCAGGGCGGTGAATATCCCGCGTTGCTGGAGTGGGTGGACCGGGACGGCGTGACCGCGCTTTGCCGCGAGTGGCGCGACGTCGAGCGCGAGTCGCCGCTCGATATTCGCCTTGCCCAAGGCATTTCCAGCGGCGAGCGCATGGACTACACCCTGCAAAAGGCGGTGGAACTGGGCGTGACGGCGATCCAGCCCCTGGCCATGCGCCGCAGCGTGGTCAAGCTTAGCAGCGAGCGCGCCGCGCGCCGGGTCGAGCACTGGCAGGGCATCGTGATGGCGGCCTGCGAACAATGCGGGCGCAATCAACTGCCGCAGGTGGCGATGCCGCTGGATGTGCCGCAGTGGCTGGCGACACAGCCGGCCGGACTCAGAGTGTTTCTGTCGCCCGAGGCCGAAATCACGCTGAAGGATTTGCCGCCGCCTTCAGGTCCCGTGTGGCTGGCGGCAGGGCCGGAAGGCGGCTTCGAACCGGAAGAGTCTGCGCTCATCACCGATTTCGGATTTGTCCCTGTCCGTCTCGGACCGCGCATCCTGCGCACCGAAACCGCAGCGCTGGCGGCTGTTGCAGCCATGCAGGCCTTGTGGGGCGATTTTGCCAAATGAGGCCCAAAAACCTTTGTTTGGCGACCGCCTCGGGTTAAATTGAAGGCCATGCAAAAACTAACCGAATTCGTCCACTGGTTCCGCTCGGCCGCGCCCTACATCAATGCCTTTCGCGGCAAGACCTTCGTCGTCGCCTTCGGCGGCGAGGTGGTGTCCGAGGGGCAATTCACGGGCCTGGCGCATGACATCAACCTGTTGAGCAGCCTGGGCGTGCGGCTGGTGCTGGTGCACGGCGCGCGCCCCCAGGTCGAGGCGCAGATGCAGGAGCGCGGCGCAGAGATGCGCTATGTGCAGGGCGTGCGCGTGACGGACGAGGCTGCGCTTTCCAGCGTCAAGGAGGCGGTCGGCATCGTGCGCGTGGAAATCGAGGCGCTGCTGTCATTGGGGCTGGCCAATACGCCCATGGCGGGTTCGGATATTCGCGTCGCCGCGGGCAACTTCGTCACCGCCAAACCCATCGGCGTTCTCGGCGGCATCGATCTGCAGCACACCGGCGAGGTGCGCAAAATCCACGCCGAGGCGATCCAGAAACGCCTGGACGATGGCGAGATCGTGCTGCTCTCGCCCATCGGCTATTCACCGACCGGCGAGATTTTCAACCTCACCCTGGAGGACGTGGCCTTGCATGCCGCCGCCGCCCTGTCTGCCGACAAGCTGGTGTTCCTGATGGATGCCGATGGGGTGACCGGGGCAAAGAACAGGCTGATATCCACGCTGACCGTGGCGGAGGCGCAAAAGCTCACCGACCGGAAACGCAAGGCGCAGGATGATCTCACCTATTATCTGCCGGCCGCGGTGCAGGCCTGCAAACAGGGTGTGAAGCGTGCGCACCTGATTTCGCGCCATCGCGACGGCGCGTTGCTGGCCGAACTTTTTACGCGCGACGGGGTGGGCACGCTGATCACGCCTACACCGCTGGAAACCATACGCAGCGCCACCATCGAAGACGTCGGCGGCATTCTCAACCTGATCGAGCCGCTGGAGCGCGAGGGCACTCTCGTGCGCCGCTCGCGCGAACTCCTGGAAATGGAAGTCGACCGTTTCCTGGTGCTGGAATCCGACGGCATGATCCTGGGCTGTGTCGCGCTCTATCCTTTCCCCGAGGAAAAGGCGGCGGAGATGGCCTGCCTCGCCGTGCAGCCCGAATTTCGCCGGCGCGGCCTCGGCGACCGCCTGCTGGAGGCGGCGCAGACGCTCGCCCGCAAAAAACGCATGAAGGCGCTGTTCGTGCTCACGACCCGTGCCGAGCACTGGTTCGAGGAGCGCGGTTTCGTCGAAACCACGCCCGAGGCACTGCCGCGCCGCAAGCAGGTGCTGTACAACTTCCAGCGCCGCTCCAAGGTTCTGCGAAAAATTATCTAGAATACAAAAAAGTCGACAAAGTTGCCTCGATCGGCGGCGTTTCTTGCGGAGAAGGAAAATCATGTCCGTTTTTCAGGACACTGCGTGTGCCTGCCTGTTTCCTGCGTCCAGGAAGCTTGTGGCGAGAGGCGTGGGCATGTCTCGGGAGAGCACCCCGAGAACCGCGAAATTCCTGACGGCCGCGCTCCTTGTTTTCCTGGCTGTCGCCGTGCCGGCGGCTTCGGCTCCGCTCCGTTTCGGCGTATTCCCGCAGTTGTCGTCCAGGGCCATAGCGGACGCCTACCAGCCCTTGGCCGACCACCTCGGCGAATCGATCGGGCACCCGGTCGGCCTGGAGAGCGCGAAGGATTATTCCACGTTCCATGAACGCACGCTGACAGGCGAGTACGATGTGGTGCTGACTGCGCCGCACATGGCCTGGCTTGCCTGGAAGGAGGGCGGGTACAGACCCGTGCTGATTTACGAGGAACCGGCCAAGGGTTTCGTGGTGGTGCGGGCGGACAGCGCTTACCACAAGCTGGGCGACCTGCGCGACAAGACCATCGCGATTCCGGACCCGAACGCCGTCGCGAACATACGCCTTGCCAGGATGCTGGAGAAAAGCGGGCTCAGCCCGGGACGGCGCCTGACGGTGGCGGAAGTGGGCACGCATGGCAATGCCGCCACCCATGTAAGCGAAAACCAGGCCGATGCGGCTGTCGTCGGCGTGTACCCCTTTTTCCAGCTGTCCAAGGCGGTCAGGGACAAGCTGCGCATCATCGCCGGCACGCCTGACCTGCCTGGCCCGGTATTCCTGGTGCATCCGCGCACCACGGCCCTGCGCGAACAGGAAATCCGGCTGGCCGTCGAGAAATTCATGCACGACGAAGCCGGCTCGGTCTTTTTGAAGAAAACCGGTTTCGGCGGCGTGAGGGCGCTGCGCGAGGCTGAATTGAGGCAGGTCGAGGGGGATGCGCTGGAGCTCAAGCGGCGTTTCCAGAGCCAGGAAAACGCTGCCGGGACAGCCAGGTGAAGCGCCCAAACCTTCGCACCCGCCTGCTGCTGGGAATTCTGCTGGTGCAGGCATTGTTGCTTGGCGCGATGGCCTATAACAGCGCGCGCCTGATAGACGAGGCCGTCAAGGCCCAGATCAACCACAGGGTCGAGGACATCAGCAGGCTCCTGTCGGCCGCGCTGGCGGGGCCGATGCTGCAGCGCGATCTGGCCACGATCAAGGACGAAGTCGAAAACATCAGCAGGGATCCCGAACTGGTCTATCTGAGCGTGCGGGACCGCACGGGTTTTCTGGTGGCCAGGTTCGAGCGGCCGGGCCTTGGCGCTGCGCACTTCAGCGCCCAAAGCCCGATCAGGCTTGGAGGCGGGATTTATGGCGAAATCGAGTTCGGGCTGTCCGGCCACGTGATCGAGGCCGCGAGACGCCAGGCCTACATACAAAACATCAGCCTGGCGCTGGCGGCGCTGGTCGCCAGCTGGATTCTCCTGTTCCTGGTCGCGCGCTGGGTCACGCGCCAGTTTCATGCGCTGGCGGATGCGAGCACGCGCGTCGCGGCCGGCGACTACGACACGCAAATTCCGCTGCAGGGCGAGCCTGAGCTTGACCGCCTGGCATCGGCGTTCAACCGGATGAGCGAGTCGGTGCGCAGCCAGGTGCTGCAGTTGCGCGACAGCGAAGCGCGCTTTCATGCCATCGCCGACTACACCCATGATCTCGAGTTCTGGCTTTCCCCGGACGGAAGGCTTTTGTGGGTCAACCCCTCAGTAGAACGCATGCTCGGTTACCCCGAGGCCGAGTGCATGGCGATGCGCAACTTTCCGATCAGCGTGGTCCACCCCGAAGACCGTGCGGCGGCGGAGCCCAGATTGCGGGAGGCGCTGAACGGTTCGGCCGACAGCGGCTATCTGTTCCGCGCCTGCCGCAAGGACGGCAGTGTGTTCTGGGCATCCGCCAGCTGGCTGCCGATCTATGACAGCCAGGCGAACAACATGGGCATACGTGCCAGCATTCACAATGTCGATGCCCTGAAAAGCACGGAAGCCAGCCTGAGGCAGGCCGTTGCCAGCCTCAGGCTGGCCGAAAGCATGCAGATGCATTACCTGGAGGAGTCCGAGCAGGAGCGGGCGCGGCTGATTTCGCTGCTGTCGGCCATGAGTCTCGGCATCCTGTTCGTCGGGGCGGACAGCCGGGTCATCTATCACAATCCCGCATTCAACCGGATGTGGGCGATCGACGAGTCGAGCCCGCTGGTCGGGGTTCCGGTCGACGAGGTGTTGTTGAAATCGTCCAACATGCTCGCGCGCCCGGATCATTTTTCCAAACATCTGCTCTCGGTGCTGGAGACGCGCGAAATCTCCGACAGTTTCGAAATCCAGCTGGCCGACGGCAGGGTGTTCACCGAGCTGGATTTTCCCGTGCGCGACAAAATGGGGCGTTTCATCGGCCACCTGTGGATCTACGAGGATGTCACGCGCGAGCGCCAGACGGCAGAGCAGCTGATCTATCTCGCGGAGCGCGACCCGCTTACCGGGCTCTACAACAGGCACCGTTTCCAGTCCGAGCTGGAGCGCGTGGTGTCGGAAGCCGAAAGGCGGGAGGAGCGCTGCGCCGTGATATTTTTCGATCTCGACGAGTTCAAGGAGATCAATGACAACTTCGGGCACCGCGCGGGCGACGCCCTGCTGATCCGGGTGGCGGGGGAGGCCGGCACCCTGATCAGGCGCAGCGAAATCTTCGCGCGCCTCGGCGGTGACGAATTCGCCATTCTGCTGCCGAATGTCCGGGCCAATGAGGCCGAAGTCCTCGCGGAGCGCGTCGTTCGCGCCGTCGCGCAGATTCCGTTCCGCTTCGAGGGGCGCAACCTGCGGTTGACCACCAGCCTGGGGGTGGCTTACCTGCCGGATCATGCAGCGGATGCGGACGAGCTCGTCGCCAAGGCGGATATCGCGATGTACCAGGCCAAGCAGGCCGGCAAGAACACCTGGCGGGTGTACCGTGCGGACAACGAAGCCAATGTCATTACCATGGAACGGTTGACCTGGAACGACAGGATCAGCCACGCCCTGGAAAACGGGCTGTTCAGGCTGCATTACCAGGGCATCTATCGTGTCCCGGACAAAAGCCTGTCGCACTGCGAGGCGCTGGTGCGCATGGCCGACGAGCGTGACCCGCAGCAGCTGATCATGCCGACGCATTTCATTCCGGTGGCGGAAAAGACCGGGCGCGTGATGGAGATCGACCGCTGGGTGATCGGCGAGGCGGTGAAGACGCTGGCCGGTGCGCCGCAGGCTCCCAGCATCGCAGTCAACATTTCCGCACGCTCGCTTGGCGAGCCTACGCTTTCGCAATACATCGCCGACACCCTCCAGCGCCACAAGGTTTCCCCCAGCCGTCTGATCGTGGAGTTGACGGAAACCGCCGCAGTGGCGGACCTGCACGATGCCCAGCGCCTGATCGAATCCCTGCACCAGATCGGCTGCGGTGTCTGCCTGGACGATTTCGGCACGGGCTTCTCGTCGTTTGCCTATCTCAAGCACCTGCGCGCCGATACGCTCAAGATAGACGGCCTGTTCATCCGGGATTTGCACCTGGATACGGACAACCAGGTGTTCGTCAGGGCCATCGTCAATGTCGCCAAGGGGCTGGGGAAAACCGTGGTGGCCGAATACGTGGAAAACGAAAAAACATTCAAGATGCTGGGGGAGTTCGGCGTCAACCTCGTGCAGGGATACTTTCTTGACTTGCCGAGCGACGCTTTCCCGCCATCGGCAGATCAGGCTGACGCGTAATTTTGCTTATTCAGGGTACGGTTTCATGCAGGAGACGGTTGTTATCGGATTGGGCCAGTTGGGCCGCATATTCGCAGGCGGCTTGCTGAGGAGCGGAAACCTTGTCGTACCCGTGAATCGCGGCGACGACATGAATGCGGTTGCCGCGGCACATCCGGCGCCGACACTGGTTCTGGTGGCGGTGGCCGAGCCGGATCTGCACGGCGTGCTGGCAGCCTTGCCGGCACCCTGGAAGGGGCGCATCGGCCTGATCCAGAACGAACTGCTGCCGCGCGACTGGCAGGCGCACGGCATCGAAAACCCCACCGTGATCTCGGTCTGGTTCGAGAAAAAGAAAGGCACCGATGCCAGGCCGCTGATCGCCTCGCCTGCCGCTGGTCCCGGCGCGGGCCTGCTGGTGCGTGCGCTCGCCAGCATCGAGATTCCTGCGCGACAGCTGGACAGCAGTGACGAACTGCTGTTCGAGCTGGTGCGCAAGAATGTCTATATCCTCACCACCAATATTGCCGGGCTCAGGACCGGCGGCACGGTGAGCGAGTTGTGGCGGAACCACGAAGCATTCGCGCGTCAGGTGGCGGATGAGGTCATGGCCATCCAGGATTGGCTGGCGGGGGTGAAGCATGACCGCGCAAGACTGATCGCCGGCATGCTGGAAGCGTTCGAAGGCGATCCCATGCACGGCTGCACCGGGCGCTCCGCACCGGCCAGGCTGGCGCGGGCATTGCAGCATGCCGATGCGGCGGGACTGGCGGTGCCGACTTTAAGGGCGATTTGCAAAGACGTTTGAACCACGGGGGGCACGGGGTTAAGCGCTTTTTCTCGATTGGCGGTTCGCCCGGAAATGGGTCTCAGACCGCGATCATTTCGAAGTCTTCTTTTCGCGCGCCGCAGTCGGGACAGGTCCAGTTCGTCGGTATGTCCTCCCAGCGGGTGCCGGGTGGGATGCCATCCTGCGGCCAGCCCTTGGCTTCATCGTAAATAAAGCCGCACAGCAGGCACATCCAGATTTTGTAATCGGCTGAATTGCTCATGAGAGAGGGGCGCGGATTAAGCTAAAATCGGTGTTCCATTCTAAACCAGCGCGATTCCGCGCTCCAGGAAAGTTTAATGCCACAAAGCCCACCCATGGTCCTCACCTTTGCGGCCTCCGATCCGACCGGCGGCGCAGGCATGCAGGCGGATATCCTTACCTTCGCCAGCATGGGCTGCCACCCCCTCTCGGTCATTACCGCCATCACCATCCAGGACACCGCGGGCGTGGATGGCATCCTGGCGGTGGACGCCGACTGGGTGGCGGACCAGGCGCGCATGCTGCTGGAGGACATGCCGGTCGAGGTGTTCAAGATCGGCTTGTTGGGCAGCGTCGAGAACATCACGGTGATCGCCGAAATTCTTTCCGATTACCCGGACATTCCGGTGGTGCTGGATCCGGTGCTGGCATCCGGGCGCGGCGACGACCTCTCCGGCGAGGACATCATCGCCGCCATGCGCGACATGCTCATCCCGCAGACCACGCTGATCACGCCCAACAGCATCGAGGCGCGGCGGCTGGCCTTGAACGAGGGCGAGGAAGACCATCTGCCGCTGGCCGAATGCGCCAGCCGCTTCATGCAAATGGGTTGCGAATCCGTGCTGATCACCGGCACGCACGAAAACACGCCGCGCGTGTACAACGTGCTGTATGGCCTGGAAGGCGTGATCCAGACCGACGCCTGGGATCGCCTGCCCGGCAGCTACCACGGCTCCGGCTGCACTTTGGCTTCGGCGATAGCGGCGAGCCTCGCGTTCGGCAACGAACTGCCGCGCGCCGTCAAGGACGGCCAGGATTTCGCCTACGAAACACTCAAGGCCGCGTTCCGTCCCGGCATGGGCCAGTACCTGCCCGACCGTTTCTTCTGGGCGCAGGAAACGCCGGCGCAGGGCAGCGCGTAGTGGCCGGCTTCCCCTCCGGCGTGTACGCGCTGACGCCGGAATGCGCCGACACCGCCCGCCTGCTGCGCATGGTCGAAGCCGCGCTGAAGGGCGGCGCGGCGGCGGTGCAGTACCGCGAAAAAACCGGTGACGTTGCCCTGCGCCATGAACAGGCCAGCGAATTGCTGCCCTTGTGCCGCCGCTATGGCGTGCCGCTCATCATCAACGACGACCTGCGCCTGGCCGACCTCGCCGATGCCGACGGCGTGCATCTCGGGCGCGAGGATGCCGGACTGCGCGAGGCGCGGATCATTCTCGGGCCGAAAAAGATCGTCGGCGTGTCCTGCTACCAGAGCCTGGAACTCGCGCGCCAGGCCCAGGCCGACGGGGCCGATTACGTCGCCTTCGGCAGTTTCCACCCTTCGCCGACCAAGCCGCAGGCACTGCGCGCGCCGATCCGCTTGTTGCACGAAGCCGCTGAACTCAAATTGCCGGTAGTGGCGATCGGCGGCATTACGGCGGAAAATGCAGTTGAGTTAATTGAAGCCGGCGCGGACGCCATTGCCGTCATCTCGGCGCTGTTCGATGCGCCGGATGTCGAGCAAGCCGCGCGCGAATTGAATCGTTTATTTGTTTGTGAATCGGAAGACTGATGGACCGCAACCACACCCTGTTCGAGCAATCCCAGAAAATCATCCCCGGCGGCGTCAACTCGCCGGTTCGTGCATTCAAGTCGGTGGGCGGCGTGCCGCGCTTCTTTTCACGCGGAGAAGGCGCCTACCTGTGGGATGCCGACGGCAAGAAATACATCGATTATGTGGGTTCGTGGGGCCCGGCCATCCTCGGCCACGCTTATCCCGACGCAGTGAAGGCGGTGCAGGAAACGGCCGCGCTGGGCCTGTCCTTCGGCGCGCCCACCGAGGTCGAGCTGGAAATGGCCGAGCTGCTGGTGAGCTTGTTGCCGGGCTTCGAGAAGGTGCGCCTGGTGAGTTCCGGCACCGAGGCGACCATGAGCGCCATTCGCCTCGCACGCGGATTCACGGGGCGCAGCAAGATCATCAAGTTCGAAGGCTGCTACCACGGCCACGCCGACTTCCTGCTGGTGAAGGCGGGCTCGGGCGCGCTGACCTTCGGCAATCCGACCTCGGCCGGCGTACCGGCGGAAGTCGCGGCGCAGACCCTGGTGCTGGACTACAACGATCTCGCCGGTGTCGAGCGCACGTTCGACAAGATCGGCAGCGAAATCGCCGCCGTCATCGTCGAGCCAGTGGCCGGCAACATGAATCTGGTGCAGCCGGCCGCGGGTTTCCTCGAAGGCCTGCGCGAACTCTGCACCAAGCACGGCGCGGTGCTGATCTTCGACGAGGTGATGACCGGTTTCCGCGTCGGGCCGCAGGGCGCGCAGGGCCTGTACGGCATCGTCCCCGACCTCACCACGCTGGGCAAGGTCATCGGCGGCGGCATGCCGGTGGGCGCGTTCGGCGGGCGCCGCGACATCATGGATTACCTCGCCCCGGTCGGCCCGGTATACCAGGCCGGCACGCTGTCCGGCAACCCGGTGGCGGTGGCGGCGGGCCTGGCCACGCTCAAGGCCACGCGCGTCCCCGGTTTTTACGAATCGCTGACGGCGCGCACCCTGAGCCTGGTCGAAGGACTGGCCAAGGCGGCGGGCGAAGCCGGCGAGACGTTCAGCGCAGCCAGCGTGGGAGGCATGTTCGGCGTGTATTTCAGCGCCATGCCGCCGCGCACCTATGCCGAGGTCATGGCCTGCGACAAGGACCGCTTCAATCGCTTCTTCCACGCCATGATCCTGGAAGGCGTGTATCTGGCGCCGTCGGCGTTCGAGGCCGGCTTCGTCTCGGCGGCGCATGGCGAAGCCGAGATCAAGGCCACCATCGAGGCTGCGAAACGGGCCTTTGCGAAGATTTAGGGAACGGCATCAACCACGGGGCAAAAAAACGAATTTGAACAAAGAGGACAAGAGGACAGGAGAAAAACTTTAAAAAAGCTTCATGGCTGAACAAGATTCCTCTTGTCCTCCTTGTCCATGTCTTTTGTTTTCTTGCCGTGGCCAAACGCTTTCCAGATTCAGAAACTGATCTGATGGTAGGCCGCATCGGCCAGACGGCCCATTTCGGCCTGGTCGACATTGCCTGACAGCGCATAGCCGAGGCCGCGATCCACCCAGTAGAACACCTCGACGCCGTCTTCGCGCGCATGGTGGAAGCTGGTTTCCGCCTGCTTCGTCTCATCGCGCCGCACATACAGGGTGATGCGCCGATTCCGGCCATCCTGGTACATGAACTGGGCCACCGGGCCGGTCTCGCCCGGCAGCAACCGGCCGCCCAGAAGTTCGAATCCCTGCTTGCCGAAGTCCGGTGCATGCAGTGCATGGCCCAGGCGCTTGGACAGCCAGGCCACCAGATGATCTGCATGCTGCGCCTCGACTTCGACGGGGTGGCGCTGTTCGGGGCTGTACACCGCATGCGCGATGGCGGCGGCCTGCGGCAGCGTGGCGTATTGCACCGGCGCGCCGGCATTGTTGAGGCCGATGCCATAACCCAGCAGGCCTGCGCCCGTGACGACGAACACGGCTGCAGCTGCGCGCCAAACCTGCATGGAACGGATTGGCCGCCTGCTGGCTGCGCGCACCAGTTCCAGCGGCAGCGGCTCGTTCAGCACCTCGTCGAAGGCGGCGTGCAGGGCGCGGTTCTGCGCAGCCCAGGCGTGCACGCGCGCGGCGTCCTCGGGGTGTGCGGCCAGCCAGGCCTCGGCTTCCGCGCGCCGTCCTGCTTCCAGCAGACCGTCGGCGTAGGCGTGCAAATCGTCTTCGTTGATGCTGTTCATTTCACTGCCTGCAATTTGGTTACCTGTTGACCGTCCAGCAACTGCCGCATGCGTTCGCGCGCGCGCGACAGCCGCGACATCACCGTGCCCTGCGGCACACCGAGGATGCGTGCCGCGTCGGCGTAGGCGAACTGCTCCAGGCCGACCAGCAGCATGACTTCGCGCTGCTCGGGTGGCAGCCTGGCGAGCGCGGCATGGATGTCGCGCACTGCCATTGCCTCGGCCTGGCCGCCGCTCACCGGCACGTCGTGCGCTTCATCCAGTTCGCATGGCGCGTGATTGCCCGATGCACGGACCTGGTTCACGAACAGGTTGTGCATGAGGGTGAACAGCCAGGCGCGCAGATCGCTGCCCGGGCGCCACAAGTCGAGCTTGGCCAGCGCGCGTTCCAGCGTGTCCTGCACCAGGTCGTCGGCGCGCGCCGCATCCCGCAGCAGCGCGCGCGCATAACGGCGCAGGCGCGGGATGTGCTGGATGAGTTCGGCTTGGCTCAATTAGGGTTTTGCCGCATGCCACACGTTGTTGACGCCATCGCCCGTCATGTCGCCGGGCTTCTGGTCCTTGAACCAAAGATACAACGGTTTGCCCTTGTAGGCCCACTGCCTGCTGCCGTCGTCGCGGGTGACGATGCCGTAGTTGCCGCTGGCCCTGTCGGACGCGGCAGCCATCAGCGGCGGCCATTTCGCGGCGCAATCGCCGTTGCAGGCGCTCTTGCTGGCATCGGCAGGGTCCTTGTCGAAGGTGTACAGGGTCATGCCGCCGGGATTGGTCAGCACGCTGCTCATGGTTTGCACGGGCGGCTGGGTGGCGCAGGCTGTGATCAGGGCCATGCCGGCCACGGTCGAGAGTAGAAAGTTGTACGGACGCATAAATCCTCCTGGTGGTTGAATGGGGCGGGGTGAATGCAAGCCAGCTTGCATTCACTGGGCAAACACCGCGCCCAGGGGATTTATTCCATTCCGGCGGATTTGTTTTTCCGGCGATAAAAAACCCCGCCTAGGCGGGGTTTTTCGATGGGGCGTTGCCGTGTTTACAGTTCGCCGTAGGAGTGCAGGCCGGAGAGGAACATGTTGACGCCGAGGAAGGCGAACGTCGTCACCAGCAGGCCGACCACCGCCCACCAGGCCAGCACCTTGCCGCGCAGGCCCTTGACCAGGCGCAGGTGCAGCCAGGCCGCGTAGTTCAGCCACACGATGAGCGCCCAGGTTTCCTTGGGATCCCAGCTCCAGTAGCCGCCCCAGGCTTCCGCCGCCCACATGGCGCCGAGGATGGTGGCGATGGTGAAGAAGGCAAAGCCGATGGCGATGGTCTTGTACATCACGTCGTCGAGCACTTCCAAAGACGGGAGTCGCGAGGCGAGGATGCCCTTGCTGGCCAGGAGCCAGGCCACGCCCAGCATGGCGGCGATGGAAAAGGCGCCGTAGCCGATGAAGTTGGCGGGCACGTGGATCTTCATCCACCAGGACTGCAGTGCTGGCACCAGCGGCTGGATTTCGTGCGCCTGGCGGTCGAAGGTGTACCACAGGATGAAGCCCACCGCCGCGCTGATGACGAGCAGCACGAAGGCGCCCATGCTCTTCTGCTGGTAGCGGGCTTCGTAATACAGGTACATCAGCGCCGTGATCAGGGTGAACAGCACGAACACTTCGTACAGGTTGGAAACGGGAATGTGGCCGACATCGGGGCTGATGAGATAGGACTCGTACCAGCGCACCAGAAGGCCGATAAGGCCCATGGCGGCGGCGCTCCAGGTCAGCGCCGTGCCGGTCTTGCCGGCGAAGTTTGATCGCGCCAAAAGGCCGATCCAGTAGGCGACGGTGGCGAACATGTACAGGGCGCACATCCACATGATGGCGGCCTGGCTGGAAATCAGGTACTTGAGGAAGAAGGCCTGCTCCATGCGCGCGAGGTCGCCCTGGTAGAAATAAATGGCCAGCAGGGCGAGGGCAAAGGCAACCGCCACGAACGGCCGCACCGGTTTCCAGAACCAGCCCAGCCAGGCCAGGGTGGGCACGGCCGCGATCAGCACGCCCTTGTCGTAGCCGTCCATGTAGGCGCCGTAGCGATACAGGGCATACCCTGCGCCGAGAGCGAGGACGAGGGCAAACAGCCAGTCGAATGCGGACAGGCGTTTCATGAGGGGTTGGGGGGCGTTGAGTGCGAGTTCCATGCTTATTCCTTGGTGGCCAACTGCTCGATAGCCTGGCTATGTTTGGCGAATTCCTGTTCGAAATCAACCGTTTTGCGAGGAGTGGCATAGGCGAACAGGGCGCTGTCGGGTTGGACGAGAATCCAGGCGCGGCGTTCCCTGACGTAGAGCATGGCGAAAATCCCCAATACCAGCAGCAGCGAACCGAAATAGACCAGATTCTTGCCGGGCGAACGGGTCATCTGCAGCCCGGAGGCCTGGATCTGCTCGAACGACTGCAATTGCAGGTAGACCGGTGCGCCGTAGAAGAACAGGTCGGAGAAGGCGTTCAGGCTGTCGCGGATGAAGAAGCCGCTGTCCTCGTCCGGCGGCAGCTTGCCGGCCGCGGAGTTGGCGAGCTTCAGCGCCTCGAAGGTGGAGAGTTCAAGAATGCGCAGGAAGGTTTCCGTGGCTTTTTGCCGCTCGCTTTCCGGGATGTTGGCTTCGATGAACTGCCCCAGGGCGTTGTAGCCCCCTTGTGCGAACAGATTGAGAATGTTGGCCGCACTGGCCTCCAGGCGGGTTTGCAACTCGCTGCCGCGCTCGTTCGGCGGCAATGCGCCTTGGGCGAAGCGCCGTGCGACTTCATTGCGCAAGGAAGGATTCACAAGCGTTGCCCGCAGGCGCATGAAATTTTCGATGCTGCCGTTCTTGTCGGTCGGCAGGCGAAGGTAGCGGAAGGGCTCATTCGGTGTTTCGCGCACACCGGAGAGCAGGTACATGCGCCCGTCCAGCGTGACCGGCAGCATGTAGTTGTGGTATTCGGTGGCTTCGCCGCGCGGATTGCGCACTTTCACCTGGTAGCTGGGGCCGACGTTCCGCAGCGACCGGGTGTCGCTTTTCACGCTCATGGCGTTCTGCCTGGGGGCCTCGCCGCCGAGGTTCTCGATGTTGAACAGACGGAAGTCGGTGAACTCAAGCTGGTATTCCTCAGTGCCGCTGGACAGGCGGGTGATTTCGTGCACCGCGCCTTCGACCGCAAAGGTTTCGGCGGAGGGCGAGAACAGGTTCCAGCCGCGGATGTCGAGTTTGCTGCCGCCGTCGCCGAAGCTGGCCTGGTAGATCGCCACGCCGTCATGGATCAGCGGCTTGTTGACGGCGATAGTGGCTTCGCGGATCTTGTTGCCCGCGCGGTCGAGCAGCACCAGGTCGCTTTCGAACAGCTTGGGCTGGCCGGTCGAGTAGTGCTCGATGCGGAATTCCTTGAGCTGCACGACGAAGGGCAGTTCCTGAACCAGGTAACCGTCGGCGACGTTGAGGAACGCCACGCCCGCCGAGCCGCCTTCCGGAATTTGCACGCTGCCGCGGAAGGACAGATTGTCCGGCGTCAGGCGGCTGATGGCCGGCACCTGGCTTTGCGGGATGTTGCGGGTCTCGATTTTTTTCAGGCCCATGAACTGCTGGGCCTTGAACACCAGGTTGCCGTCCATCAGGCCGCCGATGCAGATCAGCACGATGGCCGAATGGGCGAGCAGGTAGCCCAGGCGGCTGGCGACGCCGCGCTTGGCAGCCACCAAAACGCCGTTTTCACGCAGGTGGGTGCGGGTGCGGAACCCCTGTTGCTGCAAATATGCGGCCATGCGGTTGGCCAGCGTTTCCTCGTTGCGATCATGTGCGACCCGATGCTTGTGTGAAAACGCAGCCAGCGACTGCTCGGTGACATGTTCCCGGAAGCTCTTCATTTCCTTCACCATGCCCGGCGCATTGCGATAGATGCACAGGCTGGTGGAGGCCACGAGAAAGCTGAGGATGACCAGGAACCAGCCGGCATGGTACACGTCGTAAAGCCCCAGCTGCCGGAAGACTTCGAACCAGTAGGGGCCGAACTGGATGATGTAGTTGTTGTAGGGCTCGGCCTGCTTCAGCACGGTGCCAATGATGGAGGCGATGGCCAGCAGGGTCAGCAGGGTGATGGCGAAGCGCATGGAGCTGAAAAGCTCGTACAAGGCTTTGCCCAAGGGTTCGTCCGCGCGCATGGTTTGCTGTCAGGGAATAAAAAAAGGGTGACCAGCGTCACCCTTTTTTGACTGGTTTAAAGGCAGCCAATTCTACCGCAAGCCCTCGATGTATTGGGCGACTGCTTCCATTTCCTGCGGGGTCATCTTCGCAGCGATCACGCGCATCATCTTGGCGGCATCGTTGGCGCGGTCGCCGGCACGGAAATTGTTCAACTGCAGCAGCGTGTAGTCTGCATGCTGTCCGGCAAGGCGCGGGAATTGCACCGGGATGCCCTGGCCGTTGGCGCCATGGCAGGAGGCGCAGGCCGGCACGCCGGAGCCCTGCACGCCGCCGCGATAGATTTTCTGGCCCAGCAAGGCTTTCCCCATATCCTTGGCGGTGCGTTCCTTGGCCTGCTTTTCGCTGAAGTAGGCCGCCAGGTTCTTCATGTCGGCGGGCGACAGGTTGGCCACCATGCCGCCCATGACGGCGCTCTTGCGTTCGCCGGACTTGAAATCCGTCAGTTGCTTGTTGAGGTAGTCGTAACCCTGGCCGGCCAAACTGGGGTTGGCCGGGGTGGCGCTGTTGCCGTCCATGCTGTGGCAGGCTGCGCAAACCTGGGTGACAATGGCCGTGGCCGCCTTGGGGTCGCCCTTGGCGACAGGATCGGCGGCAAGGGCCGGAACGGACAGGGTGGCGGCGAAAATCAGTGCCAGTTGGGTTTTCATCCAAAACTCCTCGGGAGACGTGGGTAGGCGCAAACGCGTAAAATCGCCAAATTTTAGCGAATTTTGAATATACCTGCCAATGACCCTGTTCAACCACGCGGCCTATGCCGCTTCCGCTGCGACTCTCGCACAGCTTCCCCCGAGCAGGCGCGAGGTTGCCTTCGCTGGCCGCTCCAATGCGGGAAAGTCCAGCGCCATCAATACCTTGGCAAGGCACAATCGCCTGGCCTTCGTGTCCAAGACGCCGGGACGCACCCAGTTGATCAATTTTTTCGATGTGGGCGATGGCCGCTTCATCGTCGACCTGCCGGGCTATGGTTATGCCAAGGTGCCCCCCGAAATCCGCGCACGCTGGGAAGGCGTGCTGTCAGCCTACCTGCAAAACCGCGCGGCGCTGGCAGGGCTGGTGCTGATCATGGATGTGCGCCACCCGCTGACGCCGCTCGACAAGCGCATGCTGGACTGGTTTACGCCTCGCGGACTGCCCGTCCATATCCTGCTGACCAAGGCCGACAAACTGTCACGCAGCGCGGCGAACAAGACCCTGCAGGAAGTGCGGTCAGCGCTTAAAACCTATCCAGAGGGGGTCAGCGTGCAGCTTTTCTCCAGCCTGGCCAGGCAGGGGGTCGAGGAGGTGGAAGCGGTAATCGCCGCCTGGCTGGCGGAAGATTCCGGCGAGAAAGGCCCGGCGGAATCGCCATAAATAAAAGACCCCGGCCAAGGGGTTGGGCCGGGGCATAAAAGACCTTCATTGCCGAAGGTCCCCGCTCAGGGAGGAGAAGCGGGAGACAGCAACGCTATCTGTGGAAATAGAGATGGCCGGGCGTAAAATAGTTCCAGAAATTTTCAGGAGATTCTGGTGAGCCTACCCTTTGGCGCCTTTCCGGGCCGTCGCATGCGGCGCATGCGGCATGATGAGTTTTCCCGCCGCCTGATGCGTGAGCACGTGCTGACTGCCTCCGACCTCATTTATCCGGTGTTCATTCTCGAGGGGCACAACCGGCGCGAAGCCGTGGCATCGATGCCCGGCGTGGAAAGGCTGTCGCTCGACCTGTTGCTGCCGCTTGCCGGGGAGTGCGCCAGACTGGGCATTCCCGCGCTGGCGCTGTTTCCGGTGGTCGATGCGGCAAAGAAATCCCTCGCCGCAGAAGAGGCTTTCAATCCGGACGGACTGGTGCCGCGCACCGTGGCGGCCCTGAAAAAAACGGTGCCGGAACTGGGCGTGATCACCGACGTGGCGCTCGACCCCTATACCAGCCATGGCCAGGACGGCCTCATCGACGAGGCGGGTTATGTGCTGAACGACGAAACCGTCGCCGTGTTGCAGAAGCAGGCGGCCTGCCATGCCGCCGCCGGCGCCGACGTGGTCGCCCCTTCCGACATGATGGACGGGCGTATCGGCGCCGTCCGCGCCGCGCTGGATGCGGGCGGCCATATCCACACCCGCATCCTGGCGTATGCCGCCAAATATGCCTCCAGCTTTTATGGGCCGTTCCGCGATGCCGTCGGTTCCGCCGCCAACCTGGGCGCGGGCAACAAGTACACCTACCAGATGGACCCGGCCAATTCCGACGAGGCCTTGTGGGAAGTCGGGCTGGATCTGCAGGAAGGCGCCGACATGGTCATGGTCAAGCCCGGCATGCCGTATCTCGATATCGTGAGAAGGGTGAAAGATGCCTACGGTGCGCCGACCTACGCCTATCAGGTCAGCGGCGAATACGCCATGTTGAAGGCGGCGGCTCAGAACGGCTGGATCAATGAGGAGGCCTGTGTGATGGAAGCCTTGCTGGGCTTCAAGCGCGCCGGCGCGGACGGCATCCTGACTTATTTCGCGCTGGATGTGGCGCGTCGGCTGAACGGCAAATAATCCGTCAACCTTGCAGCAGCGCGCGCACCTGTTCCAGCCGGGCGCGCCTGGGGCTGCCGTCGGACTGCAAACGGCGCATGTTGCGCAATTCGGCCGTGGGGTAGATGGTCAGCTCGACCGCGGCGCGCGGATCTTCCAGCGAATAGTGCGGATAGGCTTGCCCTTCGCTGCGCATCTCGCCGGGCCGATAGGCCAGTTGCCGGTTCAGCAGGAAAAATTCCAGTTCCTTGCCGCTGTCGGTGAAAAGCTGCAGATCGATATCGGAATAGCGGCCTGCGGTGCCGTTCAATACCGGCCCGGTCAGGTGCGGATCGAACTCTTCCAGCAATTCCATGTATTCGACTGCGACCTGCCGCAGGCTGGATAGCCTGTCCTGCTGCTCCTGGCCTTGATAGAGGGCCTGGTAGCTGCGCAGCGCATCCTCCACTTCGCGGTTGTCCGGCAGATTGCGGCTGTCGGACAAGCCCAGTTGCCGGGCGGCCTTGCGCTTGGCGAAACCGTAATCCATGCCGCCGTCTTCGGCGATCATTCGCGCTGCCTCATGGGCGATGCGGCGTCGCGAGTCATTGGGTTTCATTGATCGGTTCGGCCTTGTGGAAAATCTGGAACATGTCGAGGAACGGGTTATGGGTCTGAGGCAGGTTTTCCTCGTAGAAATATTCGGTGATGCCGGCGGATCCTTCCGGCAACAGCTCGCCGCTCTCGGGATCAATGGTGGCGGTGATGACGCCTTCCGGCACGGCATAAGGCTTGCTGGGCGTCTTTGCGAGGACGCTTCGCATGAAGTCGATCCAGATGGGCAGGGCGGAGGCCGCGCCGGTTTCCCCCGGCCCCAGCGACTTGGGCTGATCGAACCCGATCCAGGATATCGCGACAAGGTCGGGGCTGAAGCCGGCGAACCAGCCGTCTCGTTGATCGTTGGTGGTGCCGGTCTTGCCGGCGAGGTCGGACCTGCCCAGCTGGCTGACGCGCGCGGCGGTGCCGCGTCTGGCCACGTCCTGCATCATGCTGGTCATGAGGAAGGCGTTGCGCGGATCCAGCACGCGCGGCGCGCCGGTTTCCACGGTTTGCGGCCGGCTTTCCATCGACAGCTTGCCCGAACCGTCGTAGACCTTGTCGATCAGGTAGGGCGTGACGCGGTAGCCGGTGTTGGCGAAAACCGAATAGGCTCCCGCCAGTTGCAGCGGCGTGACCGAGCCCGCGCCAAGCGCCATGGTCAGGTAGGGCGGGTGGCGTGACGGGTCGAAGCCGAAACGTTTCACATAATCGCGCGCATATTCCGGGCCGATGCCTTCCAGGATGCGGATGGACACCAGGTTGAGCGATTTGGTCAATGCGGTGCGCATGCGCACCGGGCCGGAGAAGGTGCCGTCGTAGTTTTGCGGTTCCCACGGCGTGCCGCCGGCCTCTTCGGCCGTGAGCGTCAGCGGCGCGTCGTCGATGATGCTGGCCGGGGTGTAGCCTTTCTCCAGTGCCGCGGAGTAAATGAAGGGCTTGAAGCTGGAGCCGGGTTGCCGCCACGCCTGGGTGACATGGTTGAACTTGTTGCGGCTGAAGTCGAAACCGCCGACCAGTGCGGTGATGGCGCCCGAATTCGGATCGACCGCGACCAGCGCGGCTTCGATTTGCGGAAGCTGGCTGATTTTCCAGCTGCCATCGCTGTTCTGGCGCAGGCGGATGAGCGCGCCCGGATAAATGCGCTTGCCGGAACTCGCCTTCGGATTCAGCCAGGCGGCCGCCAGCTTCAGGGAGGATCCGCTCACTTCGGCTTTTTTGCCATCCGGCAATATCGCGCTGACAAGCTTGGAGTTGGCGGCAATCACGACGGCGGGAACGAGGCCGTTGACCGGTTCGATGCCGCGCAGGGCATCGCGGATGAATTCATCGCGGGCTTCGCCCGGCGCGGGCAGGCGCAGGTTTTTTTCCGGGCCGCGGTAGCCGTGGCGCTCGTCATAATCCATGACACCTCGCCACAAAGCCTGGTTGGCGGCTTGCTGGTGGCTGCGGCGGATGGTGGTGATTGCTTTGAAGCCGGAGTTGTAGAGCTTGTCCTCGCCGTATTGCTGAACCAGGGCCAATCTCACCATTTCTGCCGCGTAGTCGGCCGGGACGTCGACCACGCGGCGTTCACGCCGCACGACGAGTTTTTCCTTGAGCGCCTTCTGATAGGCCTGCTCGTCGATGAAATCGAGTTTCCGCATGCGCGCGAGTACGTAGCGCTGGCGCGCCGTTGCGCGCATGGGGTTGACCACCGGGTTGTAGAGCGAAGGCCCCTTGGGCAGGCCTGCCAGCATGGCGATTTCGGCAATGCTTAGCCCGCTCAGGCTTTTGCCGAAGTAGGTGCGCGCCGCCGCCTCGAATCCATAGGCGCGCTGCCCAAGGTAGATCTGGTTGATGTAGAGCTCCAGAATCTTGTCCTTGGGGAGGTTGTGTTCGATCTTGATCGCGAGCAGGGCCTCGGAAAATTTTCTCGTGAGCGTGCGTTCGCGCGTCAGGAAGAAGTTGCGCGCGACCTGCATGGTGATGGTGCTGGCGCCCTGCGAGGCGCCGCCGGAGAGGATGTTGGCGCCGGCGGCGCGCAGTACGCCCAGCGTATCGACGCCGCCATGTTCGTAGAAGCGCTCGTCCTCGGCGGCGATAATGGCCTGCTGCATGAGTTTCGGCACTTGTTCGATCGGCATGAAGGCGCGTCGTTCCTCGCCGAATTCGGCGAGCAGCGCGCCGTCGCCCGAATAGATGCGCAGCGGGATCTTGGGCCGGTAATCAATAAGGCTGTCGAGCGAGGGCAGGTTCGGGTAGATCAGGGCGGCAGCCAGGCCTGCCAATGCAGCGCTCACTACACCCAGTCCCACTACAAAAGCCAAGGCGTAGTGCCATCGTTGCGAGAACATATTCAACCAGTCTCTAAAGTTTGCAAGATTATATGCGTTAACGGTGTTGCATTTAGGGCACAAGCGCTTGCGAGGGGTTCATGCGCAAAAAGCGAAACATGGTTGCCCAATGAGATTTGCTGTTAGCATTTAAACACAAGTATCAATAAAATTTGGTAACCCAATATAAATAAAGGGAAATTTCTTGAAGCTGGAATTCAACCTGGATGTCTTTGCTGCCAAATCCCCCCCCATGCTGGGCCTGGATATTGGTACGACCTCGGTCAAATTCGTGGAGATTTCCGAAGCGGGCAAGGGGCAATATCGCGTCGAGCATTATGTCGTCGAGCCGCTGCCCAAGGATGCCATGAAAGAGGGCGATATCGTCAATTCGGATCAGGTTGTCGAAGCCCTGAATGAAGCCTGGAAGCAGATGGGCACCCGCGTGAAGAACGTGGTGATGTCCCTGCCTTCGTCTGCGGTGATTACCAAAAAGATACTGTTGCCGGCCGATCTCGGTGGCCTTGAACTTGAGAGCCAGGTCGAGAGCGAGGCCAACCAGGTGATACCGTTCCCGCTCGACGAGGTCAATCTGGATTTTCAGGTTTTGGGCCCGTCGCTCGGCAGTCCTAATGACGTGGAGGTGCTGCTTGCGGCGGCGCGCAAGGAAAAAGTCGAGGATCGCGTTGCCCTGGCCGAAGCCGCCGGGCTCAAGGCGCTGGTGATGGACGTGGAGTCCTATGCCACGCTGACTGCCTACGAGCGCATGGCGAGCCTGCTGCCTGGCAATGGCGCCGGGCAGACAGTCGTGATATTCGATATCGGAGCCAACAGCATGCATATCAATGCGCTGTCCGACAACGAGCCGGTATATCTGCGCGAACACGGTTTCGGCGGCGGGCAGCTCAATTACGAAATCTCTCGGCGCTATGGCATGACCACCGAAGAGGCGGAAACAGCCAAGCGCAAAGGCACCCTGCCCGAAACCTACGAAGTCGAAGTGCTTCGCCCGTACAGCGAGACGCTGGCCATGGAGATCGGCCGCGCCCTGCAGCTCTTTACTTCCTCCACCCAGTATCACAAGGTCGACCATGTGCTGCTGGCCGGCGGCGGGGCCATCATTCCCGGCATCGATGAGGCGGTGAGTGCGCGCATCGGCATTCCGACCATCGTGGCCAATCCGTTTTCGAACATGTCGGTGGGCGGGAAAATCCGTCCGCAGCAATTGGCAAGCGATGCGCCGGCCCTGTTTGTTGCCTGCGGACTGGCCATGCGGAGGTTTGACCAGCAATGACGATACGCATCAATCTACTGCCCCACCGCGAAATCAAGCGCGCCGCGCGCCGCCGCCAGTTTGGCGTCCTGCTCGTCTCGGTGCTGGTTCTTGCGGTCGGCGTGATAGGGCTGGGCCAGGCGGCGATTTCGAACCGGCTGGATGTCCAGGAAGAGCGCAATGCGTTCCTGCAGCAGGAAATTGCCAAGCTGGACATCCAGATCAAGAAAATCCGGAAGATCAAGGAGGAGACCCAGGCCTTGCTGGAACGCAAGCAGGTCGTTGAAACCCTGCAGTCAAACCGCACCGAGGTCGTGCACCTGTTCGACGAAATCATTCGCATCCTGCCAGAGGGGCTTTACGTCAAGTCGGTCAAGCAGTCGGGCGACCAGATTGAACTGCAGGGGTACACCCAGTCCAGTGCGCGCGTGTCCACGCTCATGCGGAACCTGGAGGACTCTCCCTGGTTCGAGCAGCCGTCCCTGGTCGAAATCAAGGCAGCAACGGTCAACAATCTGCGCGCCAACGAATTCAACCTCAAGGTCAGGCAAAGCAAGCAGCAGGCAGAAAGCGAAAATCAAGAGGCCCGCCATGAATCTTGAAGACCTGAACAAGCTCGACATCAAGACCGTGGCCGATTGGCCCCTGGGCGCCAAGCTCGGGCTGCTGGGGGTCTTGTTTGCGCTGGTGGTGGCGGCGGGCTGGTGGTTCTTGTGGTCGCCTGCCCTCGAATCGCTCGAAGAAAGCAAGGCAAGAGAAGACGAACTCAAGTCGGTCTACGTCACGAAAAAAGGCCAAGCCATCAATCTCGATGCCTATGAAAAGCAACTGGCGGACATCAAGCAGTCGTTCGGTGCGTTGCTGAAGCAACTGCCCAACAAACAGGAAATGGACGCCCTGATTACGGATGTCAACCAGGCAGGGCTTGGCCGAGGGCTTCAGTTCGAGCTGTTCAGGCCGGGTGCGGAGTCGAAAAAGGAGTTCTATGCGGAAATGCCCATCAGCATCAAAGTGACCGGCAGCTATCACGATATTGCGGCCTTCACCAGCGATGTTGCCGAGCTCTCGCGCATCGTCACCATCCACAATATCAGCCTCGTGCCGGCAGCAAGAGGCGGCGACCTGGTGATGGACGCGGTTGCCAAGACCTACCGCTATCTCGACGAGGAAGAGATCGCCGCGAGCAAGCCGCAAAAGAACGGAGGCAACAAGTGATGAAAGCCAGCCGCCTTCTGACGATGATTTTTTTTGCAAGCGCGCTGACGGGCTGCGGCGGAGGGGACATGGAGGACCTCAGGCAGTTCATGGATGAGGCCGGCAAGGATATGCAGGGCAAGATCGAGCCCCTGCCGCAGATCAGGGCTTATGAGCCCTTCGGCTACGATGCCTTCGACCTTCCCGATCCGTTCAAGCCGCGCAAGCTGACGGCGGCCGGCGGCGGCGGCGGGCTTCAGCCCGACCTGACGAGGCCCAGGGAGCCCCTTGAGGCCTATTCGCTGGAAACGCTGAAAATGGTCGGCATGATCGGCAGGAAGAACGGCTCGCATGCCGTGATCGCCACGCCGGACAAGACCATTTACCACGTTCGGCCCGGGAATTACATGGGCCAGAATTTCGGCTTGATCACCCGGATCACGGACAACGAAATCGTTTTGAAAGAGATCGTTCAGGACAGCGCAGGCGACTGGGCCGAGCGGACAAGCACTATGACTTTGCAGGAATGAGGCCGACATGAAAAACGCCATCCATAATCCCAACTACGCATCCGGGTTCTTGGCCTGGGCATGCGCGTGCCTGTTTCTCCTCCTTGGCGCAACGGCCCAGGCGGCCAACCCGCCCACCTCCAATGCGGTGATCGGTGTCGAACCGGCCATCCTCTCCGGCAACCGGGTGATGGTCCGTGTGCATCTGAAGGAGCCGCTGGCCGGCACGCCTGCGGGCTTCACCGTCGGCACGCCGCCGCGCATCGCGATGGACCTGCCCGACACCGGCAATGCCATCGGCAAGAACACCGTGGATGCCAATTTGGGGCCGCTGGTCTCGGTTAACGTGGTGCAAGCCGGCACCCGTACCCGCCTGGTGTTCAACCTGAACAAGTCGGTCGAGTATGAAACCAGGCTCGAAGGGAAATCGCTCATCGTCGCCTTCAATGAAACGGGTACGGTCGCGGCAACCACCAACGTGACCCCGAGCTTTGCCGAGGCAGCGCCTGCGGCAGCGCCCCATTCCATCAAGAATGTCGAATTCCGCCGCGGCCCGAATGGCGAGGCCAGGATCGTGGCCACCCTGGCCGATGCGCAAACCGGCATCAATATCCGCCAGCAGACCAAAGGCGTCGTGGTGGACTTTATCGACACTGCTCTGCCGCAGGCGATGCAGCGCCGCCTGGATGTTACCGACTTTGCCACTCCCGTTTCGCAGGTGGAAAGCTACACCCTGGGCGAAAACGCCCGCATGGTGATTGATGCCAGGGGTGAGTGGGAGTACTCGGCATACCAGGCCGACAACCAGTTCATCGTCGAGGTCAGGCAAGCCGTCGACGAGGACAGAAAGACTGCGGACGGCAAGCCCATCTACAAAGGCGAGAAACTCTCGCTGAATTTCCAGAATGTCGAGGTGCGCTCCGTGCTGCAGGTGATCGCGGATTTCACCGGGCTCAACATTGTCGCCAGCGATACGGTGGGCGGCAACCTGACCCTGCGGCTCAAGGACGTGCCGTGGGACCAGGCGCTCGACCTGATATTGACCACCAAGGGGCTGGACAAGCGCACCAACGGCAACGTGATCTGGATCGCGCCCAAGGACGAACTGCTGAACAAGGAAAAGGCAGAACTGGAAGCGCGCGCTTCGGTGAGCGATCTGGAGCCGCTGGTAACCGAGTACATCCCGCTCAACTACATACGGGCCGACGAGGCGCAGGCCATGCTTTACGGCGCCGATCTCAACCAGACTGCCAGTGGCGGCAAGGCATCCTGCTCGGTCGCTTCCGAGGGGGTGACGGCCGGTTCTGCTGTTGCGGCTACCGGCGTCAAGGAGGAGGAAAAGAAAATCCTGTCCAAGCGTGGACGCTCTTCCTATGACCTCAAGACCAACATGCTGATCATCAACGACACGGCCAGGAAGATTCAGGAAGTGCGCGATCTGCTGGCAAAAATCGACGTGCCTGCCCGTCAGGTCATGATCGAGGCCAGGGTGGTGATCGCCGACGACACCTTTGCGCGCCAGCTCGGCGTTCGCCTTGGCGGTGCTGCAAGGGGCCAGAGCCACAGCACGGCCGTGGGGGTCTCCGGTTCGCTGAACGACTCCGCGACTGCGGCGATCAGCGGGCCGGGCGCGATGTCCAACATCCAGCCGCTGGTCGATCTGGGGATCGCCAGCACTGTCGGCGGTGCGACCCCGGCTGCGATCGGACTGACGCTGCTCAACATCGGCACGGGCAATCTGCTCAGCCTCGAATTGCAGGCGATGGAGGCTGACAATCGCGGCAAGGTAATCTCCAATCCTCGCGTGGTGACGACCAACCAGAAGCCTGCGGTGATACTCCAGGGCCAGCAAATCCCTTACACCACGCAGAATTCCGGCGGTTCGAACGCTGCCAATACCACGCAGTTCGTCGATGCCTTCCTCTGCCTGCTGGTTGACCCGCAGATCCTGAACAACGATTCCGTGATCCTCAACGTCGAGGTGCAGAAGGATGCGCCCGGCCAGTCGACCGGCACGCTGCCGCCCATCGACCGCCGCCGCGTGAAGACCATGGTCCGGGTGAACAATGGCGAAACCGTGGTTCTGGGCGGCATTTACGAAACCATCAACCGCAACGACATCAACAAGGTGCCGTTCCTCGGGGACCTGCCGTTTCTCGGCAATCTCTTCAAGAACAGCGACCGGCGCGAAATCAAGACCGAGATCATGATTTTCATTACGCCGCGCATCATCGACGAGCGCCTGTCGCTGCGCTGATTTTCCCGCCGCATCGAATGACGCCCCCTCGGGGGCGTTATTTTTTTGGCCGCACAACCGCTACAATGCCGCCATGGGCAAGAAGGACAATATTTTCCTGGTCGGCTTGATGGGCGCCGGCAAGACCACGGTAGGCAGGCTGCTGGCGAAGCAGCTGGGCAAGTCCTTCATCGACACCGATCATGAAATCGAGTCCCGAACCGGCGTTAAAATCCCGGTCATTTTCGAGATCGAGGGCGAAGCCGGTTTCCGCAAGCGCGAGGAAGGCGTGATTGCAGATTTGGTCTGCCGTTCCAATATCGTGCTTGGTACAGGCGGCGGCGCCATCCTGTCGGCGCGCAACCGCGAGATGCTGCGCGCGCACGGCACGGTGGTTTACCTGCGCGGAAGTCCGGAACAGCTGCACGACCGCACTCGGCACGACCGCAACCGCCCGCTGCTGCAAACCGAGGATCCGCTTGCCAAGTTGCGCGAGCTTTACGCGCAGCGCGATCCGCTCTATCGCGAAATGGCGGATCTCGTGGTGGACACCGGGCGCCAGAGCATAGCGAGCTTTGCCCGCCAGCTTAAGGACAAGCTTGACCTGATCATGCTGGCGGCGGATGACGAGACCGATAATGACATTGCCGGCCGCTTTTCCAACAGTGACTCGGTTGATTGAATGGCATGAACAGAATAATTGATGTTTTCAACGGGGATGCGGATGGTATTTGCGCGCTGCACCAGTTGCGCCTTGCAGACCCCGTGGATTCGATGCTGGTGACCGGACCCAAGCGGGACATCAGTCTGGTGAAGCGCGTGGATGTGCAGCCGGGAGACCGGATTACCGTGCTTGACATCGCGCTTTCGAAGAATCGCGCAGCGGTCGATAGCGCCCTCGCGGCAGGCGCCAGCATAAGGTATTTCGATCATCACCAGCCAGGCGAGATTCCGGATCATCCGCAGTTCGAGGCACACATCGACACCAGCCCGGAAACCTGCACCAGCCTCCTGGTCAACGAGTACCTTGGTGGCGCGCACCTTGCGTGGGCGGTTGCCGCGGCCTTCGGCGACAACCTGGCCCAGGCGGCGCGCAGGGCCGCAGAGCCGCTCGGTTTCGACGAGCGGCAACTGGCCCGGCTTCAGGAGCTCGGCGAATGCCTGAACTACAACGGCTACGGCGAGGTCCCGGCGGACTTGCACTATGCGCCGGATGACCTCTACCGCATCATCCACCGATACCGCGATCCCTTCGATGTGGTCGCGCACGAGCCGGCGTTCAAAGTGTTGAAAGACGGCTTTGCGGCCGACCTGGAGAAAGCCGGCAGCGCCAGGCCGGAAATGGACAGGCCGGGCGGGCGAATTGTTGTGCTGCCGGCGGAAAAGTGGGCGCGCAGGATATCGGGCGTGCTTGGCAACAGGCTGGCGGAGTCGTCTCCCGGCCAGGCCCATGCCGTGCTGACCCGCAAGCCCGAGGGCGGGTTCGTGGTCAGCGTGCGCGCGCCGCTTGCCAACAAGGCCGGTGCGGATGAAATCTGCAGCCAGTTCGAGACGGGCGGCGGCCGCAAGGGCGCGGCAGGCATCAATCATTTGCCGGAAGCCGAGTTCGACCGCTTCGTCAGTCTGTTCTATACGGTCTACAAGGGGTAAGCGTGAAACATCTTATCGAGCCCTATGGAGGCAAGCCGGTCGATCTGCTGATGCCAGCGGAGCGAGCCGAGGACTTGAAGAAGGAGGCCTTCGGCCTGCCTTCCATCGACCTCGACTGGCGCCAGATCGGTGAACTGGAAATGCTGTTGAGCGGCGCCTATGCCCCGTTGCGCGGCTACATGGGACGGGCCGACTACGATAGCGTGCTGGAAAAGCTCTCCCTCGCGGACGGCACCGCCTGGCCGTTGCCGCTTGCTCTGCAGTTGAAGGACAAACAGGGCAGCGGCCTCAAGCCCGGCGATCGTGTGGCCTTGCGCGACAGCGAAGGCTTCATGCTCGCCGTGCTTGGCATAAGCGAAATCTGGCAGGCCGACGCTGCAGGCGACAGCGAACTGCTGGCGCGCTCTTTCGCGGGCGCAGGGATCGAATTGCCGGCTTCAGGCTGGCTTGTCGGCGGCACTCTCGAGGGCGTGTCGTTGCCCATGCATCATGATTTTTCCGCGCTGCGCATGACCCCTGCCGAATTGCGCACGCAGTTCGCCAGGCGCGGCTGGCGCAGGATCGTCGCCTATATGACCAGCCAGCCCATGCACAGGGCACAGTTCGAGTTCTGCCTGCGTACGGCCATCGAGCAGGAGGCCAACCTGCTGCTGCTGCCCTTTGGCGGCGGCGATCTGGTTTCGCATGCGGGCTACTTCACACTGATGCGTACCTTTCAGGCCATCATGCCGCGCTTTCCGGCAGCCACGACGCAGCTTGCCATGCTGCCCGTAGCGCCGCCGCCTTCGAGCCTGCGCGAAAAGCTGCTGCGCGCCATCATCGCGCGCAATTATGGCTGCAGCCATGTCATCGTGGGTGGCGAGCATTTCGATTCCGGCTCCGCCCGGCGCGGGGGGGATGTGAGCGGCGCGGCAGGCGGTTTTGACGCAGCGGCTGCGGCGCAAGGCATGGGCGTCACCATGATTCCGTTCCCGCGCCTGCAGTATGTGGAGGATCACGACGAATACATACCCGAATCGCAACTGGCGCAGGATGCGCGTGCCCTCAGCCTTGGCGGAGGGGAGTTTCAGCGGCGCATGCGGACCGGCCTGAAAATTCCCGAGTGGTACGCCTTCCCCGAAGTCATCGCGGAGATGAGCCGCAGCGCGCCGCCCCGGGATCGTCAGGGCTTCACCGTGTTCTTCACCGGATTGTCGGGTGCGGGCAAGTCCACGCTGGCGCGTGCGCTGGCCATCCGCCTGATGGAGATGGGCGGCCGCCCGGTGACGCTCCTGGACGGCGATGTCGTGCGCCATCACCTGTCTTCCGAGCTTGGTTTCTCCAGGGAGCATCGCGACATCAATGTAAGGCGCATTGGTTTTGTCGCCTCCGAAATCACCAAGAACCGCGGCGTTGCCATCTGCGCGCCGATTGCCCCATATCACCAGACCCGACGTGACGCGCGCAGCATGATCGAGGCGGTTGGCGGATTTATCGAAGTCTATGTGTCCACTCCGATCGAAACCTGCGAGGCTCGCGACCGCAAGGGGCTGTACGCCAAGGCTCGCGCCGGCCTGATTCCGGAATTCACCGGGGTCTCCGACCCTTACGAAGCGCCGGAAAAGCCGGAGGTCACGCTTGATACCACCGAGCTGACGGTCGACGAGGCAATCCAGCGCATTCTGCTCAAGCTGGAGTATGAAGGCTACCTGAGATAGCGCGGCGCGGCGGAACGCAAGAAAGCGGCTTGCGGCCGCTTCCCCGTTGCGCTATTTCCGCATCAGGCTGCCCAGAAACATGCCGAGGGCGCTGGCAATGAACCCTGCAAACTGCGGTGGCAGGGCGGCCTCGGGTGCGATGAATTCCATCGTGATCCATGCTGCCAGCCCGAGCACGATGGACAGCCCGGCGCCGGCATTGTTGGATCTCTTCCAGTAAAGCCCGGCGACCAGGGGAATGAAGGCGCAGGCCAGCGTCACCTTGTAGGCGTTTTCCACCATCTGGTGGATGCTGGTCTCGGACTGCAGCGCCCACAGCGAGTAGGCTACCACCAGCAGCGAAAAGACCAGGACAACGGCTCGCGTCACCCACAAGAGTTTTTTCTGGCTCATGCGGTGCTGCGGCATGAATTCCTTGATGACGTTCTCCGACAGGGTGACGGATGGCGCCAGCAGCGTGCCGGAGGCGGTGGACATGATCACCGACAGCAGGGCGCCGTAAAAAATGATCTGCGCCATCAGCGGCAGATGGGTCTTCACGAAGGTCGGCAAGACCAGCTGTGCGTCCTCGGCCAGCAGGGTGCTGGTCATGGCCGGGTCGACCAGGGTGGCGGAATAGGTGAGGTAGATGGGCACTGCGGCGAAGAAAAAGTAGGCCGTGCCGCCGATGACCGTGCCCCACACCGCAACGGTCTCGTTCCTGGACGAGTTCGCGCGCTGGAACACATCTTGCTGCGGCACCGAGCCGAAGCCCATGGTCAGGAAGCCGGCGATGAAGGTGATGAAGGCCGCCCAGTTGGCTTCCGGCCAGAACTCGAACTTGCCGGCATTGTAGGCATGCTCGACCACCGGCGCGATGCCGTTGACCTCCGGCATGGCGCCTACCAGTTTGGCGATCCACAAGAGGCCGATGACGATGACGGTCATCTGCACGAATGTGGTGAGCGCCACCGACCACATGCCTCCGTACAAGGTATAGAGCAGCACCACGGCGGCGCCGATCATGATGCCCTCGGCCTGGCTGATGGCGCTGTCGGACAGCACATTGAACACCAGGCCGAGGGCGGTGACCTGGGCCGACACCCAACCCAGGTAGGAGAGCGCGATGGCGATGGAGATGACCACCTCCACCGGGCGGTTGTAGCGCTTGCGGAAGAAGTCGCCCAGGGTCAGCAGGTTCATGCGGTAGAGCTTGCGCGCGAAGAACAGGCCGAACAGGATCAGGGCGAGCGAGGCGCCGAAGGGGTCGGAAATGGTGCCGCCGAGGTTTTCGTCGAGGAAGGTGGCCGGGATGCCGAGCACGGTTTCTGCGCCGAACCAGGTGGCGAACACCATGGCGATGACCATGAACATGGGCAGAGAGCGCCCGGCCGCGACATAGTCCTCGGTGTTCTTCACCTTGGTGGCGGCATACATGCCGATGCCTATGGAAACGACCAGATACAGGATGACGAAACCGAGCAGGGTATGGTTCATGGCGAGTCCCGGAGCGTGTTGTCCCGCGGCATTTTATAGCAAGGACCAGGCCATGCGCATGGCCAGCGCGAACAAAAACAGGGCGAACGTGCGCTTCAGCCTGCCGACCGGCAGGGCATGGGCCGCCCGTGCGCCCAGCGGCGCGGTGGCAACGCTGCCGCTGGCGATGCAGGCCAATGCGATCAGATGGATGTAGCCCAGGGTGCCGGAAACGGCAGCATCAGCCGGCCCGTTCAAAGCGTAGCCGGCTGCTCCCGCCGCAGCGATCGGCAGGCCGATTGCCGCCGAGGTGCCGATGGCACGATGCAGGGGCACGTTGCACCAGAGCTGAAAGGGCACCGACAGCGTGCCGCCGCCGATGCCGACCCAGCTCGATACCGCGCCGATGACGCCGCCGGCACCGAACATGCCGGCAAAGCCCGGCAACTGGCGATGCGAGCCGGGCTTGAAATTCCACCACATCTGCGCCGCGGCATAGAACAGGAAAACCACGAAGAAAATCTTCAGCGGCACGGGGGACAGGCGCGTCGCCAGGGCAGCCCCGACGAAGGTGCCGAACAGGATGCCGGGCGTGATGCGCCTGACGGTGAGCCACTCAACAGCGCCGCGGGCATGGTGCGCGCGCAGGCTGGAAACCGAGGTGAACAGGATGCTGGCAAGCGAAGTGCCCAGCGCGTAATGCATGGCGTTCTGTGGCAGTCCCTGCGCCTCCAGCAGCCAGGCCAGAACCGGCACGATGATGAGGCCGCCGCCCACGCCCAGGAGGCCGGCGACGAAGCCGGCGGCGAGGCCCAGCAGCAGATAGGCAAGGACGAATTCGATCATTGGGTGCAGGGAGGCGGGGACGCGGAGAAACCCGAAAAGCATTGACAGGGAGGCGGGGGAGGATAAGGGAGGAAACAGGGAGTCACTCCCTTGCCTCCCTTAACCTCCCTGTTATCGATTTTTTCTGCGCGCCGCTGCGCCGCTGCGTTCATGCTTTCACAACAGCCCGAGGATGAAGTTGTATTCTTTCGGATCGACCGGCGTAATGGAAAGCCGGTTGCCTTTCTGCAGGATGCGCATGCTGGCGAGCTCGGGATGGTTGCGCAGTTCCTTGATCGATACCAGGCGGGTCTTCCGCGCCAGCTTGACGTCCACGTTCATCCAGCGCGGGCTCTCGCGCGTCGCCTTGGCGTCGTAGTACTTGTTCCCGGGATCGAACTGGGTTTCGTCCGGATAGGCCTTTTTGCTCACCACGGCGAGGCCGGCCACGCCGGGTTCCGCGCACGAAGAATGGTAGAACAGCACCTTGTCGCCGACTTCCATCTGGTCGCGCATGAAGTTGCGTGCCTGGTAGTTGCGAATGCCATACCAGGCCACAGTCTGGTCCGGCATCGCCGCGAGATCGTCGATGGATACATCGGAGGGTTCGGATTTCATCAGCCAGTAGCGCATGTGCTTCTTCTTTCCCGAGGGCGGTGTCGGCGTATTGTGAACGGCTATCGGGGGCGGATCAATTCCTCGAACGCTTCTGCGGGAACCGGTCGGCTGAACAAATAGCCTTGGGCCGCGTCGCAGCCTGCAGTACGCAGGTATTCGAGCTGGGCTTCGGTTTCCACGCCTTCGGCGATCACTTCCAGTTGCAGGATGTGGCCGAGATGAATGATGGCCTTGACGATCGAGGCGCCGTCGCCGTCGGCCTGTATGTCACGCACGAACGACTGGTCAATCTTGAGCTTGTCCAGGTCGAGCTGCTTGAGGTAGGAAAGGCTGGAATAGCCCGTACCGAAATCGTCGATGGAGAGCTTCACGCCCAGGGCCTTCAGCTCGCGCAGGGTCTTCATGGTTGCTGCCATGTCTTGCAGCAGAATGGACTCGGTCAGTTCCAGTTCCAGGCAATTTGCCGGCAGGCCCGATCTTTCGAGCGCTGCCGAAACCATTTCCAGCACATTGCCGCGCTTGAACTGCAGGGCGGAAAGGTTGACCGCCACGGCCAGGGGCTCGGGGAAGTGGTTCAGCCAGTGCCTGGCTTTTTGGCAAGCCTCGTTGAGCACCCATTCGCCGAGCGGCACGATATGCCCGCTGTGCTCCGCAAGCGGGATGAACTTGCCTGGCGGGATCAAGCCGTCGACCGGATGCCGCCAGCGGGCCAGGGCTTCCGCACCGATGATGCGGCGGCTGCCGATGTCGATTTGCGGCTGGAAATGCAGCAGAAATTCATGTTGCATCAATGCTCTGTGCAGTTCGCCGGTGAGCCGCATCTGCTCCATCAGTCCGGCATTCATTTCCCGGGTGAAGAAATGATAGGTGTTGCGGCCGGCTGCCTTGGCGCTGTTGACTGCGGTGTCCGCGCACTTGAGCAGGGTATCGAAATCCCTGGCGTCGTCCGGAAACATGCCGATGCCGATCGAGAACGAGACATTCATCGCATGGCCATCGACGACGACGGGTTCGGTAAAAGCGTCGCGAACCGCATTGACGACGCTGGCGATTTCGGTCGAATCGCGCACTTCGGTGAGCAGGATGATGAATTCGTCCGCGCCGAGACGGCTCAGTGTGCCGGTCGCCAGTATGCAGCCATATAGCCGTTCCACCGCGGAAACCAGCACCCTGTCTCCCGCATCGTGGCCGAGGGTGTCGTTGACCTGCTTGAAGTTGTCCATGTCGAGATAGAGCATGGCCATTGCCGCTTCTTCCCTGGTTGCGTTGATGGCCGCCTGCTCAAAGCGGTCGCGCAGCAGGAGGCGGTTGGGGAGATGGGTAAGCGGATCGAACTGGGACAGGAAGGCCAGCTTTTCCTTGGTTGCGGCATGCTCTTCCCGCGTGCGCAGAGTGGTGATGCCATAGGCAAGGTCACTGGCGAGCTCTTCCAGCAGCTTCAGCTCTTCGGGGTCGAAGGCCTCCGCTTCGCGCGCATACATGGTGAGGGTGCCCAGCACTTCGGCATCGGTGATGAGCGGCAGCGAAATGCTGGACCGATAGCCGCGCTGGATGGCCGCATCGCGCCATGGCGCCATGGTCGGGTTGGTCAGGACGTTCTGGTTGACACAGGGCTTTCCTGTCCTGATCGCCGTACCTGTGGGACCCCGCCCCAGTTCCGTGTCTGCCCAAGTGATCTTGACGGTGTCGAGATAGCCTTCCTCGTAGCCTGACTGCGCGACCGGGCGCACCGTTTTGGCGTCGTCATGCGCCACATAGCCAACCCAGGCCATCAGATAGCCGCCGCTTTCCACGCACAGGCGGCAGATGTCCGACAACAGTTTGTATTCCTCGTCGGCGTGCACGAGGGCCATGTTGCAGTCGCTCAGCAGGCGCAGGGCGCGGTTCAGTTTTTTCTGGCGGAACTCGCTCTGGCGCAGGTCGCTGGTCATGGCTTCCGCCATGGCCAGCGCCCGCGTGCGCGCGGTTACCAGAAGCCACAGGACCAGGGCCAGCATGACGCTGCCGAGCATGCCGGAAACCGCGATCAGGTCCGCCTTGCCCGCTTTCTGACGCGCATCGAAAATCGGAAGCGACCTGACCAGGATGGTCCACTGGTGCCCGAACAGGGTCAATGTCCTGTTGCTGTGGAATAGCGGGGACGGCGGCTTCTCAAGGCTGTTGGAATCGAACATCAGCGTTTCCGCATGCGCGCCGTCACCGTCGTAAATTTCGAGATCCAGCACGGCGCCGAGTTCGCCGAAATGTTCACCCAGCACTCCCTGCATCAGGTCATCCATCCGGAAGGGCGCGTAGGCCCAGCCGATCAGGCCGTTGCGGCGCTCTTCCGGCGTCTGGTGCCGCCCCTGCGACTGGTAGACCGGCACATACATCAGAAATCCCGCCTGAACGTGCTGGCCGACTTCCTGCACCAGCGTGACCTTGCCGGACATCGCGGCGCGCCCCTCTTCGCGGGATTTTTCCATGGCCTTGCGCCGTACCGGCTCGGAGTACATGTCATAGCCGAACGCCCGCTGGTTGCGCCAGTCGAAAGGCTCGAGAAAGACAATGGATGTGTAAACATCGCGCTCGCCCGGCGGGTTGATGTCGTAGTCGCGGAAGCCTTCCATCCGCACTTCGGCAACGTGGGCGGCCTTGTCCGGCGGCAGGATCAGCCTGGAAAAGCCCACCCCCTGGATGCCGGGATATTTTTCATCGATACGCAGGGCGCGCACATATTCGGCAAACTCGCTGCGTTTCACCGAGCTCGATGCGGCGAAGAGCCCGCTGGCGCCCTCCAGGATCTGCTCATATTTATTCAGCCGCTCGTTGATGTTGGTGACGACCTCGCTGACACGAAACTCGAACTCTTCCTGCAGTTCCCGCTGCACGGCCTGCTGTTCCGCATTTCGCAGCACATAAGTGAGCGCGAGTCCGATCACCAGGACGGCGACGGGGACGAATTGCAGGCGCGGGAATGCGGGCTTGTTCAGCATGGGCAGTTGGTCGCGTGCAGAAATTCGTTTCATGCCGGCCCGTGGGCTGCGGACCGGGGCGGTTGTGCGAAAACAGCAGGCTCAGGCGCGCTTGACCAGCGTGCCCACGCCTTCCGGGGTCAGCACTTCCAGCAGCAGCGCATGTTCCACGCGGCCGTCGATGATGTGCGCGGTCTTCACCCCGCTGTTCACCGCGTCGATGGCATAACCGACCTTGGGGATCATGCCGCCGGAGATGGTGCCGTCCGCGGTCAGTTCTTCCACCTCGCGCGGGGTGAGTCCGGTAAGCAATTGTCCCTGCTTGTCGAGCACGCCGGGCGTGTTGGTCATGAAAATGACTTTTTCCGCCTGCAGCACGCCGGCGATCTTGCCGGCGGCGACGTCGGCATTGATATTGTAGGCGTTGCCCTCGGCATCGGTGCCGAGCGGCGCCACCACGGGGATGAAGTCGCGCGCATCGAGGTGCTGGATGATTTCCGGGTCGATGCTGGTAATCTCGCCGACCTGGCCGATGTCGAGCATCTCCTCGGCCCTTTCCTTGCTCTTCACCAGCATCTTCTTGGCGTGGATGAAATTGCCGTCCTTGCCGGTCAGGCCGACCGCCTTGCCGCCGTGCTTGTTGATCAGGGTGACGATGTCCTGGTTGACCAGGCCGCCCAGCACCATTTCCACTACATCCAGCGTCTCCTCGTCGGTCACGCGCATGCCCTGGATGAATTCGCTCTGCTTGCCGATGCGCTGCAACAGGCCGGCGATCTGCGGCCCGCCGCCGTGCACGACGACAGGATTCATGCCGACCAGCTTCAGCAGCACCACATCCTTGGCGAAGGCCTCCATCAGATGCCGTTCGGTCATGGCGTTGCCGCCGTACTTGATGACGATGGTCTTGTCATAAAAGCGCTGGATGTAGGGGAGGGCCTCGGAAAGGATATGGGCCTTGTCGGCGGGGGAGTATGTGGTCATGGGGGCCTCGTCGTTCACGGTACTGCCATTCTAGTGCTCCGCCGGCCAATAAAAAAGCGGCCTTGCGGCCGCCCGTATGGTTTTCCAAGCCCGTCTCATTCGACGGTCAGCCGCTTGCTGGCTGCGGCGATTTTCTTGGGCAGCACCAGTTCCAGCACGCCGTCATTGTACTTGGCGCTTGCCGATGCCTCGTCGATATCGGAGCCCAGAGAGAAGCTGCGGTAGACCTTGCCATAGCTGCGCTCGCGCTTGAGCACCTTTTCGCCTTCCTTCTGCTCGGATTCGGAGCGGGTTTCCGCCGAGATGGCCACGGTGTTGCCTTCGATGGAAACATGGATGTCTTCCTTCCTGACGCCGGGCAGGTCGGCATGGACGGTGTAGGTCTTGTCGTTCTCCTTCACGTCCATCTTGAACTGAGGCAGTTCGCGGTCCATGCGCACCGGGCGAAAGAAGCCGCGGAACAGGTCGTCAAAGGGCTCAAGCCCGGTTTCGAACGGATCATAACGGGTCAGATTTGCCATGATGATTTCTCCTTGCTCTAAATATGCGGCGCAGCCGCTTGCACTCGAAATTTAGGGGTGCGGCGCAAATTTTCAAGTGGCGATGACAGCCGAGTGCGCGTGGTTTTGCGGGGCCGGGGAGGGTGAATCAGCGGCGATCCTGAACCCCGGCTGGCCGGGCATGGCTTTCGCAAGAAGGCCGTGAACGGTTGCCTGGCGCAATGCCGGCGCGAAAAAAAGCCCCGTCGCGGACGGGGCTTGTTACAGGCAGAAACGCTTACTTGATGACGCGCATCTCGACGCGGCGGTTTTGTGCACGGCCGGCGGAACTGTCGTTGTCCGTGATGGGGCTGGCTTCGCCATAGCCCTTGAAGCCGAGACGCCCGGCATCGATGCCTTTGGAGATGAAGTAATCCATCACTGTTTTCGCGCGGCGATCGGAAAGGTCGAGATTGTATTCATCGGAGCCAACGCTGTCGGTATGCCCGCCGATTTCGACCCTGATTTCCGGGTAGCGCTGCATGACGGCCGCGGCCTCGTCAAGAATGGGCATTGCGTCGGGGCGCAGTGTGTCCTTGTCGAAATCGAAGTTCACGCCCTTGAGAATGGTCACGTCCTGCAGCGGGCAGCCGGTGTGGTCGACCTTGGTTCCCTTCGGGGTGTCGGGGCACTTGTCCTTGTCGTCGGTCACGCCGTCGCCGTCCGCATCGCCGACTGGCGCGCTCTCGGGCGGCAGCAGGCCGGGATTGGCGGCCATGGCGTCGGCGAACACCTTGTCCTTGTCGACCACCAGCTGGCCCACGCCGGAGGGCGGGCAGATGGTATCGGGGTCGAATTCGGCCTTTTCCTTGCCGTCGAACAGGTTGGGGGTGTCCAGGCGCTGCAGGCCGATGCTGGAGAGCAGGGTGCCGATGGAGCCGTGGGTGCGGCCGTAGGCCTGGGTGTAGTCGTGGCTGGCGTTGAGGTAGGCGCGACGGGCCTCGAACAGTTCGTTTTCCGTATCCAGCAGGTCGAGCAGCGTGCGCTGGCCGATGTCGAACTGCTTGCGGTAGGCGTCGCGCGCCTTTTCGGTCGCGGTCAGGTGCTGCTCCAGGTACTGCAGCTGCTCGCCGAGGCGGCCGATGTCGTTGTGCGCGATGGTCAGGGTCTGGCGCACGTCGCGGCAGACCTTGTCGCGCAGGTCCTTGGCGATGCTCACGCGCTCGACCGCCGCGCCAACACCCGCCTTGTCGGAGCCGCCGCGGAACAGGTTGTAGTTCAGCGCCAGTCCGATCTTGCGGTTGTCGTAGGTGCCGTCGATGCCGTCGGTGTCCCAGCCCCATGTCTGTGCGGCCTGCAGGTCCAGGCGCGGATAGTAGGGCGCGCGCTTGACATCCACGTCGGCCAGCGAGGAAACGATGTTCTCGTTGGCGGCGGCCAGCTGCGGATTGAGTTCGTAGGCTTTTCTCAGGGCGTCGGCGGTTTTGGGCGGCACCTCCTGGGTCAGCCTGGGCAGTGTCGCCATTTCAGCGGGCGGCAGCGCGCCGACGATGCGCTGGTAGCGCGCGCTCACGTCGTGCAGGTTGCTGGCTTCGGTCAGCAGGTTGGATTCGGCCAGCGCCAGGCGGCCGGAGGCTTGCTCGAGGTCGACGCCGCGGCCGACGCCCAGCTTGACCTTGCGCTGGATCTGCTCATATACGGCGCGGTGCTGGACGTAGTTCTGCTCCGCCAGCTTGTGCAGGGCGCGGTAGCGGAGCACGTCGTTGTAGGCGCGCATGGCTTCGAGGGCGGCGGCTTCGGAGGCGTCCAGCAGTTCGTAATAGCGCACGCGCTGGGCGTAGTTGAGGCGCTTGACGTCGCTGCGGGTGGCGAAGCCATCGAACAGGATCTGGTTCAGGCGCAGCTCGACGCCGCGCGAGGTGAAGTCACGGTCGCCGCCTGCCGCGGCGGGCTCATCCTTCCATTCGCGGAAGATGCCGGCATTCATGTCCAGGGACGGGAGATAGCGGCCTTTGGCAATGCCCACGGTTTCGGAGGCTTCCTTGTAGGCATGCCACTTGGCCTGCACTTCGGGGTTGCGCAGGACGGCCTCCTGGGCCGCATCTTTCAGCGTAATCGGCTGAGCATAAGCGGTTGATACCATAGCCGCCAGCATCGAAACCTTGAACCATTTCGAAATCATGTTGAAACCCCCGTCTGTATTACCATCAAGAATTGCGAATGCGCCTGAGCTTTGATTTTTTCTGTACGGCTTTCTTATTGTCGAACATTCACCGTTAATTTGTGCAGTTTCGGCAATTTGAGCCGATATTTACTGGCATAGGTCAGAGCATTTAAGCTCAAACCGAAATTCTCTGCAACCGTAAGGCCGGCGGGGCGGTATGCCGATAGTCACGAATGTTGTATTCAAACCATAGCGCGATATTCGGAAAAAGCTTGGCCCTCGGGCTGCTTTTTCTGTTTTTGCCGGCGCTGCATGCGGCGCTGCCCAATGTGGAGAAGCTGCTCCAGCTGGCGCAGGCACGCTATGGCGCCTCGGCCGTGCAGGCGGTCAACCAGTGGCGCGAAGTCGTGGCCGGCGCCCAAGGCCTGCCAGAAAGCGAGCAGATCAACCGGGTCAATGCCTTCTTCAACCGCAAAATCGCCTTCGTCGATGATGTCGAGGCATGGGGAAAAACCGACTACTGGGCCACCCCCCTGGAGTCCCTGGGCAGGGGGCGGGGAGATTGCGAGGATTTCTCCATCGCCAAGTACGTGTCGCTGATAAGCCTGGGCGTGCCGCTTGACCGCCTGCGTCTGGTCTATGTCCGGGCGCAGATTGGCAGCATTTCGCAGGCGCACATGGTGCTGGCCTATTACCCGTCGCACCGTGCCGAGCCCCTGATTTTGGACAATTTGATCGGGGAGATACGCCCCGCTTCGCAGCGGAACGACCTTTTCCCCGTGTTCAGCTTCAACAGCGAAGGGTTGTGGGTCGGCAGCGGGCCGACGGAAAAAGCGTCCGGCAGCGCCACTGCCCGTCTGTCGCGCTGGCGCGACCTGATCGCCCGCATGCGGGCGGAGGGGATCGCCCTGTGAGCGTGCCGTTCGTCGGCCTGTTAGGCTGATATAGTTAACGCTGGAGGATAGTCATGTCCCTGTTCAGACGCATCTGGCTTGCCGTTATCGGGCTTACCGTCGCCGCTTTTGCAACCAGCCTGCTGGTCAATACGTTTACCGCGCGCAGCTATCTCGAGAAGCAGCTCTACCTGAAGAATGTGGACAATGCCGCCGCACTGGCCCTGTCCATGTCGCAAATCCGCGAAAAGGACCCGGTGACCATCGAACTGCTGTTGTCCGCGCAGTTCGATACCGGCCATTACCAGGAAATCCGGCTGACCGATCCCGCAGGAAAAATGGTTGCCGAGCGCAAGCAGGAGGGCGCGGTTGCGGCAGGCGCCCCCGCCTGGTTCGTGAAGCTTTTCCCCATCAGCGCCCAGCCTGGCGTCGCACATGTGCAGGACGGCTGGAAGCAGTTCGGCACCATTACCCTCGCCAGCCAGAGCAAGTTCGCCTATCAGGACCTCTGGAGGGGCACCCTCGAACTATCGATCTGGTTCCTGGTGGGCGGCCTGGTTGCGGGGCTGATCGGCACGTTCATGTTGCGCTTCATCACCCGGCCGCTGGATCATGTTGTCGAGCAGGCCAATGCCATCACCCGGCGCCAGTTCATTACGGTGGAACTGCCCAAGGTGCCTGAACTGCGCAGCGTGGTGCGGGCCATGAACGACATGGTCGCACGCGTCAAGCAGATGTTCGCCGACGAGGCCGCGCGACTCGAGTCGCTGCGCCAGCAGGTCAACCACGACAGTGTGACCGGCCTGCCCAATCGGGAATTCTTCATTGGTTCCCTGCGCGAGGCGCTGAGCGGAGAGGAAGGCTCGGCTTTCGGCCTGCTGGCGATCATACGGCTCGCTGACCTCAACGATATCAACGCCAGACTCGGTCACGCCAGAGCCGACGGCCTGCTGCAACTGGTGGCCAGGCTGCTGAATGAAACCAGCGCTGCCCAGAACAACTGGCTGGCCGCGCGGGTGCGCGGTTCGGATTTCGCCCTGCTGGCGCCCGGCGCGGACGCCCCCCCGCTTCTGGCCGACAACCTTGCCCAGGCCATGCACCGGGTGGCTGACGCCTACCCCGAACTGGGAGAGTTGTTCCATCTTGCCGTGGTGGGCTACCAGCGCGGCGAACCGATGGATACGCTGCTGGCCAATGCCGACAGCGCGCTGGCCATCGCCGAGGGCAAGGGTCCGAACGAAACCTTTGCCAGCAGGCACACGGGTGCGGCGCCGCTGGCGACTTCCGGCGAGGGCTGGCGCAAGCTGTTGGCCAATGCCCTGTCCGAGCAGCGCCTGAAACTCGCCGGCTTTCCGGTGCTGTCCGTGGGCGGCGCGGCCATCCACCAGGAAAGCGTCATCCGGCTGCAGGCTCAAACGAACGGGCCCTGGCTGCCGGCCGGTGATTTCATGCCCATGGCAGAGCGCCTGAAGCTTACGGCCGATCTGGACTTGCAGGTCATGCACCTGGCGCTGAACGGCCTCAGAACCGGGCGCGGCGATGTCGCGGTCAACCTGTCTGCCGACAGCGTCGCCGACTGGGGCTTCCACAACAGGCTGGTCGGCCTCCTGGAAGGGCAGCCGGCTTTGTGCAAGCATTTGTGGATCGAAGTTGCCGAGCAGGGCGTGTTCCGGCAACTGGAGGCTTTCCGCGATCTTTGCCGCACACTCAAGAAATTGGGCTGTCAGGTAGGCATCGAGCATTTCGGCCATCGTTTTGGCGAAATCGCCAAATTGTCCGACCTGGGGCTGGATTACCTGAAGGTGGACGGCAGTTTCATCCACGACATCCATCTCAATGCCGGCAACCAGGAATTCCTCAAGGGGGTGTGCAAGATGGCGCACTCCATCGGAGTTTCGGTGATCGCCGAAGGCGTGCGCAGCCCGGAAGAACTGGCCGTGCTGCCGGGGCTGGGCTTCGACGGCGTGACCGGGCCGGCCGTGTCGTAGCCGGCCATTCCGGCGGGCCGTGCTACGAACCGTCAGCTAGATCAATCCGTGGTCGTCGTCGCCCAGCAGCTTCAAGGCCGTCAGCGATTCGCGCAGCGAACGGCGCTCCAGCAGTTTTTTCTGCGCCGCCTCGGGCAGGTCGGTAAAGCGCATCAGGTTGTGCTCCACCAGCACGTTCACCAGGTCGTCCACCACGCGGATCAGGGCCTGGTCGGACTCCTCCAGGGCGTTGGCGACTTCGGGGGGGTGCGCCGCGCCGGCAAAGTTGAGCAGATATTCCTTCAGTTCAGGCGCATCCAATTCGAGCCATTCGGCGGATTTCGCGGTTTTTTCCGCCGATACCGCAGTGATCTGGCCCGCTTTATTGCGTTGTACATATGGCATTCAAGTTTCCCCGGCGGAGGCATGAGTCGTGAAGCCTAAATTACCCGCTTTTGCGAGGTTTACGCAAGGCTTCCAGCCGGAAAATGGCAGGCTGGTTTTTGCCAAGAAAAAAGCGGGCATGAAGCCCGCTTCTTGCCTGCCCTGGACGACGCTCAAGGCATGGGCTGGGTGACCTCGTTTTCCACGTACAGCGTTACCAGCGTGGCGTCGATGGTGGCGGTGTAGGCCGTGTAAGTGTTGCCATCCGGCCCTGCCACATTGGTGGCGCCTTGCGTCCAGCTGGCGGCGTCCGACAGGATGACCGCATCGCCGGCATCACCGCTGATCCACAGGTTGTAGTCGTCGTTATCGACCAGGTCGAGCACATCCTGGGCGGAAAGCGTGAGGGTGTTGTCTTCCTGTGTTCCGACCCCGGAGATGCTGATCCGGTCGATCGCATCCCCATCATTGCCGAACAGGTCGATGTCATTCATGGCGGTGCCGATCGGCAGGTCGTCCATGTCCAGGCTGAAATCGAGCTGGCCGGTGGGTGTCCCGAGTACGAGGACATCGTCGCCGCCGACGCTGTTGATGTCATAGCCAACCGGGGTGGATACCGAGGTGTTGCCGCCGCCGTCCACCGAGACAATGTAGACCACCCCGTCGTAGCTGCTGCCCTCGTCGCCGGTGAGGGTGACGTTGTCGCTACCACCCCCGGCGTTCAGGGTCACGGTGTTGCCAAACTTGTCCGTGATGGAGAAATCGGTGAAGTTGAGGTGGGCCGAGCCGCTGATATGCTCGAGCGTGACGGCGTACTGGGTGTTGTTCTGGAACACCACGTCGCCGCCCATGGTGACGAAGAAGTCCTGCTGGCCTTCCTCGTTGGCGACTTCCACGGTCTGACTCAGCGCCGCGACATTGCCGTCGGTGATCGAGATCTTGAACTGCTGGAAGCCGGTGTCGCCGCCGCCGCCGGTATTGCTGGTGTTCATGGTGAAGAAGGCGGCACTCGGCACGACATCCGGCACATCCAGGACATCGAAGGCCAATGTTGCGGTATCCGTGTCGCCGTCGCCATCCATGATGGTGTAGGTGAACGAATCGGTTACCTTGCCGTCCGGGTCGCCATCCGGCACCGCATCCGCGAAGGCGGTGTAGGTGTAGGTGCCATCCTGGTTGATGGTAAGGGTGCCGTATTGCCCGGTTACGGTGTAGTTGCCGCTGCCGTCAGCGGTGCTGTCGGTATTGGCCGGTACATTGTTGCTGGCGATGGCGCTTACCATGCCGCCTTCCTCGTCCTCGCCGAACGAGTCGCCATTGGCCAGCACATTGCCGCCCAGCGACGAAGTGACGTCATGCTCGAAGGTGACATTGGTGACGGTCAGGGCCTTGTTGGTGGCGTCGATCCACAGTTGGTAGTCGCCGGTGGCAAGCAAGTTGCCGAGTGTGGTCGATAGGGAGCTGCCATTGTCGGCTCCCGAAGCCACTACCGTGACGCCGTCCGCCGCACGCAACTCCCAATTGATGTTCGTGTTGGTATCCCAAGTGACATTCATCGTGTCGCCACCCGTCAGACCATTGAGGGTGGTGATGTAGATGAAGTTGCTGCTGTTTTGGCTGGCAGGGACATCCACCGTGCCGACCAGGGCATCGGTCGTGGTGGTGAAGCCTTCGAAGATCTCCTGCGTGGTTTCATCCACGGCGGTGGGGCCGTCGTCGCTGAACAGGATCTGGTCGCCGATGGCCACCGAATCGGTGGCGGTATCGCTGTCGCCGTCGGTGACGGTCACCACGGCATTGACCTTGCCGGTGAGGCTGGCGGTTTCGTCATAAGTGCCGCCGCTGCCGTCGCCGGCAGTCGGGTTGGTGACCGAGGCGTACTGGGCCACGCTGACGTTGCCGTCCTGGCCGATGGCGATGGCGAAGGCGATGGTGCCGCTGCTGTTGGCGGTGTCGGTGCCGTCGCCGACTTCGTTGCCGATGCGGCCGACGATGAGGTCGCCTTCCTTGTACAGGAAGATCTGGGTGCCGCCGGTGGTCTCCAGGCCGGAGTCGGTGCCGTTGCCGCCGTTGACGGCGAGCGACAGCACGGTGGTGGCGCCCTCTTCATCCTCGCCGGTTGCCGAGCCGCTGGTGTCGACCAGGCTGGAAGCGCTCTTGGCGAACTCGGTCATGTCGCCGGACACGCCGGTGAGGCCGGAGAAGAGCGCGGCGACGGCGGCATCGTCGGTATCGTTGTCCTGGTTGCTGGGGCTCTCGTCGATGGTGACGCCGCCCTGGGTGTCGGTGATGTCGGCGGTGGGGCCGTCGTCGCTGAACAGGATCTGGTCGCCGATGGCCACCGAATCGGTGGCGGTATCGCTGTCGCCGTCGGTGACGGTCACCACGGCATTGACCTTGCCGGTGAGGCTGGCGGTTTCGTCATGGCTGGCACCGCCGGTCGGGTTGGTGACCGAGGCGTACTGGGCCACGCTGACGTTGCCGTCCTGGCCGATGGCGATGGCGAAGGCGATGGTGCCGCTGCTGTTGGCGGTGTCGGTGCCGTCGCCGACTTCGTTGCCGATGCGGCCGACGATGAGGTCGCCTTCCTTGTACAGGAAGATCTGGGTGCCGCCGGTGGTCTCCAGGCCGGAGTCGGTGCCGTTGCCGCCGTTGACGGCGAGCGACAGCACGGTGGTGGCGCCCTCTTCGGCCACTTCGTCAGCGCCGATGGAGATGCCGCCGATGTTGACCAGGCTGGAGGCGCTCTGGGCATACTGCTCCATGTCGGAAGACACGCCGGCCAAGCCGGAGAAAAGGCTGCTGACGGTGGTGTCGGTGGTGTCGTCGTCTTCGGCATCCACACCGGCAGTCTCGTCAACGGTGACGCTGCCGCGGCCATCATCGATGTCGGCCAGGGGAACGTCGTCGTCCAGGTTGATGGTCAGGCTGCCGGTCTCCACGTCGCCATTGCCGTCGACGACGTTGTAGGTCAGCACGACGGAGGCGTCGTTTTCTTCGTCGTCGCCGGCCAGGCCGTCGAGGCTTTCGTGCAGAACATTATCCAGCAGGGTGACGGTGTACTCGCCGGTGGCGGGATTGACCTCCACGTCAAACAGGGGCGTGCCATTGCGATCGCCGCCGGTGACGGTGGCGGTCAGGGTGTCGGTGCCATCGTTCCAGGCAAAGGTGACGGTTTCGGTGCCGACTGCAGCAGTCAGGCCATTCATGGCGGCCAGGTTGATTTCGCCGGGGCCGTCCGAGCCGAAGTCGTGGGGGAGCACGCCGCTGAAGGTGGCTTCGTCGTTGTCGAGATCAAGGTTGGTATCGACCCAATCGCCTGCGCCGACAGCCGTGTTGCCGCCAATGCCATCGTCATCCACCGTGGCTTCCGCTTCGCCTGCGCTCGGCAAGCCATTTTCCCCTTCTTCCGGAATCACGTCGCCTTCGGGCGCTTCGATGGGACCGACCGCGTTGAGCGGGTATTCATAGTCGACCGGCGTGACCGGTTCGACGATGCGCAGCAGTCGCACGAAGTCGTTGCCGCTGTCTTCGCCGGCACCGCCGGCGGCAGGGGCTTCCAGGCCTTCGAGGATGTCGCCGCCTTCTTCCAGCGCGGTGATGACCCGGCCGACCTCGCCGGCAGCCGTAATGGCGGCTTCGCCAGCGTCAGGGCTGGTGGCGACCATGGCTTCTGGCCCGATCAGGTAGGACTCGGAAGCGAGGATGGTGGCATGGTGGCCGTCGGCAAAGGCCAGCTCGACTTCGCCGCCGGCCAGGGTGAATACGGTTTCGCCTTCCAGGATGCTGTCGCCGGCAGCCAGGCGGCGCACGGCGCCATCGGCATTGCGGGCGAAGGCCACACCGGTTACGGAAATGACGGTTGCGACGACTTGGGATTGGCTGGCTGTGCTCATGGTTTTCACCTTCCTCTGGCTTGAACGTTGCGGCCCGAACCCGGGCATGAAGTTTACCTAAATCTAGGTTAATACCCGCGGAGGAAACTGCCATTGAACCAAAGGGCAGGTAGGCCAAATCAATTGCGCCCCGCCGCAAGGGCTTTGCCTTAATGGACGGTCTTCTGGAACTCGGCGGCGGGGCTGGGCAAACCGTTGATGAGCAGGGATAGCTGCAGTCGGTCGCGCACGCCGAGGCGCTCGAAGGCGGCGGTGAGGTGCGCCTTGACGGTGCGTTCGCTGATTTGCAGGCGGCGAGCGATTTCCTTGTTGGAGGCGCCGCCGGCGACGGCGAGGGCGACTTCCCGCTCGCGTGCGCTGAGCTTGCCCAGCTGGCCATTGTTAATCTGGCCGGAACGCGTGGCCATGCCCGCAATGAGGCGCTGCATCAGGCTGGGCCCAACCCAGAGTCCGCCGTTTTCGACCACGGCGGCAACCTGGCGCAAGACTTCCGGCACGGCCAGCGAATTGGTATAGCCGACGGCGCCTGCCTCCAGCACGGCCAGGCCTTCTTCGTCACTGGGCACGTTGGAAAGCACGACGACGGCGCAGCCTGGCGCCGCCAGGGCGGATTCCTGGACCAGCAAGGCCGGGTCGGGCTTGTCGCCGGCAATGTGCAGCCAGATGATGGCTTCGCCGGACTTGGCCAGCGCTGAGTCGGAGGTGGGGTAGGGCATCAGCCGCGCATTGGGGAAAGCCGCATTCCAGGTGGGCAGGGTTTCGGGGCGGCGGGTCAGGAAAATGTGCTGCTTCATGTTCTGCGTTCCTAATATCCGGATGTGCTAGCGCTCTGTCAATGCATGGGCATGAGCTCTCAGTATAGGTTTCAGCAGATAGGAGAGCACGGTTTTCTTGCCGGTCATGATGTCGACTTCCGCCACCATGCCGGGGATGATGGGCAGGTTCTCGCCCAGGCTGGATTTCAAAGTGCGTACGCGTACCAGATAAAAGGAATTGCCTTCGTCGTCGGTGACCGTGTCGGCGCCGATGTGGTCGACCACGGCATCCAGGCTGCCGTAGACGGCGAAGTCGTACGCGCTGAAACGCACCACCGCCTTCTGGCCGGGATGGAGGAAAGCGATGTCGCGCGGCGAGATGCGCACCTCCAGCAACAGGACGTCCTCGAGCGGAACGATTTCGGCGATTTCGGTCGCGGGCTGCACCACGCCGCCCACGGTGGTGACCAGAAGGCGCTTGACGATGCCCTTGACCGGCGATTTCACGGCGGCGTGCTTGACCCGGTCGGACAGCGCCGAGCTGCCGGCGGACAGGCTGCCCAGCTTGCCCATGACGTCGGCGAGTTCCACGCGGGCTTCATTGCGGAAGCTGATCTCCACTTCCTGGATTTTGCGCGAGGCTTCGGCGATGGCGGACTGCACGCGGATGATCTGCGCTGCCGCCTGGTCGCGCTCGCCGCGGTAACGCGACACGTCGCGTTCCAGGCGCAGCATTTCCACTTCGGATACCGCGCCTGCGCCGACCAGCGGCTTGGTGACGGCGAGTTCCCTGGCGGTCAGGTCATAGCCCTGGGCGGCCTGGTCGCGTCGTACTTTGATCTCGTTCAACTCCTGGCTGCGCTGCGCATATTGCTGGCGCGCGATGCTGAGCTGGGTTTCGAGTTCGATGCGCCGCGAGTTGTAGAGATTCAGTTCCTGTGCGGCCAGGGCGGGGGATTCTTTCCCGACCTCAGGCGGCACCACGAATCCGCGGCCCTCGGCCAACGCACGCAAACGCGCTGCCTTGGCGAGCAGGGCGAGGTACTGGGCGCGGTTTTCCGCCAGCGAGGAAACGAAGCGGGTTTCGTCGATCCTGAACAGCAGTTGACCCGGCTCCACGATCTGGCCTTCGTGCACCAGGATTTCCGAGACGATGCCGCCGTCCACCGACTGGATTACCTGCACTTGCTTGGATGGCGTGACCTTGGCGCCGCCGCGCGTCACTTCGTCGACCTTGGCAAACGTGGCCCACAACAAAAGGATGAGCAGCGTGATGCCTATCCAGCGCAGCACCGCGCGCGCGCGCAAGGGTTCCTGCCGGATTTGCGCCCATTCGACATCGGCGGCCCAGTCCAGGTCCTCGTCGGTTTTTTCCGGAATCCAGCGCGCAAACAGGCGGTCGATGAAGTCGCGCCCGAAGCGCTTCTCGTTGGCGGCGCTGAGACCGTCCATGATTTTTTCCGCACGCGTCTTCATGAGGCTTTCTCGATGCGACCCTGCTTGAGCGCCTCCACCACGCGTTCTTTCGGGCCGTCGGCGACGATTCTGCCGTTGTCCAGCACGATCAGGCGGTCGACCAGGTCGAGCAGGCTGGTGCGATGGGTGACGATGAGCAAAGTACGATGCGCGCAGAACTGGCGCATCTTGGCTTTGACGAGCTCTTCGCTGCTGTGGTCCATGGAACTGGTGGGTTCGTCCAGCAGCACGATGGGGGGTTCGTTGATGAGGCCGCGCGCGATGGCTACGCCCTGGCGCTGCCCGCCGGACAGCGATTCGCCGCGCTCGCCGATGAGCATGTCGAAGCCGCGCGGATGGGTGTTGATCATGTCGGAAAGCCCGCCGATGTCGGCCGCGGCCAGAAGCTGGGCATCGGATACTACCGGCGCCGCCAGGGCGATGTTTTCGCGCAGGCTGCCGAAGAACAGCACGCCGTCCTGTGGGATGTAGCCGATGTTGCGGCGCAGTTCCGCGGGGTCAAGCTGGCGGATGTCGACGCCGTCCACGCGCACCGCGCCGGAACTCGGCTGATACAGGCCAAGGATGAGCTTGAGCAGGGTCGATTTTCCCGAGCCGACGCGGCCGATGATGCCCACCTTTTCCCCTGCCTTGATGCGCAGCGAAACGTTGCGCAGGGATTCGAGTTCGCTGCCCGGATAGGCGAAGCCGACTTCCTTGAATTCGATGTCGCCCCTGAAATGCGGCCGGCTGACGAACTGGGCGTCCATCGGGCGTTCCACGCCCTTGTCCATGACGCCGTTGAGCGAATCCAGTGCCGTGGTGGCGTTGTGATAATTGGTCAGCAATCCCGCCACCTGGCCGAACGGGGCCATGGCGCGAGAGGCCAGCATGGTGCAGGCGATGAGCCCGCCCATGGACAGCTCGGCATTGCCGATGCGGTAGACGCCGATGACGAGCACGCTCAGGGTGACCAACTGCTGCATCCACATCGCGCTGTTGATGCTGGTTGCCGCCAGAAGGCGCAACTGCGCGGAAACCTTGGCCAGGTAGATCGCGCTGCGCTCCCATTTGCGCTGCATCGGGCCTTCGGCGCCGATGGCCTTGACGGTTTCCAGGCCCACCAGACTTTCCACCAGGCCGGCATTGCGCATGGCGCCGGCGCGGTAGGTGGACTCCGCCAGTTCGTGCATCTTGCCCTGGATGAGGAAGCCGTAGCTCCCAACGACCAGCATGCCGATCAGCGGCGGGATGAGCATGGGCCAGTCGATCCAGGCCATGACTGCGATGAACAGGATGGCAAACGGCAGGTCGATGAGCGCAACGACTGTGGCCGAGGTGATGAAATCGCGCACCACTTCGAAGGAACGCAGGTTGGCGGCGAAGGAGCCCACCGAGACGGGCCGGTTTTCCAGGCGGATGCCGAGCACGTGTTCCATGATGCGGGTGGACAGGTCGACATCCACCCGCTTGCCCGCGAGGTCGATGAAATACCCGCGCATGACGCGCAGCCCAAAATCGGCAGCAAGGATGATGGCCAGGCCGATGGCCAGCATCCACAGGGTTTCCACCGCCTGGTTGGGCACCACGCGGTCGTACACGTTCATGGTGAACAGCGGCAATGCCAGCGCGAACACGTTGATCAGTGCCGCCGCCATCAGCACATCGCGGTACACCGGCAGATTTTCCAGCATCGCGCCCCAGAACCAGTGGCGGTTCCGCACCTTGCCGACTTCGGGTGCGCGCGAATCAAAGTGGTACTGGGGGTGGGCCAGGATCGCCATGCCGTCGTAGCCGGCTTCGAGCTCGCCCAGCGGCATGCTGACGGCGGATTCGTTCAGTTCCGGCAGGATGACCCGCGCGGTTTTGCCGCCGTTTTCCCAGCCGACCAGCAGGCAGGCGTTGTGATCCTTCATGAGCAGCACCGCAGGCAGCAGTGCAGGATTGATTTTGTCGATGGCGCGGCGGGTAAGCTTGCTGGCGAGTCCTGCGCGGCGCGCGGCACGCGCGAACAGGGAGGGGGTGAGGCGGTTGTCGACCAGCGGCAGTCCGGCGGTGAGGGCGTCGTGCGAGCGCGGCTGCCCGTGCAATCGGGTCAGCGCCACCAGGCATTCCAGTAAGGGATCGTGCCGGCGATGGCCTTCGGCCGGGCTGGCTGCAGCAGTAGTCGTCGTGTCTCCGCCAGGCGAGTTTTTCATTGCCATGATTTTTGTCGAGGTGTTTGCTGCCGATTAACCGTTATATGGGCGAGGCTGGCGATGTCGCCAGGCCGCCGGCAGGCAATACGGCTGGTGGCGACAATCTTATCTCAATTATTTGAAACCCCATGCAAGCGAATGAGCGGGCGCACAAAAAAACAGCGCACCGACAGGTGCGCTGTTTTTTCCCGGCCCGCTTCGCCCGGACGGGCGAGATCTAGTGGGCGTGAGCGTGACTGGGCATCGGGGCATGCACGGGCGGGGTCATGGAGCGGACCTCCGCCGTGGCATTGAGCTTTTCGATTTTGCCGCTGCTTTTGACGGTAAGCGTAAAGGGCACCTTGTCGCCGGCCCTGAGCGGCTTCTTGGGCTGGAAGAGCATGAGATGCAGGCCGCCGGGCTCGAGCTTGACGGTCTTGCCCTTGGGCAGTTCGATGGCCTTGACTTCGCGCATCTGCATGACGTCTCCCTGCATTTTCATTTCATGCAGCTCGATCTTGGCCACTGCCGGACTTTCAGCCTGAACCAGGCTGGCATCCTGATTGCTGGTGAGATCCATGAATCCGCCCAGCACGGCCTGGCCCGGTGCGGGCTCGCGTATCCAGGCGTTTTCAACTTTGATGTCGGCGGCCAGCGCGGGGCTGGCGAGCAGCACGGCAAGGAGCAGGGCAGGCATTCTCATCGGCGGTTCTCCGAAAAAAATGTCCGCCTTGCGGGCGGACATGTCAAGGAAGGGGTGCATGACGCTGTTCATGCACAAGGCAATAATGGACGCAGGCCGCGTTCCAGGCAATGCGACATGATGCCGCATGCCGGGCCGTCAGGCCGCATGTTTGCGGTAGGGATAGAACTCGTCGCCCACGCGGTTCATGCGCGAAATGTCGAAGCGCGCTCTGGCTTCTCCGCTGAACAGGCCCTCGATTGCGGCATAGGCTTCGCTCGCCCAGGCCTTGTCCTTGAGCTCGTCGACGATGCCTTCCGCCCAGCGCAGCTTGTCTGCGGGGCTTGCGAGCGTGGCACCGCAGGCCTCGTAGACCTTGCGCACGAGGACGGCGTCGAAACCGGCGTTCTTCACGCGGGTCACCAGCTGGATGCAGCCGTCGGCACTGCCGCAGGATTGGGCAGCCTGCATCAGGGTCGCCTCGGCGCCGGCGGCATCGCCGCCCTTGGCCATGAGCGAGGCGACGTGGGCCAGCGCATAATGGTCCTTGGCCCTGGCCTTGGCTTCGCCAAGCAACTGCGCGCCCCAGGCGGTGTCGCCGATGTCGGCGATGACCAGTTCGGCGAGCTTGGTGTAGTCGTACACGCCGGCGTCGGGATCGGACTTGATGGAGGCCTCGCGCTGCTGCACGTAGGCGCGCGCCTTCTCGCGGCCCAGTTCCTTGTTCTTCAGCGCGGTGGCTGCGGTCTTGACGACTTCCTTGAACCACACGAAATCACCGGATTTGGCGGCGGCGCCGTCGAGCATGCGCGCGACCCAGGCGGCGTCGCTGACGTGCTTGTCCACGGCCAGGATCAGGGGGCGGTAGCGCAGGAACTGGTAGTCGCCTTCGTCCAGCATGGCTTCCACCTTGCCCAGCAGCTTGGCGGCATAGAACGGGTCTTCGAGTTCCGCCATGACCTGGTCGGCCAGGGTGAACAGTTTCTTGGGGGTGTCGGCGAGGTCTTCCTGCTTGCCGAATTCCACGTATTTGGCCTGGTTTGCGGCGCGCTTTTCGTACTTGGCCTGCACACGGGCCAAGCGCCCGGCATCGTCGGTGAAATCGGTCTTGGCGGCTTCCACCACCTTGCTCATTTCATCCAGGGAGGCCACGGCGTTCTCGGCCTGATCCATGAGGCTGGCTGCGCCCGCCGCGTCGCCGGTGGACTTCAGGCCGCGCGCCAGGTCGATGAACTGCTCGGTGGCGGTAGCGAGTTCGCCGCCCTTTTTCAGCACAGCTTGCATGAATTCGGTTTCGCCGATGGCGCGGGCGGCGTCGAGCAGGCTCTTCACCGCGTTGAAATCGGCGGCGCCGTCCAGCGCGCGCTGGTACAGGGTCTTGGCCTTGGCCGGATCGCCCAGCGTCTTGGCGGTCTCGCCCGCCAGCGACAGGAGGTCGGCGACATTGGTGAGCTTGCCGGCGGCCTTTTCCAGGATGGCGCCGGCGTAATCCTTGTCCTTGAGGTGCTCGACCGCGGCGGCGGCAAGCTTGGCGTATTCCACGGCGCGGGCGATCTTGCCTTCGGCCTTCTCGTAGACTTTCTTGGCGAAGGCGCTGTTGCCCAGCATGCTGGCGGCCTGGCGGCCCAGTTCGATGAGTGGGTCGAGGTTGTTGGTTTCCTTCAGCGCCTGATCCAGCGCGGCCTCGGCGCCGGCCTGGTCGCCCAGCACCTTCATCTTGCCTTCGGCGAGATAGACCTGCTCCTCGCCGGACATGCAGTAGTCTTCAGCGGTCTGCAAAAGCTCCTCGGCACGCGCCTGGTCGCCCAACTGCTTGTAGACGATGGCGACGGCGGCGAGGTCCTTGGTGAACTGGCAGTCGTCGGCGACGCGGTCGACGAGTTCCTTGGCATAGGCGGCGTCAGCAGGTTCCTGCAGGGCTTCCAATGCCAGCGCGGCATAGTCGGCGCCGCTGCTGCATGCGGATTCTTTGGGGCTGAGGGTTTCGCGGGTGGCCATGATCATCATCTCCGGGCTGTATTTCCTATGAGCCCGCAAGTTTACCGCGCCGGCGCAGCGCCAAGCCTAGAGAGGTTTTATGAGCTTATAGCGGCAGTTTATTTGATAGTGAAGGGGGAAGGGACCGCGCCTGCGGCGCTCAAGGGGGAAGGGTAAAACCCTCCCGGCAGGGAGGGTGGCGCGAAGCGCCGGGTGGGCCCCCCTTCCCCCTTCACTTTTACAAGACGTAGCGGCTAAGATCCTCGTCCGCCGCCAGCGTGTTCAGCCGCTCGTTGACGTAGTCGGCATCAATGGTCACGGTCTGGCCTTCGCGCTTGGCGGCCTCGAAGGAGATTTCCTCGAGCAGGCGCTCCATCACGGTGTGCAGGCGGCGCGCGCCGATATTCTCGGTTTTTTCGTTGACTTGATGGGCGATCTCGGCGATGCGGCGGATGCCGTCGGCGCCGAAGTCGAGCGTAACCCCCTCGGTTTGCAGCAAAGCCTGGTATTGCCGGGACAGGCAGGCATCGGTGCTGGTGAGGATGCGCTCGAAGTCCTCCACCGACAGCGGGCCCAGTTCCACGCGGATGGGCAGCCGTCCTTGCAGTTCGGGGATGAGGTCGGACGGGCGCGACAAATGGAAGGCGCCGCTGGCGATGAAC